>JBGSLN010000341.1:0-4817 GCA_041740675.1 Gammaproteobacteria bacterium | reverse complement strand
GTGTTAATGTATTGACAGAAGGTGCTTTTTGAGTTGCGGCAGCTAAATTCATTGATTGAATGATCTTTTTAGAATTGAAATCAATAACATCAACCTTCACACTTTCTTGTCCCCAACTGGGATTCTTGTTGACTATCACTTGACATTGAACTTGACTTTCTGCATAGGCATATTTAAACATACACAGCGCTATTATAGCAACAACAACATTTTTTGCCAGGTTATTAAACACAGTAACTCCATCTAATTTATATTATACTGCTATTATTAATATATTAGCATAAAAGCGAGCTGTTGACTTTGCAACAATTAAGTTACGATTACTTAACTTATTTTCTGGAACTTCATGATAGATAAACATAAACACTGGTTCAAAAACGTCTTTAATTGCAAACTTTGTTGGCAGTTCTCAGTTTGGTTATTTATCGTAATTTTTATCGCCGAGCTATTACTTTTAGTTCCATTTTATACCTTATTTAGAAAAGAACATATAGCTTTATTTGAAAAAAACGCCTTAGAAGCGGCAAGAGTATTAACTGCTGATTATACCCTTAGTCATTCAGAACAACTTGAAAATAACATATTAAAATTTTCTGCAGTTAAGGGTGGAATTCTCTATGATCTAGAAGGAAATGTCGTTAAAAAATTTGGAATCAATCCTAAAGTAAGCCCCGCTGATTTTGAAGAGCTCCCTGTGATTAATGGCCAATTTTATTATAAAGATGATGAACACTATTACACATTATGGAACGCACGCGAATTGGAAGCACCCTTTGAGATGGTGGCTATAGTTGATAACACTCATTTAAAAACCACTTTATCAGATTTTATTAAAACTTACTGGTCTATCGCATTATTGCTGTTGATAGTCTTAACCTTAGCGAGTTTATTAATCAGTTACTATTTATTAATAAGACCCATTAGAAATGCATATCTGTCAATACAAAGATTAGAAGGAAATTTGCCGTCAGCCATTACTTATATCGATTTTTTACCATCCAATGAATTAGGTTTCATTTTTAATGTAGTAAATACTACTTTTTCCAAATTACAGTTAACATTGCATGAACTACATCAAAAAACTCGCGAATTAAATATTTTAAATGAAAATTTAGAAATTCAAGTGGATCAGCGAACTCAAAAATTAAATGATGCTAACAAAGCCTTAGCTGCGATGGCACTGTTTCCAGAACAAAATCAAAATCCAACTTTTCGAGTTAATGCTAATGGTAACATTATCTATGCCAATAAAGCCTGTAAAACTCTTTTTCATTTTTGGTCATGTGAAAAAACGAATATCTTACCTGCAGAATGGATTCAAGTACTGAATGCTGTTTTACTATCTAAGACACATAAGCAAATTGAAATATTAGTTAATGGTCATGCATTTTTATTAGACTTTATTCCCATAGTTGCGGAGAATTATGTGAATGTTTATGCCATTGATATTTCTGAGCGAAAACGAATAGAACAAGAAAATCGTTTTCTTCAAAGCCATAATCCCTTAACTAAAATTTTTAATAGGCACTTTTTTAAACTCTTATTTGATGAAAAAAAATCAAAAAGCACCTTCTTCGGGTTACTCTTTTTACATATGAATGATTATATACCTATTAGTCAACATTTGGGCCAGGCCGTCGCTGATAAGTTTCTGCAACATAGTGCTAAGATTCTAAAAAGTAACATTTCTAAAGAAGATTTATTAGGTCATTTCAGCTCATATCTTTTTGCTATTGCGGCTTATCATTGCCATTCTATTGAAGAATTAGATAATTTTGCTTTACATCTAATCAGTATTTTTTCTCGAGAATTCATCATTGATTCTTATACATTGCATTCTTCAATTAATATTGGTATTGCTTTATATCCAACGGATCAAACTGATACTGAACTCCTGTTTCAATTTGCAGATATGGCATTATTACAAGCACATAATGTTGGTGTAAATACTTTTCAATTTTATACTCCCGAAATTAATCAACAATTACTCAAACATCACGAGCTCTATCAAGATTTACATCGAGCAGTGTTAGAAAAACAGCTCACTTTAGTTTACCAACCGCAATTGTCGTTGCATACAAATAAAATTATAGGTGCAGAAACATTGATACGCTGGCATCATCCTGCAAAAGGATTAATTTCTCCCGATGAATTTATCACGATCCTAGAAAATTCTTCTTTAATTTTCTTAATCACTGAATGGCTTTTTGAAACCGCCGCTAAAATGCATAATCGCTTGAAAGAAAAAGGGCTTGGTGAGTTTCGTTTAGCCATAAACCTAACAGCTAAGCAATTGAATCAAGAAAATTTGTTGAGTATTTTAATTAAAACTATTGAAAAGTTCTCGATTAAAGCTAAGTTTATTGAAATTGAAATCACTGAGCGTGTGAGTTTGACTGAGCCTGAAAAATGTATCAAAACCTTAAATTCTATTCGGCACTTGGGTTTTCAACTTGCTCTCGATGATTTCGGCACTGATTATTCTTCACTGAAATATCTGCAAAAATTACCTATTGGAAAAATAAAAATTGATAAAAGTTTTGTCGAAAACGTGTTAGAAAAGCAAGAAAATCAGAAAATTGTTAAGGCAATTATTCAACTAGCTAAAGAGTTAAATTTAAAAACATTAGCTGAAGGCATAGAACTACCCCAACAAGTTGAGCTATTAAAACAATTAGAATGTGATGAAATTCAAGGATATTTAGTGTCAATGCCTCTAGACGAGAAAGCATTTGAGGAGTTTTGTAAAAATAAATAATTATACCTTCCTATCAAAATTACGAAAACTTATTGCTTCCAACAAATGATTTTTAGCAATTTTTTCATGATTGGCTAAATCTGCAATGGTACGCGCAACCTTTAAAATCCGATGATATGATCGAGCTGACAATTTCATTTTTTTGATCACACCCTGTAACAACTCTTTTTCAGTGCTGCCAACTTCACAGACTTTCTCTAATTCTAATCCTTGCAAGTCGGCGTTAGCACATTGATTTCTTTCAAGTTGTATTTTGCGTGCTTCCTCAACGCGTTGCCTAACTTTTTCACTACTTTCTGTTTTTTCAATTTTAACTCCTGTTATTAAGTCTTCAGCGACACGTGTCATTTCTAAGTGCATATCAATTCGATCTAATAATGGCCCAGAAATTCTCATTCGATATTTTAAAATTTGCTCTTTGCTACAATTACAACGTCCATCCGGATCACCCAAATATCCACAAGGACAAGGATTCATTGCAGCAATTAATTGTAATTTTGCTGGAAATTCTGCTTGTCTTGCAGCGCGTGAAATTACAATGACGCCACTTTCAAGTGGTTCGCGCATTGCTTCTAACACATGTCGATTAAATTCTGGCAGCTCATCTAAAAATAACACTCCATGGTGCGCTAATGAAATTTCTCCGGGTTTAGGAGGACTACCACCTCCTACTAATGCAACACTTGACGCTGTATGGTGAGGAGTACGAAATGGCCGCACCCGCCATTGCGCCAATTTAAATCCTTGATTACTGATAGATGCTACAGCGGCTACTTCTAATGCTTCTTCTTCAGTCATGATTGGTAAAATTCCAGGTAATCGACTAGCTAACATACTTTTTCCTGTTCCAGGAGGACCAAAAAATAATATGCTATGATTACCCGCTGCCGCAACTTCTAACGCTCGTTTTGCCAGTGATTGCCCGCGTACGTCTAATAAATCTGATTTTATTGACTGAGATTGTCGCTGTTCTGTATTTAAACAGGGCTTCATCGGAATAAATCCTGTTAAATGCGCACAAATCTCTGTCAAACTTGTAGGAGCAAAAACCGACAAGCCTTTGATTAACACTGCTTCTTCTACGTTTTCTTTAGGAATAATAAGCGAACGCTCTGCTAGTTTACATGCTATAGCAAATGGCAATACACCTCTCAATGGTCTTAATCCACCCGTGAGCGCTAATTCACCCGCAAATTCATATTGTTGTAAATTTTCTAACTGTACTTGTTGAGCAGCAATTAAAATACTAAGTGCTATAGGTAAATCAAATCGACTACCATATTTGGGCAAATCTGCAGGTGCTAAATTGACGGTTATTTTCTTTGAAGGAAATTCAAAATGACTATTAATAATCGCACTGCGAACACGATCTCGACTTTCTTTCACTGCAGTTTCTGGCAACCCCACAATAGAAAATCCAGGAATGCCTTTTGAGATATGGGTTTCAACTGTCACAATAGGTGCTTGCATTCCTAAGGTTGCACGGGAATAAACAATTGCTGTATCCATTAATGCTCCTTGTAATAATTACTAAATTTATTACTTAAAATAACTTTAAAGTAAAATGCTGGTAACTCATGAAATTGCACTTATATTATCATTAAAGTAATTAATTAACAAAAATTATTTACCTTAGGTAATTGAAATGATCTTTCACTTTGTTCGGGATGACATTTGGACGTTCAGGATGATAAGTGTTGCGTTCGGGACGACATGCGCTATCATCCTGAGCGCAATGAAGGACCTCCATCAGGCAGGTTGCTCATGAATTAATTGTCATTAAAATAATTTTGCATTCCAATTGTAGTCTATTGCTTGTTTTTTTATAAAATATTTGGTATCGTGTTAAGAGGTAAGATTTTTTTGGAGCATTATGCTCTAACCAAAGCGGAGGTTGCCCCCTCCCCTTAAGCTTAGGTGACACCATGGAAAATATAATGAGAAGGCTTGCTAGTTCTAGTAAGCGTAGTGATATTGTATGTAGTAACGCATCGACCGATACTACTTCGCAAGTAAAACCGGCCCTTGCAAATTCAAAAATTGATAGGGTTACCAATAA
>JBGSLN010000340.1:0-2455 GCA_041740675.1 Gammaproteobacteria bacterium | reverse complement strand
GTGACTAATAAAGTATGTTCCCATTGGGCTGATATTTTGCGATCTTTGGTTACCACAGTCCAGCCATCATTTAATAATTTGATAGCACTTTTGCCTAGATTGATCATGGGTTCAATGGTAAATGTCATTCCAGCAATAAGTTTGATACCGGTGTTAACTTTACCATAATGTAGGATTTGTGGTTCTTCCCACATTTCTTGTCCTATACCATGACCAGCAAATTCACGAACGACTGAATAACCATTTGCTTCAGCGTGTTGCTGAATGATAAAGCCTAGGTCACCAATATGAATTCCAGGGCGTACACAATGAATGGCTTTATATAAACACTCTTGTGTTATTTTGACTAATCGTTCTGCCCAAGGTTTTGCTGAGCCAACAATAAACATTCTACTGGTATCGCCGATATAACCATCTTTTTTTACGGTCACATCTATATTCAGAATATCACCGTCTTGTAAGATTTGTTGATCTGAAGGAATGCCATGACAAACAACTTGATTTAGAGAAGTACAAATGCAAGCTGGAAAGTTATGATGATTCAGTGTTGCAGGAATTGCTTTCTGTGTTTCCACTATATAACGATGACATATTCGATTTAACTCGCCAGTGCTAACGCCCACTTTAACAGAGGGAGTGATCATTTCTAAAACTTCTGCAGCAAGCCGACTTGCCACACGCATCTTTTCAATTTCAATAGGATTTTTTGTATACATATGTGTTCAAGATCATTAATATTTGAGAATCTTACAAATATTAGCAAATAATACCATAAAAAAACTATAACAAACAAAACGGTTTAATTTGAGAGTTTATATTAAACATATTTGACTTTGTCGATCTTTTTATTGACGAAATACTCTACTCCATATACTAAAATAATAATGATGCTAATCGTTAAAAAAATTAATATTAATTCATAGAAGTTATAAAGAGTAATAAAATTAAAGCAGAACAAGATAGCTGCACTCAGGATGAAAACTATTTTATCTTATTTACCAAAATAAGGGAATTCATGAGATATAAAGGCGCAACTTTAATAGGGCAAATAATTATGTTGAATATACAATCATTTTGATATATCATTTTGATATATTAATTTTACATTCGAAAATTCCCCTATGGCTAGATCTAATAAAACACGATTTGCATTACTCGGCATTCTATCAATGCGGCCTGCAAGTGGTTATGAAATTAAAAAAATGATGCAACAATCTACTAACCATTTTTGGCGAGAAGGTGACAGCTCGATCTATCCTATTTTGAAACAACTGCTGGATGAAGGAATGGTAAGTTGCGAGGTAATCAATATTGAAAGCGATAAACCAAAAAAAGTATATACACTTACTGATGAAGGATACGGTGAATTGCAAGATTGGTTGGCTGAAGATCCGATCTTGTTTCAGAGTCGCAATGAGTTATTATTGAAAGTCTTTTTTGGATGGAATGTTGAAACACAAATCACGGTTAAACATATCGAGAAATTTCGCAATAATGTTAAAACGATGCTGGATAAATATCAAGATACAGCTAAGAAATTTTCAATTGGCAAACCTTTTGGCGATACACTCTATCGTTTTCTTACCTTAAAAGCAGGAATTATCTATTCTGAAGCAAGTATACAATGGTGTAATGATGCTATAAAGATGTTAAATAATGAAATTCACTAGTCTTATTATAAGTACACAAAAAATAACTGCTTTTGCTTTGCCTATTAGTGCTAGCAGCTTAATTAACATGATTTCCAGCTTTATCGCGATGCGATTTGTCGCGCAACTTGGCCCAGTTGAGTTGGCCGCTGCTGCGTTGGCAATTACCACATTTATTACAATTATGACTGTTGTTGCTACAAGTCTTTATGCAATCAGTATTTTGGTCAGTCATTATAGAGCGCAGCACAAAACAGCCATCGAAATTGGCAAGTTAGTGAAAAGTGGATTTTGGCTCGCTGTCATTTTAGCAATTCCAGCAACTATTGCTCTTTGTAATATTGAAAAAATATTAGCATTGTTTGGTGAAAATCCTCAGCTAATTATCCTTACGCAAAACTATTTTTATTTTGCAGCAGCTTCAATGTTTCCTATTTTAATTATATCAGTCATTTCGCAATTTTATTCTGGAATTGGCAAACCTAAATTTATGCTGTTATTAACAGTTATAGGGTTTCCATTAATTATTTTGTTTTCTTATGGATTTATTTTAGGTAAATTTGGCTTACCTAAACTTGGGTTAGCGGGTGTTGCATGTTCCGCATTTTTAGTTCAAGCAATATTTTGCATTTGCGTATTGACTAATATGTATTTTAATAAAAGACTGAAACAATATGAAATCTTCAGTGGCAACTTAGCACCGAATTGGCCATTGTGTAAAACTATTTTTATGTTAGGCATGCCAATTGGTATTCAATTTGGCGGTGAATTAGCTGCAATGACCATAGCCATATATTTTATGGGGC
>JBGSLN010000339.1:0-11953 GCA_041740675.1 Gammaproteobacteria bacterium | reverse complement strand
GATGCTTTAGCCTTATTACTGCCTAGACAACGTTATATAGCAGCCATCAATTATTCAATTTGGCGTGATACCATGGAAAGTATAGAATTCCATCATGATGTTAATTATAGCAGCAATGATAGGGCTTCAGGCGCGGGTGGCCCAACTTTTATACCGCTTAACAAATACGTAAATATGGCTACTTTGCAGCTTGCAGTATTTTTCTAATTTAAATAATAGAAGACAGATATTTCTGGCTTCTATTAGGGTATGTTGACATTTCTATAATGCGGGCCATAATTCGTTGATTTTCTGTCACGGCATAGCGAAATGTCAACATAGCCTAATTTTTCTACAGTAAAATTTCACCAATATCCTTTTTTTAAAGCAATCTTTATCCGTTTCAAATAAGCTTTTTCATCGAAAGGCTTATTTTGATTTAACATTTCATGCATAGCAATTGCTAAACTATTCATAATACAATGATCAGCTTCATGTACATCTTGAAAAAATGCAATAGCTTGTTTATAAAGAGCCCTAATTCCATTAGGCTTATCAATTTCTACCTGTTCAAGAATCACTAAATGCAGACTTAAATGTAAGAATGGATTAGTTTCACTTAATTCCGAAAAATAATCTGTAGCAATAAACTTATCTTCATTAGAAAAAACATGTGCATATTCTGGATGATTTAACATGATAGTTAAAATCTTTTTTTCTAACGGTTCTAGAGGCTGATTAGTTTGATATTTCTTCCACACATCAAATAAGATTTGTCGATGATCCTCACGATTTTCACCATATAGAGTCATAATTATTCCTCAGTTTTAGGTTGAAAAGGACAAAGATCTGCTAAGATACATTTATAACATAAAGGCTTACGCGCTTTGCATATATAACGACCATGTAAAATTAGCCAATGATGTGCATCGTGTAAATATTTTGCTGGAATATTCTTTAATAAATTTTTTTCGACTTCTAAAGGAGTTCTTCCTGGTGCTAATTCCAAACGGTTAGCTAAACGAAAAATATGGGTATCAACAGCAATGGTAGGCTGACCAAAAGCGGTGTTCAAAATAACATTTGCGGTCTTTCGACCTACACCTGGCAAACTTTCCAACGCTTCGCGATTATTAGGAACTTTTGAATCAAAGTTATTAACAAGAATTTCGCAGGTTTTTATAATATTTTTTCCTTTCGCATTATATAATCCAATAGTTTTAATATATTTTTGTAAACCTCTTTCGCCTAATGTTAGGATCGCTTCCGGTGTATTTGCCACTGCAAATAATTTTTCAGTCGCTTTATTCACACTCACATCTGTTGCTTGCGCAGATAAGACAACAGCAATTAATAATTCAAATGTTGAATGATAGATTAACTCAGTTGTAGGTTTGGGATTGTTTTTTTTAAATCGTTCAAATAAAATTGTTAGTTGTTTGGGCGTCATAATTATGTTCTATTTTTACATTAATTCAGCATAATATTTGAATTATGTGAACGACCAGTCTAGTACTAAATAGCTACCTATTTCTTGTTTTGCACTCTAGCAAGGGCTGCAGCAATAGCTGCTTTTTTTGCAATATGTTTTGTTTCCAGATCCATTTCTTCCGCTAAAATATTTTCTTGAAAAAGATCAACTGCTTCCTGTTTTTGTTTTTCTAGCCTTGCATTTCGATGTTGAAAGCGTTGGCGCGCATAGTCAGATTGATATTGTTGATCAGCAGTAACTACCATATCAATGCAATCCATAGGGCACGGTTCAACACATAAACCACAGCCGGTGCATTCAGCCACAATCACCGTATGCATTTGTTTTGAAGCACCAAAAATGGCATCGACAGGGCAGGCTTGAATGCATTTGGTACAACCTATGCATTCCGGTTCACGAATGATCGCGAGTCGTTTAGGTTTTGCCTTGAGTTCCATGTCTTCAATGAAATTATTAACATCTTTATTAAGCAACTGGCCTAATTTTTTTAATACCTTAACTCCGCCAGGCAAACACAAATTTAGCGGAGCTGCATTCTTTAATATGGCATGAGCATAAGGCAAACATCCAGCATAAGTGCAGTCACCACATTGTGTTTGTGGGAGGAGAGCGTCAATAGACTCAAGGGTGATATTGATGGGTTTCATTATTTAACTTGGCGTTGCTTCTGCTTTTAACGCATTAACTTTTTCAACTTCAATGCGATGCATTAAAGGAGTGAATTGATTAATCCTGTGATCGATTAATGTTTTATCAAGATCATCCCATTGCAATGGTTTAATATTTAAAAACGCTTCTGCTTTTTCTGTCATCATGGGCAAAATCGGTTTTAAATAAATTATTAATACACGAAATAAATTTAATCCCATGCTGCACACTTCTTGTACTTTATCTTCTTGACCTTCTTGTTTTGCTAATACCCAAGGTTTTTGTTCATCAACATATTGATTAACTAGATCAGCTAACTCCATAATTTTCCTTATTGCGCGACTATATTCACGATTTTCATAAGCATCTGCAATTAAGCCTTTCGCATCGGTTAGTTTTGCCAATAATTCCGGTGCATCAATACAATGCGACATCATGTTATTAAATTTTTTTAGGATGAAACCAGCAGAGCGACTTGCTATATTAACGACTTTTCCGACTAAGTCAGCATTGACGCGTGAAATAAAATCTTCAAAATTCAAATCAATATCATCCACGCCGCTGGAAAGTTTTGCAGCAAAATAATAACGTAAATATTCTGGATTTAGATGATTTAGATAAGTTCTCGCTTGAATGAAGGTGCCGCGTGATTTTGACATCTTTTGTCCATCAATCGTTAAAAAACCATGAGAAAAGATGGCAGTAGGAGTACGAAAGCCAGCGCCTTGAAGCATGGCCGGCCAAAACAAACCATGAAAATAGACGATATCTTTGCCGATAAAATGATAAAGTTCGGTAGTAGCATTTTTTTGCCAATAGTCGTTAAAGTTTAAATTCTTTTGTTTTTCACAAAGATTTTTAAAAGCAGCCATGTAGCCAATTGGAGCATCCAACCAGACATAAAAATATTTATCAGTAGTATTAGGGATTTTAAAACCAAAATAAGGTTTGTCACGAGAAATATCCCACGCAATCAAGCCTTGATCTAACCATTCATTCAATTTATTTTTTACTTGCAGCTGTAAATGTCCTGCTTCTGTCCACTGTTTTAACATTTCTTGATAATGATTCAACTGAAAAAAATAATGTTCAGATTGTTTTGCGATCGGAGTTGCACCAGAAACTACTGATTTTGGATTTTTCAATTCTGTGGGTGAATAAGTTGCGCCACATACTTCACAATTATCACCGTACTGATCTTGTGAATCACATTTAGGGCATTGACCTTTTACATAGCGATCAGGTAAAAACATCTCCTTGATTGGATCATAGGCTTGCTCAATCGTACGAGTTTCAATATCACCATTTTTCTGTAATTGTGTATAAATAAATTCTGATAACTCACGGTTTTCGTTAGAATGTGTAGTGTAATAATTATCAACACTGATATGAAAGTCTCGATAATCAGCTATATGCAGATTCCAAATTTCTTCGATCATCACTTCAGGAAGCTGGTTACGTTTTTCAGCACTTAACATGATTGGAGTACCATGCGCATCGTCGCCACATACGTAGGTACATAGTTGGCCGCGTAAACGCTGAAAACGACACCAAATGTCTGCTTGGATTACTTCAACCATGTGACCTAAATGCAATGGACCATTAGCATACATTAATGCGCTAGTCACTAGAATTTTTCGTTGAGGATGATTCATAGATTTATTTGCCAATAAATAATATTCGAGTATTTTGACGAAGAAAGCGCTTATTTGCAATGTTGCTGTTAAATTCCATTATGAAAAATTTCAGCTTTATCTTTATTGAGAGCGTAATTCAGGAAATCAAGATGCGATTTACAGGAGTTTACGGTAAAATTATCAAAATAACCCAATAAAGCAAAAAGTTTTATGATCAATCAATTAAAAACTATTAAAATTCCTCAAATAGACTTAACTTTAGGTGAAATAGATGCAGTTAAGTTAGCGAATGAGACTGAAATTACTTTAAAATTTGGTTTTCCGATTATCACTTTGCAAGATCAATTAATACAGCTAATAAAACAGACATTTACAAAACCATCATTAAAAATTAATATTCAGCAAGAAATTATTTCCCATACGGTTCAACAAGGGTTGAAAGGAATGCCGAATGTGAAAAATATTATTGCAATTGCTTCTGGTAAGGGCGGAGTAGGAAAATCAACGGTCACAGCAAATTTGGCCTTAGCGTTGTCAGCAACCGGAGCAAAAGTTGGGGTATTAGATGCCGATATTTATGGCCCTAATCAAGCGCATATGTTAGGTATTACTGGCCAGCCAGAAGTCCTCGATCAAAAAAAATTGACGCCAATGAGTGCATATGGTTTGCAAGTAATGTCAATGGCGTTTCTTATTGAACAAACAGATACACCTATGATTTGGCGCGGGCCAATGGTGAGTTCTGCGTTGCAACAATTATTGAATGATACCTTGTGGGAAAATTTGGATTATTTATTAATAGATTTGCCGCCAGGCACAGGTGATATCCAATTAACCTTGTCGCAAAAAATTCCGGTTTCAGGCGCAATAATAGTTTCAACACCGCAAGATATTGCATTATTAGATGCCAGACGTGCGATTCGTATGTTTGAAAAGGTCAATGTTCCCGTGTTAGGAGTTGTTGAAAACATGAGTATGCATGTTTGTAGTCACTGTGGCCATCAAGAGCCTATTTTTGGAGAAGGCGGTGCGAAAATAATGGCACAACAATACCACACAGAATTTTTAGGTGCTTTGCCGTTAGATATTAAAATTCGTAGTGATGCTGATGCAGGAAAACCTACCGTTGTAGCTGACCCCGAATCAATAATCAGCAAAGAATATTTAAACATTGCTTTAAGAGCAGTAGCGCTGTTATCAAAAGCTGGGAAAGATCACATGCGGAAGTTTCCGAAAATTATAATCGAATGATATACTCATCAATAATTTTATACGAGGAGCAACAATGTCCATCAAATCAGATAACTGGATTACAAGAATGGCGAAAGAGCAGGGTATGATCGAGCCATTTTGTGAAAAGCAAATTCGCAATAGTGGAAATGACCGTGTGATTTCTTATGGTGTCTCAAGTTATGGCTATGATGTGCGCTGTGCAGCTGAATTCAAAGTTTTCACCAATATTAATTCTGCCATTGTTGATCCAAAAAACTTTTCTAAACATAGCTTTGTTGATATTGAATCGGATGTTTGTATTATTCCGCCCAACTCATTTGCATTAGCGCGAACAATAGAATATTTTCGTATCCCGCGTAACGTATTGACTATTTGTTTGGGGAAGTCTACGTATGCTCGCTGCGGCATTATCGTTAACGTTACTCCACTCGAACCCGAGTGGGAAGGTCATGTAACTTTAGAATTTTCTAACACTACACCCTTACCAGCAAAAATTTATGCCCATGAAGGTGTGGCACAAATGTTGTTTTTTGAATCTGATCCAGATGATGTTTGTAAAGTTTCTTACAAAGATCGTGGCGGTAAATATCAGGGGCAAACAGGTGTTACGCTGCCAGAAGCTTGATACGTTATCCAGAGATGAAAAAATAAACATCGACAAATAAGTCAAAACTGGCTAAAATTTATCCTAGCGCCACTTGTTTCCTATTAATTTCAATAAGAAATAATCGCTCTATTTTAACTTTCGTTAACTAGGGTAACTATTTAGAGAGATTATCATTCATTTTTAACTGAGGTTGTAACGATGTTTAATCAGTTAATCCAGCATCTTGGTACTAATAATTTAGACGCAATTTATCCAACCATTGATGTTTTTTTTAGCAAAGATCATTATGAAATTGATACTGCAGGCAACAACATTTTGCATTGTTTAGCACAACATGCTTCGAAAAAAATTTTTTCGAATTTAATAGAATATATTTTCGAAAGATATGAAAAAAAAGCATTCGATTTGACGCTCACTGCTAATGCTAAAATGCAAATACCCGTTATTGTTAGACAACAACTCAACTTACCTAATGATCAAAGCTTCTACCAATTATTTGAAAAAACTCGTTCTGCTTCAAATAAACTGTGGGAACCCATCCTAGTGCGTGGAGAGCTTGAGATATTGGAGATGAATGCGATTGATTTACATAATAAGCCAATACTTAAAGAAAACTTATTGGAAGCAAAAAAAGCTGGAGATGAAGTAATTAAATTAGTTCCCAGATCTTGTAATAAACCTAACAGTGAGCCAGAACTTGCAAGGAAGATCGATAATCAAAGGCAGGCTATCAATGGTATTGTTCATCAATATCAACACAACAAAGTTAAGAAACATATTTTCTTTGATAAAGATATTGCTTATTTTAGTAAAGAGTTAGGTTTTGAAAATTTATTGCAACAACAGCAGCATCGCTTAATACAAAGCACAACACCATTTTTTGATTTTATTTTTTTTTATGAAACAATAGATAAAACAATTGCTAATCAACAAGGAAATTGCGGCGAACAAGCATTTATAGTTTCTACCCTTTTGAATATAAATAAGAGAAAATCAATTGTATACTCAAATGGAAACCACGGAATTGTGGTCTATGATCATGCAGCTGATTGGAATCCAAAAGATTACCGAACTTGGGGAGAAAATGCTGTTGTAGTTGATACTTGGAGCCGTTGTATTTATCCAGCTTATTTAATTCCAAAATATTTTTTGAACTGTCAGGGTATTGCCACAGAAACAGAAGCATATTATTTATTATATTACTACAATTACGATTATTCTTCTTTCAGTATTGGGGTAACTAATGAGAGTTTAACATTCTTAACTCAATATCCATCATTCCGCGACTATATCAACAATGCCGATTTAGTGCAGTTCCAAGCATTGCTGCAAACTGGTAAAAAGATGATGGATAGCATGCCTACAAAGGCAAAAACACTTAGATTTTTACAGGCAAGTCATCTAGCTATCAATAATGATTATAAGGAACAATTGCAATTATTACCGACCCCGACTCTAGAAAATTTAACCTTAATTAAGAAGAGGTTTGTTGATTGCTCTACAGTCTACTGGAATTATCTTAGAAAAGAGAACAGTGTTCGAACATTAAATAAATTTGAGCAATTTATTAATAGTTTCTTAACTACGGCAGTGCCTAAAGAAGGCAAAGAAAACTTAATGGAATTACAAGGGTAATTATAATCTGTGGTAGTTCTTCTGAATCCGAAGATTGCAGTTTTTATATATTTTTGTTTTGTGCAAGTTGAACCAAGACCTAAAAAAGTCTATTCTCTATCTTCTTCAATAATTGGATGATGTGCGGCTGATTCATTGATTCGTTCTCGCATTTCTTTGCCAGGCTTGAAATGAGGACTGTGCTTTGCAGTTGTAATTAAACGCTCACCCGTTTTTGGATTGTGTGCGTTGCGTGGAGGTCGATAGTGCAAACTGAAACTGCCGAATCCTCGGACTTCAATACGCCCGCCTTTGCTAAGAGCATCGCTCATTGTATCAATCAATAAGTTAATACCGAGAGAAATGTCTTTTTCAGGAATTTGAGTTAATTTACTTGATAGGGATGCAATAAGCTCTGATTTTATCATTTTGTTCTGTCAGCCGAGGCTGCCTCCAAAAAATCCCATACTTTCAATCTATTATGGTATGCAATTAGGACTTTTGCAAGCTAGGGGTAGATTTTATTTAATTTTAGTAACTTTGCAATGACTTTTGGATACAACTCATGTTCAAGTTGATGAATTTTAGTTTCAAGACTTGCGATGGTATCGGTTGGTAATACCTCGAGTGATGCTTGCTCAATGATCGGGCCGCCATCTAAATCTGCCGTGACATAATGTACAGTAACACCATGTATTTTATCACCCGCTTCCAACACTCGTTGATGCGTATTAAGTCCTTTGTATTTTGGTAATAAAGAAGGGTGAATATTAATTAATTTACCTTTAAATTGTTCGACAAACGATGGAGATAAAATTCGCATGAAACCAGCCAAAACAATCAGATCAGGTTTATATTGTTCAAGAATTTCTTGTAACGCAAGATCATAATCTTCCCGAGTCTGGTAATTAGAACCTGGAAGGACAGCTACAGCTATATTAGCTTTTCGAGCACGTTCTAAGCCATAAGCAGAAACATTGTTAGATAATACTAAGACAATTTCAGCTGTAATTTGCTCTTTTTCAACAGCATCAATGATTGCTTGTAGATTAGAACCATAACCAGAGATTAAGACCGCAATTCGAAATTTTGGTTGAATCATAATCATAGTTCAACAAAAGGTTCTTTTTGTTGAGTTTGAGCAATATAACCTAGCAAAATAAAGTCTTCATTCATGGATTTTAAAGCTTGTTGTAAGGGTTCTAGTTGGTTTTTATCAACAGCTATAACCATGCCGATACCACAATTAAATGTACGATACATTTCTTCTTTTGTGATATTTCCCGCTTTTTGTAACCATTGAAATATTTCAGGTAACAACCAGTTTTGTAGATCAATCACTGCTTTGCTGTATTCAGGTAACACTCTTGGTAGATTTTCTAAAATACCACCACCAGTGATGTGGGCAATGGCTTTCAAAGGTATTTGTTTTACCAATTCAAGAATAGTTTTGACATAAATTTTTGTTGGTGCAAGTAATGTTTTACCTAAAGTGCTATTCCCAAATGATTGATTTAAATCAGTTTTATTTATTTCTATCACTTTGCGAATCAATGAATAACCATTAGAATGCGGGCCAGAGGACGAAAGCCCAATTAAAACATCGCCAGGGCAGATTTTCGAGCCGTCAATCATTGCTTCTTCTTCGACAATACCTACAGCAAAACCAGCCAAATCATAATCTTCTCCATGGTACATGCCTGGCATTTCTGCAGTTTCACCCCCGATCAAAGCACAGCCTGATTGGCGGCAGCCTTCACCAATACCTTTGATAACATCAGTTGCTCGCTCTATTGATAATTTGCCAGTAGCAAAATAATCTAAGAAAAAAAGCGGCTCAGCACCTAACACAATGATGTCGTTGACACACATTGCTACTAAATCAATGCCGATAGTATCATGTTGATTCAACATCTGTGCTAATTTCAACTTTGTGCCCACACCATCAGTGCCACTGACTAAAATTGGCTTTTTGTAAGCTTTTTGCGCCAATGAAAACAACCCGCCAAATCCACCAATATTTGCCATTACCTCCGGCCTATGGGTAGATTTAGTGATATGTTTAATTTGATTCACAAAAGCATTGCCAGCATCAATATTTACGCCAGCATCTTTATAACTTAAACTAACTTGATTGGAATTTGGATCCATAATGAATTCCCGGGTCGATCTATCTGTTTTAGGCGAGTATAATACTCTTTTGCGAAAAAAATTAATAGAATGGATAGGGATAAAATATCCTTGAGTGTAGAGGTTTTTGTGATTTCTAAATATATAGGCTTCAATTATGTGTAAGTTTTTAATAGGCATTCTACTTTTCTGTTGTGCAATAACAGTGATGGCAGCGCCCGTATCAGGCTTATATCAAGCTACTGTATCTGTTTCCTCTCAAAGCCAAGATTTGCGTCCGATGGCTTTACAGCAGGCTTTATCTCAAGTATTTACTAAGGTGAATGGAAGTTCTGCTGTCGTCAAATTGACACCTATACAAACAGCTATTTCCAATCCAGAAAATTATTTATTAGCGTATAGCTATTCTGATGGCGTTTTACCTAATGGAAATACAAGTTTGTTTTTACAAGCTAATTTTGATGCAAAATCAATACAGAACGCTTTGAAAAGTGCAGGACAAGCTATTTGGGGAAAAAATCGTCCTTTAGTGTTATTATGGGTTGCAGTTACACAAAATAATTCTCCAGCAACATTAGTTTCTTCAAACAATCGAAGTTTCATCAGTCAACAATTTAAGAGCATAGCTAAACAACGTGCTTTACCTATCATGTTGCCAATTTTGGATTTGACTGATTTACGGGCTATTTCTGTCACTGATATTTCATCGGCTAATATCACCAATATTGAACAAGCATCCAATCGTTATGGTTGTGATGCAATATTAGCAGTGAATTTGCAACAAATGGGTGAACAAACTTGGAATGGCAATTGGATGTTGCTAGCACAAGGAAATTCGACTACTTGGCAAACCAATGGAATGAATTTAGAACAAGCTATTAATGCAGGTATGAATGCAATCACAGATAATCTTGCAGCTAAATTTTCTATTTCAAATACCAATATAACTAATTCTGAAGTACAGCTTACCATCATTAATATTAAAGATTTAAATGATTATGCAAAAGTCACCCAATATCTAAAAGGATTATCAATCGTGAAACAAGTAGAAGTGAATCAAGTCCAACCGACTGCATTAATTTATACAGTCACTGTGGTCGGTGGCGAAGCTGCATTACAACAAGCACTTAGTTTAGATCATCGTCTTCAACCAGTCACAGTTGTTCCTGGTGCCACAGGTGCTGGCTCAGGCTTAGTTTATCAGTGGATCTCATGAATATAAAACAATTACCTAATTGCATTACAGTATTAAGATTAGTTTTAGTGTTTCCTATTGCCTTTAGTTTATTAATTGGGAATTTCTATCTGGGATTTTATTTGTTTATTGTTGCTGGCTTATCTGATGGGTTAGATGGATTTTTAGCGCGTCGTTTTCATTGGACTAGTCAATTTGGAGCGATGGTAGATCCACTCGCCGATAAATTGCTAATGGTTTTGACCTATCTTATTTTAGGCTATTTAGGGCATTTGCCTATCTGGTTAGTTGCAGTGGTGATAGGACGTGACATAATTATTGTTTTTGGTTGGGTTGCTTATCGTTGGCTAATTGAGGAGCCGAGCTACAGCGCAACGTTTATTAGCAAGCTTAATACAGTGGCGCAATTAGTGTTAGTGGTCTTTGTGATATTTAATCAAGTTTATGAAGTCATTCCTGAAAAAATCATCAATATCATCACTTATGTAGTGGCCTCATTGACTATCTCAAGTTTGTTAGATTACATCAGATTATGGGGGCGCCAAGCCTATTTAGTGAAATGTCGAATTAAGCGAGAAAAAGTATGAATACGAAATACTTTTGGTCATTATTGATATGTATTTTTATTGGATTAGCTATTTATTTTTTATCACCGATTTTAATACCCTTTTTAATTGCTTTTGTACTCGCTTATTTAGCAAATCCTATCGTTAGGCGATTGATAAAAATTAAAGTTCCACGTACTTTAGCGGTTGTTATAGTGTTTTGTGGTCTTTTTGGCATGATTGCAACATTAATTGTTTTGCTGATTCCGTTGTTAGAAAAACAGATTATTATTTTAATCAATAAGATTCCCGCTGTATTGTTTTGGATTCAACTGAATGCAATGCCTTGGTTAGAACAACACTTTGGTATTCAAGAAGTAATGAATATTGAAGGAGTTAAATCTTTTTTAAATCAGCATTGGCAAGAGGCGAGTACAGTTGCAAGCTCAATCTGGCGCACCGTATTTTATTCAGGATATACACTTTTTATTGTTTTATTTGATTTAGTTATGATTCCAGTGGTGACATTTTATTTATTGCGTGACTGGGAAAAAATTAATTCAGGCACTCGCGCATTATTTCCGCGGGGATCAGAACAATTAATTGTAAAACTTTTTTCACAATGTGATGAAGTATTAGGTGCGTTTTTTCGAGGTCAGTTTTTAGTGATGATGGTCTTAGGTGCATATTATACTTTTGGCTTATGGTTAGTGGGGGTTGAATTAGCCTTATTAATCGGTATTATAACTGGATTAATTAGCATCGTACCTTATCTTGGTTTTATTGTGGGCATCATCTTTGCAGTTATTGCAACCTTAGTGCAATTTCATGATTGGATACATGTAATTTATGTATTAATTGTTTTTGGTATAG
>JBGSLN010000338.1:0-4059 GCA_041740675.1 Gammaproteobacteria bacterium | reverse complement strand
GCTTTATTGGATGTCACACCAAAATGGCTGGTTCGAAATAGAAGCAGCGATGATCCAATTCCTTATAAAAAAATAGGGCGGATTGTCAGATATAAAAAATCTGAGGTGCTTGAATGGATTGGTAGAAAAGATTTGGAACTGAAATTTTATAGTACCAAAACATTGGCTGAAAAGTTTGATTTAAAAACTAACTGGCTCAGACATAATAGAAGCAGTGAGAACCCAATGCCTTTTAGAAGGTTTGGTCATTTAGTAAGATACCAGCCTAATGAAGTGATGCAGTGGATCATAAAAAACACCTCAAAAAATCACTAGAAAAATGATTAAATAAATACTATTTACTTCACACGTTATACGCTTTTAAAATTTTCTATATAATAAATATGATTATGCCACAACACAGCAAATAACTGGTAGGTGCTGTGTTGATAATAACAATGACTATTTGTTACTCAGCTTTCCAATCTATAATTATGCTCCTATGCCTCCATAAAACTTGCTTCTTGTTAATGGTATACTTTTAATACTAATATATCGAGATTATATTCTCATGTGAGAATTATTATGTCAATAAATTATTTTAACATTTACTGTAGGTATTTCTAATTTTATAATGCTATTTTGCACTAATAATTCAGTGTTTTTAAAAATAACCACAATAGCAAGAATTTGAATTGAGAAAAATGGAGAATTGCATTTCACATTAATTGAGATATAATACTCACTAATAGATTTTTATTCTCGTTGTATTAGGATTGGTTTTTATGGATCAAAAATACAGTTTGTCAGCACGCCTTAAAGCTGCCCGTAAAGCCGCAGGCTATAAAACATCTAAAGAATTTATTGAAAAAAATAAAATTCCTCCTTCAACCTATTCACAACATGAAACCGGAAGACGCAAACCTAATGATAATCTGATTAAGCAATATTCCAAACTTTTAAATGTGAATTTTGATTGGCTTAAAATAGGCGAAGGTGATCCTTATGCAGATAAACAACTTGTAGTAAAACAAAAAAAATTTTTACAAGAAGAAATGCTTGATTTATCACAATGGAAATCTGTGGCTGCATCCGCTGAAATAATTAATGAATCTTTACTCACGGAAATTCTAAAACAACTATTGGAATTACATAAAACGGCTGAATTTCCAATTGAAACCATAGCGAATACTGCTTCAGGTATTTATACTGACATCGTATCGATTGAAAAATCATGTGATATTCAGGTTAAACTAGTTACTACAGCTGTGTCAGCATTTAAACGATATATAAATAAGATGAATTTTTAAAAGATATTCAATATATATAGTATTTCACAAATGAATTATTTTTTAATTGGAGGAAAAAGTTCGCCTACTTGAACGCCAAGAGTTTTTGCAATTCGGATAAGATTACGTGCAGTAATGTTGATTTCTCCACGTTCTATTCTGCCATAGTAGGATCGTTCTAAATTTGCATCATGAGCAAATGATTCTTGTGAAAATCCTTTTGTTTTGCGAAGGTTGCGAATATTTTGGCCTAATGCTTTAAATTCAGGGTTTGTTTTCATATCTTATAGGATATTATATTTAAGCTATTTAAAGCCACGGCATATATAGCGCATTAATTATTATTTTGTTAAAATTGACAGCTAAAAATCCTTTAGCACTTTTAGGAGTAAAATCTAGTGATGGACTTAAGTGAATCGAACCTTATTGAAATAACAAACTGGCAGTCGGTCAGAGATTACGTTTATAAAGTAAATAAGCCACTAGCTATTATTATTGATGAATTTAATCCTAATACTAATTATCCATTGATACGAGTACGATACCCATATGGATTTCTCATCCGCCAAAATGGGAAATTGCAATTACCAAAATCTATGGAAACTTATTGTGATCTCTCTCATCATCCAGATAGAAATATGCAAAAATATCTTTCTTATAGTCCATCTCCTATAGGGCTGGTATTAAATAAAGTAGTCGAAGTTTATATAGAAATGCCAGAAGGCAGAACAATACCATTCAAATTATTTAACCCAGGTGTTTGTTTTGGCGTATGGGAAATTTTACCTACAAGTCCAATTATGCTTCGTCAAGGCTGGGAATGGAGCATAAGTTCAGGTGCTCGAACTATATTTATGCTGCCCAAAATTGCAGATGCAATAAGTCACAGCCGTTTACAGCATGCTTTTAATTTAAAGTCTCATTTACCCAACAGTTTATTTGAAGAACATAAAATTTTTAAAGAAATTACTTGTTCCAAACAAAATAATGCAGGTTGGTATACAGAAGTTCTCTTTTTTACCCACAAATGGTTGGAAGAACACCCTAAGAATATTGGCTGGATAAAACTTAAAGAATATTGGGCAAAAGAAGCATGGCAACAAATGTTATATTGGTCTAATCGAATCTATCTGGATTATAATTGGGAAAAATTTACAACTGAATTGATATATCGAAAAATTGTATTGAAACCCTATCTTCTTGATACGTTAAGGCATCTTATTGCTATTGGTTGTAACACAATTCCAGGGTTTAAACTTGCAGATCGGGATAACACTGTTGCTCCAATTACTCATATTCAAGATGCATATTTAAATATTTATGATTTAAAAAGCTATGCACCAATTATGATGTATGCAGATATGCTTTTGTCAAATAACGATACAAATACATATTATTCACTTCAAGCCCCTACATTACCTGTTAAACCACCAGAATGGAAAGAAATCCCAAGTGCAATGAAATCATTAAGAGAATTAAAAACTTATATCGATATCTTTATACAGATTTTTAGTGAATGGCCTCGAACTAATATTTCACAAGTCATAGATTTTATTGATAATATTAAATTCAGTTATTTTCATAGTGATAGTGATAAATATAATATTATACAAACTACAAAGACACTTTTCCAAAAAGATAAAACCTTTGCGGAGCAAATGAAATTCTTCCCAACCAAAATATTTCCAGAAACAAGTCCTTTTTTAAGAGGATGTATCAAAGTAGAACTAAATAAAAACACCGATAAGAAATAATTTGGAATTTAAGATTTTTCTTTCTTGACCTTCACTAAATTCAAAGATTATATTATCTTTCTCAACGTATTGATTTTATAGGTCCACATAAAATTAAAGAGAAGTTTTCTCTAATACGTTCAACTGTTCCAACTGTTTTTCTAATTTTTCATTGATATATATCATAGATTTAATATCTTATGCGGTTTAAAGTATTTTTTAGGGAGAAAACTAATATGCAATTTCGTAAACTAGGTTACACGGGTTATGATGTTAGTACGATCGGATTTGGAACATGGCAAATTGGAGGTGGTCGCTGGCAGATTACTTCAGAAAATGAACAAATCACTTTACTGCAACAAGCAAATGATTTAGGCGTCAATATTTTTGATGTTGCGGTTGTTTATGGACAATATAAAAATAATGAAGGCCATTTACAAAGTCGTTCTCAGGAATTATTAGGAAAAGCTTTCGCTAAAAAACGCGAACGTGTAATTTACTGCGTGAAATTAGGTCAGTTTGACGAATACACACATCGCCATGATTATGATCCAAAACGAATAGTGCAACAATTTCAACAATCATTAAAAACTCTGAAGACAGATTTTATTGATATTTGCTTAATTCACGCCCCATCTCTTCAAGAAGTAAAACAAAGAAGAGCAATTAGTGTATTACAAACTTTACAAGCCTTAGGCTATGTAAAATGCATTGGTTATAGTTTTGAAGCTGAACCAAAACACGCAAGTATTGCTATTAAACAGCCTATCGATGTCATCATGCTACAATATAATCTCTTAGATCAAGAGTGTGCAAAGATTATAGAAAAGGCTCGTTTTAACGGCATTGGTATTCTTGTAGGAGGTGTCTTTAAACGTGGATATTTATCAGGACAGTATCAGAATATTAGCAACCTACCATTAGACGATGATTATTGGCGCTGGAATATTAATCTCAACAAAAATAAAGTTGAATCTATTCTCGCAAAATCTAATCAATTATTAGCTAAATATAAATCTCCTAATGGATTAAGGCACGCATGTTTAGAATTTATTTTA
>JBGSLN010000337.1:0-7613 GCA_041740675.1 Gammaproteobacteria bacterium | reverse complement strand
AGATAAAAAGAAAGAAGATAAAAAAAAGCCTAGTAAAACATTTAAGGAGAAACGTGCTGCTAAAAAAGAAAAGAATAAAAGTAAGTAGCCAATAACCGCGGGTGATTTCGTTAATCAATCAACGGCCGATAGGACTTGCATACAGCCTCTTCCAATATGAGTCTGAAGGAGGCACGTGATTCGGCGTTGCATTGTTTCTCAATCTCAAAGATTTTACTGTCTCGATTAATTCAGAAAGCTAGGCAGATCTCGGCTAAGCTAGTTGACACTAGTTATGTAATACGTATTATGGATTAGAAAATTAAAGTTTTAACACTATTCTTACAAGAGTAAGTACAAGGTACAATTGAAGTGTAAAATCATTCAAAATCTTACAAACAACTATACCCGTATTTACTTATGCTACTTTATCATTATTACTGCTTCTTTTTCTTGTTCGCTGGATAATCATTAACATACGATTAAACATAGTAATCAATTGAAAAAATGTTTTTGCATTCACGACCATCATTAATTTTTTATCGCGTTTATCAATCCTGTGGTTTTCATAAAGAAGGTTTACGCTCTCATCAGAGCATCGCGCTAATCATTGGCGGTATTGATATAAATAATAAAATTCTTCTTTTGTGAGTTTGAAACTGCGTGCATATTCTGAATTTGAATACAAGCAAAAAAGCGCTTCAACATCCATCATAACAAAGCTCCTTTTAAATAACTTTTTGTAAGATAGTGGGAAATGATTCCGCAATAATTCAATTTTCACAATAGGTTCAAATATTCCAATCCATTTGCCTTCACCTGAAAATTTACAAAAACAAACGAGTTTTAACTTAATATTGGGCTCTATGCCAAGAGTGGCGATAGCTGGGATCATTGGCACAATATGTGGCTTTTCTTTTGATAACTATCTGGTTTCAAAATTAAAAAAATGGGTGAATGGAAAAAAATATTGGTTAAGAGGCGCCGTGTCCACCAGTGGTGGAGAAATTATTTATAATCTTATTGCATATCCATTAATGTATATTGGTATTGTTGATAAACTTGAATTACTTCATATTTTTATTTCAGTAACCATTTTTAAAATTATTATGACAATGGTTTTTATAACACCGGAATGTTTTCTAGCACGTTATTTAAAAATCAAAGAAAAAGTTAATGTTTTTGATTACAAAGTGAATTATAATATTTTTCGAGTTCGATTTTCTACTGAAGCAAAAAATACTTCATTGACAGTTGTAAGATAATTTTTTTATTTTTACAAAGTTCAATAGAATGATTAAGTACGATACCCATTGTCATTGTTTTTAAGGGTAGTCAAGCTATCAAATACGTATATATTGCAAACATTTGATGCTATTAGATATAGAAATTATGCTTGGAAATGAAAGTATATAAGGCCATTAAATAAATCTAATAACTGCTGCTGACTGAAACTTTTGTTAAATTAGGTTTGAGATATATATCCTTTGGCATAGGTTTCATTTACTAGTATTTGCGCCATTTCCCATAGCATTCTTGAGCCTTCTTCAATATGCGAATTTTTTTCTAAAGCAAGCTGCACTGTAATGTTATGCTTTGCCCACGTACCCCCTTTATTGCGAGAGTTTATGATAAAAGCTATTATACGATCAATAGCAATTGCATATTGTGCTTCTATTGTTTCTCGACTTTCAAATTCTTTCCAAAGTGCAAGATATTCTTCTTTTTGAGAAGAATCTAATAGTCCGAAAATTCGTTCTGCGGCAGCTAATTCTTGCAGGTATAGATCTGGTTTTTCAGATTTATGAAAATGAAAAGTATCCCCCACATCGATCTCAACAATATCATGTATTGCAAGCATCTTGACTACTTTTAATAAGTTGACTTCTTCATTTGCATATTCTAGTAAAATCATAGCAGCCATAACTACATGCCAACTATGTTCAGCAGAATTTTCTTTACGCTCCATACCAATCGGTGAAGTATAACGTAGTACGTTTTTAAGTTTGTCAACTTCAGCAATAAAATCGATTTGTTTTTGCAATTTTTCTATATTATTCATCTTTGACCTTAAATATCTTATAGTTTTTACATGCTTAATACTTCTCTGTAACAAATATCATTCAATATTAAATTAGACTTCAATTTGCTGATATAATCTTCGTTGCTTCTCGGATGCCAGAAAGATAAGCACCTTGAACTGTAGAGTGACACTCTCGATAAGTAGCTTCTCCTGCAAAAAATAATTTATCAGCAGCAGCCTCTGCTAATATATCAAAATCATTTCCACTCGCACCAACAGGAATGTAAGAATATGCACCTGGAGAGAAAGGATCAATTGCCCAATTTGTGGTAATAGTGGTAATTGGCTTTAGAATAGCATTGCCAAAAAGTTGTTGCAATGTACTCATGGTTTGTTCAATAAATAGTTCCTTTCCTGCATTTTCAAACCTTATAGCCACTTATTTTAAGCTTTTTAGCAGCCGCTAGTCCAGCTATGCCAGCACCAATAATACAAATTGCCATAAAATACAACGCTGCCTGAAATTACTTTTTGATTGATTTCTATTGAACCTTTCTAATGAATAATTGATGCAATAAAATTCTTTTCAAAATACGTATCAAAAAAATTTTTAATAGATAGACTTTCAATGCGCGCAGAAAAGAAGTTAGTTTTTTCAACTCAATCCATTCACTTGTGATGAAATCGATTTTTCGCATGACAAAGTGCGATGATTGCTAAAATCAAAATGATGATAAATGAAGCTGGCATTTTCAGCGGATTTTTACCAGGAATCAGCGTTAAAATAAAAATAGCTACTAGAGTAATAAATAATGTAATAAAACTCATAATGGCAGAACCTGTGGCTTTATCTTCATAATCAACCAACGCCATTACCGTGACATTGCTATAGGTCATAGGCAACCCTATCATAATAAGAAAAATAGGTGCCATTAAACTGAAAGTGTTTACCCAATTAAAACTAAAACTGACAAACATCAACAAGCTGCCAACTATAATACAGCTATAGCCCAACGTTATTACCTTATATGCTGAAAATCGTCTATTTAAGGAACCTGAAAATATCCCTCCAATAAATTGACCAGAATAAGGTATGAGTAGAAGCAGACCATAGTAAGCGGGTGTTAATCCAATTTTATTAATGCCAATAAAGGGTCCGATGCTTGCAACGATATATATAAATGCCGACATTAATCCATATATAGTTGAAAACAATACAAGTCGCCAACTACACAATGCAATATAAAAATTGAAAAATAAAGACTTAATTTTAAATGCATCAGAGTTTTTAGTTTGCAAGGTTTCTGGCAATTGCGTGCTAGTAATTAAAATTATTATGCCGTAAACTAAATAAAAATAAAAACAGTCAATCCAGGATAAATGAGTTGTAATAAATCCACCCAAAGCAATCGCTAATGCTGGCATGAAAGCATAAGACAGAATTGTATAACTCACCACAGCTCGTGCTTGTTCTGGATCATAAAAATCATTAATAATCGTAAAACTTATAATCATCCCAACACTAGCGCCAAGCGCCATTAGCAAACGTCCTAAAAAAATAATTTCGATGCTATGAAAATAAATACCTAACAAACAAATTAAACAGCTTATTAAATACAAAACAATGCCTAAGTAAATTGCGATTTTTCGCCCGTATCTATTTGCGAATGGTGAATAAATAAGCTGCCCTACTGCATAACCTACAACATAAATTGTGATTAATTGTTGGGAATATCCTGCTGATACACTAAAAAAATGACTAATTGCTGGCAATGCTGGACTTATTAACACAGTTGCTGCGGAAGGAAAACCAATAAGCAAAATTAGGTAAAGTAGCTGTGGTTGTTTAGTATCAAGTTTGTATTTCATCAATTAAATTTATTGGTTGCTGTATTTTGAGCATTATTTATAATCGCATGTAGATTTAGGAAATCCAGGATTGCAGGTTAAATTTCCTAAAAATAGCTGCCGTTGCCATATTCCTGTTTGATACATATTAATGCCTCTGTTGAAAATAGATTGACAAATAGGATTATCCGCTAAAAAATCTTTGGTTAAAACCGTACTTTTGTGCTGGTTTCGAATATACAGACTAGATAATCATAAAATGCTACAATTTTTTAAAAAGGTAAACTGGGTATTATGTTAACTAACATATCTAATATTAATTATTCGGATGAAGATTTTTTAACTACCATCCTCAATGCAATTCAATTTTTATCTATAGCAGCTCCGCAACAAATGCTTGCTATAAAAAATAGAAATTTTGAACATATATTTTGTTCTAACTATTTGTTGCAACTGATGGGTAAGTCGATGGCCGAAGTTTTTGGTAAAAGAACATGTTTATCTCTTTATGATAATGAGATTGATCTTGAAGCGGTGCTTGCTCAGGAAGATCAACTCGTTATTGACGGCCGTAACCCAAAAACGTTGCTAAAAATTAATAAGTTTTCTATTGGACTAGTTCCATACCTTTGTATTAAATCTCCTATAATTAACCCAAATACTAACAATATAGTAGGTATTCTATTTCAAGGATTTGGAATAGGCTCAGTAAACTTAGACCATTATTTAAAAAAATCTTTACTTTCGCTTAACAATCCACCAGATACCAGCAATCAACTCCCAATTCTAAGTAAACGTGAAAAACAAGTTATTTTTTTCTTCTTGGCGCATTTAAGCAGTCAAGAAATTGCTGAAGCGCTATATAAAATTGAAGGCAAGAAACTATCTAAAAGCACAATTGACAGTATTTTTAATGATCAACTCTATATAAAGTTTAATGTATACAGCCGACCTGCATTATATAAAAGGCTACAAGAAATGGGGTACGAACAAAAAATTCCAAGAGAGCTTTTATCAAGTGCATCGATTATACTTGATGTGTTTAATATTTATTAAATAGCAACGCAAATTTACAAAATACAAGCTTTATTCTATATTATTTAGATCCTTTTCATCGGATGAATTGTAATTAATTGTTGTAAACCCATTCAAAATTATTGGGTGCCCGTATCTTCATGGAGACCAAAGTCATGAAGGATAATACCCTCATTTTCAGATCTCGGCTTAAGCCAAGGAGATTTAGCGATGCCTACAAGAGCATCTCGGTAGCCCGCCTGCATATGTTCAACAATAGATTGTTTTGAGAATTCAAAATCTTTTGAAAATAGATCCGTCGCTTTATGTTGATATTGAAATCGTACTAAATCAATTAACATTGACTCATTATGTCCTATAATATTTTTTATTTCTGGATCAGATTTTCGATGACCAGGTATCTCATCGATGAGACGCTGAATAACATGACGCAAGCGGTGTATTTCACCATGCAGAGAAATTTCGTGAAAGTATCGACTTGAAAAGCTGATATCTTTTTTACGTCTCAATACATCATCGATTGAACAGGGTAAAAGGCCATATGAATCAAAAACCTGCATCATGAAACACAAAAAGTGTTTTTGCATAGTATGATCGGAGTGGATATTGCATCGAATAACATGTGCTACAGGCGTATTGGAAGAAATCCCTCCATCCCAGTACATTTTACCGTCGATTTCAACAGCAGGGAAACCAGGTGGGAGAGCGCCACTCGCCATGATATGCTCTGGGCCAATTTTTTGTTCCTTATTATCGAAGTAAACCAATTTTCCAGTTTGTACTTCAACAGCCCCTAAACTTAATCGTGTTTCTCCATAATTAATGCGTTCAAAATCAATAAGCTGTTCAAGCGTATTGCGTAACTCGCTTGTATCGTAAAAACTAGCGGTAGCAGGGGTACCTTCCGTATTGAGCCAAGGGATTGACCAACGTGGGGAAAAGAAACCTGATTGGCCAAAATACAATGTAAGTTGCGCACTCCAAAAATTGTGTATTCTGCGCGTTATCTCATCGTCGGTTAATAATGGAAAAGTGCTTCTTGTTACAATATCCCAGAATTGTTTAAGTTTATCTATTCGAACAGAGGGCGCGTTACCTGCAAACAATGACGAATTGATAGCTCCAATAGAAGTTCCAACAATCCAGTCTGGTTTATATCCATTTTCTGTGAGCGCCTCGACTAAACCTACTTGATAAGCCCCCAATGCCCCACCGCCTTGCATTACAAAAACGACTTCTTTTGAACGACTGGAGGATAATTTTTTTTGTTTTGACATATATTTTATTTCTCTTCTTCCATTGAATCATTTTAAAAGATAACCGAGACACTTAGAGTGGATTAACTATCGACAGCAATTCACTCTAACTAATGCTATCAAAGGAAATTCCTTTTGGGAAGTATTGTCTAGACCTGTAGTAAATTCAGTAGCAAGAATTATTTTGCATGTTCTACCATCTAAAAAATCTCAAAATCATGGAATTTAATTCTGCACCGACTATTTTATCTAACACTAATCTTGAGGTTGATCAGCCTTTGTCTTATAAACTGCATGTGGTGGTATATCAGTAGCTGAATAAAAACTAATTAGCTTTAGTGGCTTATCGGTATTTAAATTAATAACGTTATGTTGAACACCTTGTGGAATGAAAATCATATCCCCAGTGCTTACCATCGATGCCTGCTGACCATTTAGGATTGCTTTTCCATTGCCTTCAACAATCAGAATTACTTGATCAAATGGATGAGTTTCTATACCGATCTCATTTTTGGGATTAGTCATGGGTGATACATTCATAAAAACAACTTGTTCATGTTTCCCAGTTACAAATGCAAATTTCCAATTATTATTTGCTTGCGCTTTTTGCAAAATCTGCTGAGTCACTATCGCATTACTAAGATTAGGATCCGTTGTACTTTGTGCTGTTGCAGCATAAGCTATATTCAACATATTAAAGGTTGCTAACAAAAAAAATAGGGAAAATACTTTTTGTAATTTATTTTTAAGCATAAAATCCTCGTTTGTTATAAATGATTAGATAATTCAACTCGCAATACTATATAAGAGTAAAATATCTTATAACACCAATTATGATATACTTAATAAAGTTATACAATCATCTTCAAACTTGTATAGAAAATCACTAATATTTTGAATATTTGACATTTTTTTAGCTTTAATTCAAGACAAAACTATAAAATAGTTGAGAGTAACAATGAAAGAAAATACATTTATCTGGGAATCAAAAGTACGGGATTATGAACTAGATTGTTTAGGTATTGTCAATAATGCAACTTTCATCAACTATATTGAACAAGCGCGAAACGATTATGCTCGTACAATTGGAATAGATTTTGTTGAATATCATCAACAAGGATATGATTTTGTTGTGGCAGGCATAGAAATTCAATATCGTAGACCTTTAAAAGCTAATAATGAGTTTTATGTCACTATTGAGCTTACAGCTTTTACAGATAAAAGAATACACTTCGAACAACAAATTAAGCTTAAAACTCTTGATAAGCTAGCAGCAACGGCATTAGTGACTGTTGCTTGTGTTGATCAAAAAACAGGAAAAGCCTGTATGCCCGACTTTCTAAAAAACAAATTGTCTATTGAAAAATATGACCCGACTAAAAAATAGAACCCTAAAATAATATTAATTTGTTGGATATCCAAATCGCTTTTCACATCTTATTCATCCTTTAAATATTCAAGAATGTCAGCGG
>JBGSLN010000336.1:0-6050 GCA_041740675.1 Gammaproteobacteria bacterium | reverse complement strand
GATATTGATTTTGCAAAGCGTTCTTTTGCTATTGCAGCAGGCTTTGGTTTAGTTGCAAGCTTGATGGTAATGATTATGGGTGATCAAAACGGCTTGTTAGTTGCTAAATATCAACCTGAAAAATTAGCAGCCATTGAAGCCGAATGGAATACTAACCCAGCTCCAGCAGCGTTCCATGCAATTGCATTTCCTAATCAATCACAGCAAAAAAATTACTTTGATATAAAAATTCCTGAAATGCTCGGCTTGATTGCAACTCATAGTTACAGCTCAGTCATACCAGGTATGAAACAAATTATTCAGAAAAATGAGATAAAAATTCAGCGTGGTATTAATGCAGTTACAGCGTTAGATAGTTTGCGCAGCGGTGATAATTCGCCACAAACTTTAGCAACATTCAATCGATATAAAGATGATTATGGTTATGGATTATTACTGACTCGCTTCACGAATAATATATCAACTGCAACAAATGCAGATATTGTGCGTGCAGCTTCTTCTATGATTCCAAATGTGTTTGCTTTATTCTGGACATTCAGAATCATGGTTGCTCTCGGCGTTTTATTATTCATATTATTTATGATTTCCGTTATTGTTATTGTCCGTCGAAAAAAGCAAATACCTAACTGGCTATTATATTGGGCACTGTGGATGATTCCAACTCCTTTCATTGCATCACTATGCGGTTGGTTTGTAACAGAACATGGCCGCCAGCCTTGGACAGTGTATGGAGTATTACCAACTACCTTAAGTTCGTCAACACTCTCAGCCGTCGATATTGGTATTAGTTTCTTTATTTTCTTTTTCTTATATACCATTCTTTTTATTGTGGAAATGTACTTAATGTTCAAGTTTGCTCGTCTTGGCCCAAGTGCGATTCATACAGGCAATTATCATTTTGAAAAAATCACATCCCCACAAGTTTGATAGCGAGGTAAGAAAATGGATATGTTTTCAATATTACAAGTTTTAGGTTGGTTAGTTGTAGGCCTAGTCATGACAATTTTTGCTCTCACGGGTGGTTTTGACTTTGGTGCTGGTATTCTTCTCCCTTTTTTGGGTAGAACGGATGCTGAACGTCGTGTCATCATCAATACAGTGGGTCCAACCTGGGATGGCAATCAAGTATGGCTTATCACTGCGGGTGGCGCAATTTTTGCAATATGGCCACGTGTATATGCAGCATCATTCTCTGGCCTCTATTTTGCTTTTCTTTTAGTACTTTGGGCATTATTTTTTAGACCCGTTGCGTTTGAATATCGTTCAAAACTCACTTCTGCCAAATGGCGTAGTTTTTGGGATTGGGGTCTATTTATCGGCAGTTTTATTCCTCCTTTGATTGTCGGTGTAGGTATTGGTAATTTATTTTTAGGTTTACCCTTCCAATTTGATCCCATTAGTTTGCGCTTTTTCTATGGCTCAACCATGACCGATGCCTCAGCAGTAATTGACTTATTTAAATTGTTACAACCATTTGCACTTTTGTGTGGCGTAGTCAGCATATTAATGATGGTACTTCATGGAGCATCTTATTTATTTTTACGTACACATGGCGAAGTATTTCACCGCAGCAAAAAAATTATTCAATGGGTTAGCATACTATTATGTATTTGTTTTGCGATTGGTGGTATTTGGCTATCAAATTTAGTTGGCTATCATTGGACACCCAGCGTGAATCCAATGGCAAACCCACTCACAAACACAGTCACCAGCAGTGTTGGCGGATGGTTTGCAAATTATCATAGTTATCCATTGATGATGCTTGCTCCATTCATTGGATTTATCGGAGCTATCAATGCATTCATTTTTGCAAGCAAGATAAGACCTATGTTAACTTTCATTAGTAGTGGTATGAGTATTTTTGGCATCATGGCTACTTTTGGTTTTAGTTTGTTTCCATTTATTATGCCATCTACTATTGCACCCCAACAAAGTTTGTTAGTTTGGAACTCAAGTAGTTCTACAATATCCCTTATAGGAATTTTAATAACAGCCATTATCATGCTACCAATTATTTTTGCATATACTGCTTTCGTATATAAAAAATTATGGGGCCGCGATGTGAAAATGTCTGAAAATAACGTTAATCAACATACCCATGAATTATATTAGGAGCTTGTCTCATGATTTACTTAGTTTGGATCATCAGTGCTTTTGTTGCTGTTGCAGTAGGTGTCTTTGCGGCTACTTGTGTTGATAGGAGCGATAAAAAATAAGCGCTCTTTTTGATAATTCAATGTCATAAAAATATTCAATTTGAAAGATTAGTCTTAAGTTCATTATCTTAGCTTCTCATGGTATAATTCTATTTATTAGATTAGGTATCTGTATTCAGAAAATTAGTAAAATGGTAAAAAATTTTGTAAACTGCCAACATTGTTCTTTGGCTTCGATCTGTTTGCCGGTTGGATTAAATTTAGCTGAAATGGAAAATTTAAGTGATTCAATCTCAAAACAAAACACTTATGAACGCAGTTATTATTTAGGTCGTAGAGGAAATCAGTTTAATCAACTCTATGCTGTCAAATCAGGTGCATTCAAGGCTACCACATGGGATACGGCGGGCAATCAAAGAATTTACGCGTTTTATTTGCCTGGCGAAATTATTGGTTTAGACTGCATCGCCGATAAAACCTTACACTATGACATCATCGCATTGGAAACAAGTTCGGCATGCGAAGTATCTAGTGAAAAACTATTTGAAATTGCTGCTAAGTCTATGAATCTCCAAACTCATCTATTTAATTTAATGAGTAAGCGATTGGCAAATAATCAACGCTTCAATTCAAATGCTGATGCAAATGAAAGGCTTGCGATGTTTCTATTAGAAATTTCATCCAGATATAAAAATTGTGGGTTATCTGCGAGTTCATTTAACTTACCTATGTCACGTGATGATATTGGCGATTTTCTTGGTCTTGCCACCGAGACCGTTAGCCGCACGTTGACAAAATTTCAAGATAATATCATCATCAAAGTATCACATAGAACAATTCAAATATTAAACCCAAACAAACTTGCATCAATTGCCAACTATAATTAGAAATAAATTACCTTGGCCGAGTGATTTTAAACTGTAATTGAAATTTAATTTTTCCAATAGTTATATTTGTTTCCTATAGATTAATAACTATGATTCAGTAATTTTCTTAGCCTTTCATTTTGCTGTCAAACGAAAGTTGACAAAGTTTCAAGATGAGGTCATTATTAGAATTTAGGGTAAATGACTTAACTATTAAAGCTAAACAAGCTACATCAATGGCTAATTTAAATAACCAACTATGAACAATGCAATTAAATATGTTTATTTTGTCTCTGATGGCACTGGCATAACCGCTGAAGCCTTAGGGCAAAGTTTGCTGACTCAATTTGAAAATATTGTGTTTGAAACTCAAACTTTACCTAATATTAATACAATTGAAAAAGCTAATCGTATGATTGAAAAAATCAAGATGAATAGCTCAGGAAAACCCATTGTTTTTTCAACTTTAGTGAACGAAGATGTTCGTCAAATTTTTCAATCCGAGTCTTTTATTTTTTTAGATTTATTTAATTCGTTCATTCCATTGCTTGAACATGAGTTAGCTGAGAAATCCTCTCATACAATAAACAAAACGCATGGAGTTAATATCCATAATTATAGTAATTACATGCTACGAATGAATGCGGTTAATTATGCTCTCACTAATGATGATGGGTCAAATATTCACGAATATTCCAAAGCCGATGTTATATTAGTGGGCGTATCACGCTGTGGTAAAACACCCACTTGTCTTTATTTGGCCTTGCAATTTGGAATTTATGCAGCAAATTATCCTATAACTGAAGATGAAATAAATTTGCAAAAATTACCGGCAGTACTTAATCCAATGCGTCAAAAACTATTTGGTTTGACCATAGAGCCGAAGCGACTGCAACAAATTAGACAAGAACGACGCCCGAATAGTAATTATGCGTCCTTAAATCAATGTCAGTATGAAGTTCGAGAAGTTGAAACTATGTTTAATAGAGAAAAGCTTACTTATCTTGATACCACAACACGATCTATCGAAGAAATCGCTACTGAAATCATGTCTACTTGTGAATTAAAGCGGCGATTAATATAATCCCACCCTTATCATTTAAACTTTCTGTAAGATGCTTTAATATTAATCTGTGAAATTTTTCAAGCTCTTTTTGACTTCTACTTCACGTGGAGTTTCAAGACCAAGATGAACTAATTTGCGGCCATGTTTATCTGGAATACACATCAATTCAATATTTTCGCCAATCTTCAATTTTTGGCCAAAATACAGATCAAGCGTATAATCATAAATTTGCATGTGCCGTGCAAACACTTCTAATCGTAAGATTGAAATTTCAGTTGGAGCTTTAATGCGAAATCTTGCTTGCCGTGTATTATTATTTAGACCAACATAACCTAAAACTACTTCTTCGCCTAACATCACATTTTCACCAGGAAATAGATCGAAAATATGATCATATTTAACAAAGTTATCTGGTCGATTGTTACCATCATTACCATTACTAAAATTTTTATCTCTTTGATCGGTCATAATGTCCATAATCACTTCTTAATTTACACTCTTATTGGCAAGGTTTAATTTTTTTAAAACTTAAATCTGAATACCTTTCTCGCTTGGATAGGATTATATACATGTTCAGACTAAATTTAAAAGCCTATTTAACTTTTTTTCTTAATTTTTAAATAACTTTTAGATACTTATACCCATTACCTCTAAAGTACATGAATTCCATAATAATAAAATTAGCTCAAAAATTCTTTACCCGCTAAATAGGATTGTAACACTTTAGGGATATGGACTCTTCCTAGTTCATCTTGATAATTTTCTAAAATAGCAACTAACGTCCTACCACTAGGTAAACCTGAACCATTTAAGGTATGCACTAGCTCTGGCTTCCCTGTTTCTGGATTACGCCAGCGCGCTTGCAAACGCCGTGCTTGAAAAGCTTCTGTATTGCTGCAGGAAGAAATTTCGCGATAAGTTTGTTGCCCAGGCAACCACACTTCAATATCATAAGTTTTAGCAGCCCCAAAACCCATATCGCCTGTACATAAACTAACCACTCGATAGGGCAGCTCCAGCAATTGTAATATTTTCTCAGCATGACCTACTAAATCTTCAAGCGCAGCATAGGAATTTTCTGGACGGACAATTTGAACCAATTCCACTTTATCAAATTGATGCAAGCGAATCATCCCTCGCGTATCTTTGCCATAAGACCCAGCTTCGCTGCGAAAACAAGGCGTATGAGAAACAAATTTCAAAGGTAATTGTTCAGGAGCAATAATTTCATCTCGTACTAAGTTAGTAACGGGTACTTCTGCTGTAGGAATCAGATATCTTTCTTTTTCGCCCACTAAAGCAAACTGATCCTCTTTAAATTTTGGTAACTGTCCAGTACCATACATACATTCTGCATCAACGATATAAGGCACATAGACTTCTTGATAACCATGATTCGTCGTATGATAGTCGAGCATGAATTGAATTAATGCGCGATGTAACTTTGCTAATAACCCATGCATCACAACAAATCGCGCTCCACTTAATTTTGCAGCGGCTGCAAAATCCAATAACTTTAAATTTTCACCTAACTCTATATGATCTTTAATTGGAAATGAAAATTTTTTAGGTTCACCCCAACGACGAATTTCTAAATTATCCTGCTCAGATCTACCAATAGGTACAGATTCATGGGGTATATTAGGGATATTCAATTGAATATTCTTCAACTGTTCTTGGATTTGTTCCAGCTCCGCATCTAGCTTTTGAATTTTCTCACCGATGCCTGATACTTGCTTTAATACTTCCACAGCATCCTCTCCTCTTGCTTTTGCTTGTCCTATCGCTTTTGATGCGTTATTTCGCTCTTGTTGCAATTCTTGTAAGTTTATTTGCAAATTTTTACGTTGAGCTTCTAGATGATTAATAGCTGCAACCTCAAGAATATAACCTCGTCTAGCAAGCAATGCTGCTGTATTTTGAATATCAACACGAAGTAATGCTGGATCTATCATGGTTATG
>JBGSLN010000335.1:0-10803 GCA_041740675.1 Gammaproteobacteria bacterium | reverse complement strand
CAGCATCTTGTAAATGAGTGCGTCCAATTTTAACAATGTCAGTAAATGATTCGGCTTTTTTTGCTAAACTATCACGTAAATATTTCACTTTTGGCAGTAAAATATTTTTTATCGCAAGTGCTGCGGCAATATGCATTGCCGTAGGAAAAGTATCATTTGATGATTGAGACATATTGACGTGATCATTCGGGTGAATTGGATTTTTGGAACCTAATTGTCCGCCGGCAAATTCAATCGCACGATTGGAAATCACCTCATTAGTATTCATATTACTTTGAGTACCACTGCCTGTTTGCCATACTCTTAAGGGAAATTCTTTGTCTAATTTTCCTGCTGTCACTTCATCTGCAGCTTTAACAATAAGATCTCTTTTATCCTCAGCCAGCAAGCCAAGTTGATTGTTAGTCCATGCTGCGGCTTTTTTTAAAATACCGAATGCATGAATCACCTCTCTTGGCATCAGATCATCACCAATTGCAAAGTGTTCTAAAGATCGTTGTGTTTGTGCACCCCAGTAATGATCAGCCGGTACTTCAATTTGTCCCATGCTGTCTGTTTCAATACGGATGTTTTTTGACATTGTTCCCCCATTACAATTTTTTGTATTTAGTATATATGAATATATTACAGAAAATATCATTTAAAATTAATAAAAACTAGGCTATTATTATAAAAAAGTATACTTTTTAAATATGAAGCACTATCGTCTTATCATTATCACTACTGTGATAGCTTTAACATTTGCTGTTCCAGCTTACGCATATTTAGATCCTGGTTCTGGTAGTATTATTTTACAGGGAATTCTGGCAGCCATTGCTGGAATACTAGCAACAATAAAGCTTTATTGGCGCAAACTAAAAAACTTTTGTCGTCGTTGTTTAGGCAAACCAGTTGAAGAAGAACCTAAAAAGAAAGACGATGATAATCCTAAAGCGTGATCCAAGTTCATTTCATGATCCTGCAGGATATGTTTTTTTTCAAGAAAATCGTGTCTTTCGTTATATAAATCAATCTATCAAAGATGAATTCAACACTGTAGATCAATCTGGTTGTTTACAAAAGTTTATCACTGAACACAAACTAGTTGATTATACTATATTATCTGATAGTCAGAAAAATCAGCTTTCACCTGAAGCTGCTTTAATTTTAGAACACCCTAAATTACCATTTATTTCTTATGCTTATGAATGGTCATTCAATATGCTACAAAGCGCAGCGTTATTACACCTCGAGTTACATTTAGCCTCACTGGAACAGAATATTACTATGATTGACTCAACTTCATTTAATATTCAATTTTTAGGTAACCAACCTTGTTTTATTGATCATTTATCATTTCGTCCTTACATTGAAAACGATATTTGGTGGGGATACCAATCATTTTGTCAGCAATTTTTAAATCCTTTGTTACTGCAAGCTTATTGTAAAGTTGATTTTCAACCTTGGCTGAAAGGAGGGTTTGCCACTATTCCGCTCACTGACCTTTATGAAATTCTACCTTGGCATAAAAAATTTAATTGGCGAGTATTTTTCCACCTTGGACTACAAACAAAATTACAGCACAAATCTTCAAAAAAACAATCGCCAGCCACTAAAAAAATTCGCTTACCAAAATCCGCCTTGATTAATTTACTAAAATCTATGCATACTTGGGTAAAATCAATAACTCCCCATTATCAGCATATTTATGAATGGCAAGATTATGAAAACTTGCATTTATATTCAGAATTAGCAATATCTGAAAAAAAGGCATTCGTTGCTGAGTTTTGTCAAGCAACCAATCCAATATGTTTATGGGATCTTGGATGTAATCAAGGAGAGTTTAGCAAAACTGCTCTAGAAAATACTGCAAAGTACGTGATTGGGTTCGATATTGATCCGGCAACGATAGATAAGGCATTGCTATTTTCTAAAAAGTATCAATTAAATTTTTTGCCATTAGTGATGAATTTTGCTAATCCTTCACCAGCATTAGGTTGGAATAACAAAGAACGTAAAAGCTTATCTGAGAGGAATAATGCGGATAGTTTGTTAGCACTTGCATTAATTCATCATTTAAGAATTCAAAATAATGTGCCGTTATCAGAAATTATTAATTATTTATTTTCTATAGCCTCAACAGGTGTAATTGAATTTGTTCCAAAAACAGATCCAAAAGTTCAATTGATGTTAAAATTTCGCCAAGATATTTTCATGGACTATGATTACAATAATTTTATTAAATTGATTCAGGAAAAAGCCGCTATTATTAAAACGACATCTTTAACAAATACTGAAAGAAAGTTAATTTGGTATAAAACATATGACTAAGCTTACTAAATATTCATTTTCAAATAATTTTCTTTTTTACATATTACTTTTTATTGCTCCCTTTATTTATTATATCAAATATACGGTTTATGGTTTTTTTAATGCTGAAGTAGTCCTGCTCTTAGTCTCTCTAATTGTTGTGGCATTCATCATTACTCAATTTGAAAAACTGTTTGGCTGGGTTGGGCATATTCTTATTGCTACTGCAGCAATTGTTATCTGTTTAAGTTTTCTTCCGTATTTCAAAACTAATACTACTGTTCTTTTAGTGTTTTTTATTGCTTTGGTACTGAATGTGTTTTTAGAAAACCACATTCGTACAATTCTAAGCATTATGCTAGTAGTCTTTATTTTTTCAACACTGGTATTTCCAATCAAACACCAAATGTCAAGCTATACAGAACACCATTTCCCGGTTAAACAACCGCGAAATAATGATCTTCCGCCAGTAATTCATTTGATGCTTGATGAACACGCTGGCATAGATGGTATTCCGACTAATATTGCTCAAGGCAAGGAACTACAAACTGAGTTAGAAAGTGTTTATAATAAAAATGGATTTCATATTTATGGAGCAGCTTATTCTCATTATGTCCAAACTTTTAATTCTGTATCTAATTTAATAAATTTCTCTAACAAACCGGAAAGTCATTATTATTTCAAACATAACTCCAGATTAACACAAAATACATATTTCAAACTGATGGCCCAAAAAGGCTATCGCATTCGGGTATATCAATTCAATAGATTAATCGACTATTGTGAACCTGATCAATACCCTATTGAATCGTGCTTTGATTATCCAGCTGCAAACTTAAACAGTATTAAAGGATTAGGTTTTTCAACTAAAGACAAATTTTTATTCATACTCAAAAGTTATTTATTATGGTCACATGTTTATGCTATGTTCCAAACTAGCTATCAATATTATCTTGCCCCAACTTTGAGTTATTTTGGTGTCGATATCCCTTCTTGGGGTTGGTATCAAGCACGAACCAGTGCTATTTTAATACCGGTGATTTTTCAACAAATTGCTCACGATGTGAAACAACATCCCTATGGTACATTTTTCTATGCTCATATTTTGGGACCACATAATCCCTATGTTTATGATGCAAATTGCCAATTAATTAAAAACCCTAGGTCATGGGAAATTAATATTAGTGCTGACCCGGTAATGAATACAGCTGAAACACGTATTGAAAGATATACACTGTATGAAAATCAGGTTCGCTGTGTTACAAAACAAGTACAAATGTTGCTTGCTGATTTAAAACAAGCAGGAATCTACAAAAAGACCATTATCATCGTTAATGGGGATCATGGTTCTCGCATTACAGAAAACCTTCCTGTTGAAAAATTAAAAAAACAATTTTCATTACAATCTTATCGTGATTGTTTTAATGCTTTTTTCGCAGTAAAAATGCCTGGGATTGCTGCTAGCACTAGCTTTGAAACAAAGTCTATTCAACAGCTATTGGCAAAAGTTGTTAACAAAATAACTGGTTCAAAAATTTCTATAAAAGCAACAAACCCTTATGTATATATGCTAACACCTGGTTATCATGGAAAAATGATGCCTTTGTATTATGATCAATTATTAAAATCAAAGCCCAATACTTGATTACGTCCTGCTTTCTTAGCTTTGTATAATGCTTCATCGGCAGCAATAATCAGTTGGTTTACAGAATAATTTTTATTAGGAGTAATCGTCGTCACACCTAGAGTAATTGATAAAATTTTTGATGTGTCTGTTAGTTTATAAGGAATTTTCAGGTTTTCTACCGATTGTCTCAATTCTTCAGCTACATTAATGGCCTGCAGTAAATTAGTATGACTTAATAATACTAAAAACTCATCTCCACCATAACGAGCAATTAAATCAGTACTTTTAGATAAATGTTTTTTGAGTGTCTTTGAAATTTTTTTTAAAATTTTATCACCTTGTATATGTCCTTTATTATCATTAAATTCTTTAAAATAATCTACGTCAATGATTATAATTGAAATTGGATATTGATTACGAGCAGCTGTTTTTAGTTCAGAAGAACATAACTCAGTAAAAGCACGTCGATTTAACACCGCAGTGAGAGGATCTAAACGTGAGAATTCAATTAACTTTGTTTCTAATTCTTTTTTTTCTGTTACATCTCTAGCAGTTGCATAAAGCAAGCCTGTTTCGGTTTCATAAAAAGCTTTCCATGAAAACCAACGAAAAGTGCCATTTTTACATTTTAGCCGATTTTCAAAATGAATTGTTGCTATTCCTTTAGCTAACTTAGCTAATTCAGCTTGAGTGTTTGCAATATCTTCTAAATGGATAAAGGTTACAAATGGTTCTGCTAACAATTCATTTTCACTATAGCCTAATATTTGGGTAAATGATGGATTGACTTGTTCAAAATATCCAGCAATATTGGCCACACATAGCAAATCAGGAGACAAGCTAAAAAATTTTTCGAAATGATATAGTTTATTGGAAAATTCATTCATATATTACAACTACTTTTACTCTAGGTTCATATTAATTTTAGCTGATATTATAGAAAGTTTTTTAACTTGCATGAACTTTAATGTATATTTTGATAGTTTCTTATAATTTTATTGATAATATTGGATATTTATTGTTGGGCAATTAACATCGCCATTTCTAAAGATTGCTCGTAATTCAACCGAGGATCCAATAAAGTTTCATAGGCTGTTGATAAATCTGATTCAGATAAACCTCTTGCACCACCAATACACTCTGTTACATTTTCCCCGGTTAATTCAAAATGCACCCCCCCTAAATGGCTTTGCATTTCTCTATGGATATGAAATGATTGTGTAAGTTCAAACAAAATATCATCAAAACGTCTGGTTTTGATGCCAGATTCTGTTTTATGGGTATTGCCATGCATTGGATCGCAAGACCAGAGAATTTGTTTCTTTTTTGTTTTAACTATTTCAATTAATTTTGGTAACTGTTTTGCAACGTTAGCAACACCAAGTCGAACAATTAAAGTTAATCGACCTGCTTCGTTTGTTGGATTAAGTATATCTATTAATTCCAACAAATCTTCAGCAGGCATCTCAGCACCGATTTTTACTGCAATGGGATTAGCAATACCACGAAAATAATCCACATGAGCTCCGCCTAATTGAGCTGTACGCATACCTATCCAAGGAAAATGCGTAGATAAATCATAATAATGACCATCATCAGCTTTGCGAGTCAATGGTTGTTCATAAAATAAATTAAGTGCTTCATGGCTAGTATAAAAATCTACGCGACTTAAACTACTGGCTTGAATTCCAGAAATACTCTTGATGAAACTTAAGGTATCATTAATCGAGTGCACTAAATTTTGATACTGTTCTGCCAATGGAGAATGTTTTACAAAATCCAAATTCCAATATTCTGGATGTTGTAAATCAGCAAAACCACCATCGACTAAAGCACGAATATAATTCAGAGTCACGGCAGCATAATGATAACCTTGTACCATTAATTCTGGGTTAGGTTCGCGATCTTGCTGGCTAAATCCGGGCTTATTTATTAAATCCCCACGATAACTTGGTAAAGTAATTTTACCTTGGGTTTCAGTGGCATCACTCCGTGGTTTTGCATATTGTCCAGCAATACGCCCTACTCGAACAACAGGCTTACGCATTCCGTGAATGAGTATCAAGCTCATTTGCAATAAAATTTTTAATTTATTAGTAATTGGCTGAGTTCGACAATTTGCAAAACTCTCAGCACAATCCCCTCCTTGTAACAAAAATGCTTCACCTCGTACAACTTTTGCTAACTGTTCCTTTAACCTTGATACTTCCATCGCTGTTACCAAAGGCGGTAATTGTGCTAATTTATTCACGCTTGCTTGCAATTTTGCTGGATTCGGATACTCAAAGTTTTGAGCCGATGGTTTATTTTGCCAAGAAGTTGGATCCCACATTTTCATACAACTCATTCAATTATTTCTTCATTATATTTGATTATACTGTTATTTGCTAAATGTGAATATAGAGAAATAATAACAATAAAGGAATTTTGCTAAAAATTGTTAAAGCCTGTTGACATTTCGCTACGCCCTAACAAAAATCGTTGATTTTCGAGTACCGTAACGAACTTTAGACCAAAGTAAATGAACAACCAAGTACAGAAAATCACCGAATGGTGGCTGACATAGTGGACTTGTAATCAGATCCTAAACTTTTCTTACTAATTCAGGTACCAACATTAAATAAAATTCTTTGATTGTATTCCAAGCCTCTTCTACAGACTCAACGAAGTGAAAAATATTTAAATCATCTTTGGTAATCACATCATTTTCAACTAAAGCATCAAAATTTATGATTTCTTGCCAATATGCTTTGTGATATAACAATATTGGAAAACGTTTAATTTTTTTTGTTTGAACTAAAGTTAATGTTTCAAATAATTCATCTAAAGTACCAAAACCGCCTGGGAAAAATACTACGGCTCGAGCACGCGCTAAAAAATGCATTTTTCGCATTGCGAAATAGTGAAATTGAATGTGTAATTCGTCAGGAATATATTGATTCGGTTCTTCTTCTGTCGGTAAAAAGATACTTAAGCCTAATGATTTCGCATTGTTTTCTAATGCTCCTTTATTCGCAGCTTCCATTATTCCTGGGCCACCACCGGTTAAGATAACAAACTCTCCCGCATGTCGAGCTTCTTTACTGGATGAAATTAGAATAGCCAATGCACGAGAGGCTTCGTAAAATTCGCTCATTTCTAGCTTTTTCTTCGCCAGTTTTAAATCATATTGGCCTTGTTTATCTCGTGGATATCGATCCGCATATCGCCTTGCAATATCATATTCAGCATGTGCTTGCTCTTTTGAAATAATCCGAGAGCTCCCACAAACCACAACCGTCGACTGAATATTTTGTTCATCCAAGACAATTTCAGCTTTTTTATATTCTAAAAGCAAGCGTACTGATCGTAAATCTTCACGTAATAAAAAATCTTCATCAGTAAATGCTAGTTTATATTTTTTAGTAGATTTGCGGTGCTCAATTTCTTCTTCATAAGAACGAAATGGGTAGTCTTTACGTTTTTTCATTATTATTCCTGTAAAGTTCGATTAGTTGATTTGTTGAAGTGTCATAATCTAAGAATAGCTCATTTTTTTTAATTTTGGGTAACATTGTGGTAGCTACTTGCTTTCCCATTTCAACGCCCCATTGATCGAATGGATTTATGTTCCAAATCATTGCCGAACTAAAGACTTTATGCTCGTATAAAGCAATTAATGCACCTATAGTCTCCGGAGTTGCTGCTTGTAATATCAACATATTGCTAGGACGATTACCAGGCAATACTTTATGTGGTGCTAATTTTTTTGCATCTGCTTCACTAAAATCTGCCGCATTTAATTCATCTAAAGCCACGTTTTTATCCTTACCTGTCATCAAAACTCTGGCTTGACTAAAACAATTCGCCAATAATTGCTGATGATGTTCTTTTGATCCCGAAGTGGTGAGTACAGCGATAAAATCAACTGGAATTAGTCGTTGGCTTTGATGTAGTAACTGCATAAAACTGTGTTGGCAATTTGTACCCGCTTCTCCCCAAATGATTGGGCTTGTTTTATACGCTAAAATTTCTCCTGCTCGACTGACGTTTTTCCCATTACTTTCCATTATTAATTGCTGCAAATAACTTGGAAAAAAATTTAATTGTGCCGCATAAGGAATAATTGCTTGTGTTTCAGCATGCCAAAAATTACTGTACCAAATTTCCAATAAGGACAAAATAACTGGCATATTTTCATTAAAATTACTTTCTTTGAAATGGTTATCCATTGCATGAGCTCCTGCCAAAAACTTTTCAAAATTTTTAGCCCCAATGCAGAGCGCAATACTCAAACCGACAGTGGACCATAGTGAATAACGGCCACCTACCCAATCCCAAAATGGAAAAATAAATTCTTCTTTAAATTCAGCTAACTTTGCTTGAGCAGTATTTGCAGTTACTGCAACAAAATGATCTTTCCATCCATCTCTAGTTTTACTGTTATTGATAAACCACTGTTTAGCAGTTTGCATATTTAACAAAGTTTCTATCGTAGTAAATGATTTTGAAGTAATAATAAATAAAGTGGTTTCTGGTTTTAAATTTTTTAATATTTGAATTAGATGATAGTCATCAACATTAGAAATAAAGTGAAAATTTAATGAATTATTTTGATAATGCTTTAATGCTTCACAAACTAATTTAGGGCCTAAATCTGAACCTCCTATTCCAATACTTATTACATTAGTAAAAGATTTTCCTGAAAAGCCTGTTATTTTTCCAGCAATAATAGCTTCACTGAAAGTTTGCATTCGCTGTCGCATAATCGCAATTTCTGATTTTGCTTGTTTTAATGGTTCACGTAATTGCATATGCAAGGCTGGACGATTTTCAGTATTATTTAGGGATTTTCCAGCAAAAAGATCTTGGATTTTCTCTTGCAAATTTGCCGCTTGTGTTAATTCCAACAATTGTTCGAGTACTGATGAATCGAATAAGTTTTTTGAATAATCTAAAAATATGCCGGCTGCTTCTTGTGAATAGGTTTTTGCACGTTGATCATCTATTGCAAATAAAGTTTGTAACTCGATGGATTGGAAATTTTTTTGTAATGTTTGCAGCTTTTCCCTTATGTCTATCATAAATTATTTTACTCTCGTTTTAGTAAGAATGTATTTAGCTTTTTCGTATACTCAAAAAGAGTGTGGTTGTAGCGCAAGGCCTACCTGTGAGCTCAAACCCCCATCAGCTTTGCCACTCCAGTTTCTCGTGCCGCTTTGGCAACTGCTGTTGGTATAACTTCTAATAATCGTGGATCATTCGGTTTAGGAATAATGTAGTCATACCCAAAACTTAATTCTTTCACACCATAAACTTTTTTCACAATCTCTGGTACGGGTAGTCGAGCTAATTCTTTTAAAGCATAAACTGCTGCAATTTGCATTTCCATATTGATGGTAGTTGCCCTTACATCTAATGCCCCACGGAAAATAAATGGGAATACTAATACGTTATTCACTTGATTTGGAAAATCGCTACGCCCTGTTGCTAAGATTAAATCATCACGGACTTTTCGTGCTAAAGTCGGATCAATTTCTGGATCAGGGTTAGACATTGCAAATACAATAGGTTTTGGCGCCATACTACGAAGCATTTCTGCTGATAAAATATTTGGAGCGGAAACACCAATAAATACGTCAGCGTCTTTCATGGCATCTTCAAGTGTGTGTTTCTCAGTTTCAATCGCAAATGCAAATTTGTATGGATTTAATTTTGTTCTTCCAGAATGAATCACGCCTTCACTATCAACAATAAAAATTTTATTTCTTGAAGCGCCAAGGTTAATTAGTAAATGCATTGAAGTTAATCCAGCGGCACCAGCACCTGAACAAACAATCACAGCATCTTTTAATTTTTTGTTCTGTAATTCCAACGCATTTAATAATGCTGCAGCAATTACGATGGCAGTTCCATGTTGATCATCATGAAACACTGGGATTTTTAATTGATTTTTTATCGAGTTTTCAATATGGAAGCATTCAGGTGCTTTGATATCTTCTAAATTAATACCACCAAAACTGGGGGAAACGCGTACTACAGTATTAATAAACTCTTCGGCATTACCCGCCTCAATTTCTAAATCAATCGCATCAATGTCAGCATATCGCTTGAATAGCGCTGCTTTTCCTTCCATTACTGGTTTACCTGCTAACGCACCTACATTGCCAAGACCTAATACAGCTGAACCGTCAGTAATTACCGCAATAAGGTTGCCTTTGGAGGTATATTCATACGCTTTTTCTGGATCTTTGGCAATTTCACGTACCGGTTCTGCTACACCTGGGGTATATGCCAATGATAAATCTTCTTGCGTTTCCATAGGTTTAGTAATTTGTATAGCTAATTTTCCAGGTCTTGGTTTAGCATGATATTCAAGTGCTTTACTCATAAATCCCTCTTTTTATGGTTATAAACTATAATTTCTAATACTTTTCCATTTATACTTATTCCAAATGAGTTTTAGGAATTATAATCTACATTCACAATTAAATTAATGTTTTTGCCTGTTCTCCTGCCACTTCTCGCACTAACTTGGGCACTAAATATCCGGGAAGCTTTGTACTCATTTCTTGTATTAACTGAATTGCCGCATCCTCAGACACTTCAAAATGTGCTGTCCCACTTACTCGATCCAATAAATGTATGTAATAGGGTAGCACATTTGCAGCGAATAGTGTCTCACTTAATTCAATCAATATTTTTACCGTATCATTAATTCCTTTTAATAATACTGATTGATTTAATAACATTACACCGTTCGCCATTAACTTTTCTAAGGCTATTTCTACTTCTTCTGAAATTTCTTGAGGATGATTACAATGCAATACTAAAATTGGCTTTAAATGTGGGTGCATCGTTAACCAAGCTAATAGTTCATCACAAATCCGTTCAGGTATTAACAAAGG
>JBGSLN010000334.1:0-3425 GCA_041740675.1 Gammaproteobacteria bacterium | reverse complement strand
AAAATTCTTCGGCTAGGGGTAATCACGCCAGAACAGATTAATAGTATAGTAAACTGTATTATTGCAGATGATCTTAACTTAACTACTCGTGCTCCTGGTGCTATGAAAAGTCATTATGCACCTCATTCTCCTTTACATGTTTTGTCTTTTGAAAAAATAAGCGTAATGCTTGATCAATTTCAATTAGAAAATAAACAGGTGGCAGTAGTGAGCTTTCAAAAAAAGAAAAAGGAATTCGATGAAAATATTATATGGATTTTGATGCCACAGGATGCAAAAGAGTATGCACGGTTACTTTATGCAAAATTAAGAGAAGTGGATACTGTAATGTCCGCAGCTATTTTAATCGAAGAACCCCCTAATCAAATGCCGTGGTTTGCTGTTCACGATCGCCTCAAAAAAGCCGCGTTTAAAAAATCTATATTAGTTATGAAGACAGAGATGATACCTTGAATACTTTATTAATAACTATATTTTACGGTTGTTCCATAAAAGTAGGTTAAACTTTTTCCGAACTGTGATTGTAGATGATAAATATTATTTTCGGAGCTACTATTTAAGTATGTATAAAGATAAAATTATTATTCTAGCGACGAAGCACCAGAAAGAAGAAGTCATTCAGCCTATTTTTGAATTGGAGTTAGGTTGTACTATGCATGTCTCTCATCAATATGATACTGATCAATTCGGCACTTTCACAGGAGAAATACCAAGGAAATTATCTGCATACGAAACAGCCCTCAGTAAAGCAAAAATGGCTGCCCAACAATTTGGATATCAATATGCTATTGCCAATGAAGGAAGTTTTGGGCCACATCCTTATCTGTATTTTGCACCTGGCGATACAGAATTAATGGTATTTGTAGATTTAGATAATAACTTAATCATTTCTGAAGTTGAAATATCAACAGCAACCAACTACGGTCATATGGATATTACTATCCATGATGATTATGAAGATTTTATTATAAAAGCAAAATTTCCTATGCATGGCCTGATTGTTCGTTCATTAGATGATAACACAGAGTTTCTTGAAAAGGGCATCCGTGAACTTAAGCACCTTAAGACAGCCATTCAAGAAGCTTTTCACTATAGCCATACAGTTCGTCTAGAAACTGATATGCGTGCTATGATGAATCCCTCTCGAATGGAGGTTATAAAAACATTAGCGATTAAATTAGTGAAACGCATTCAGCACTCCTGCCCACAATGTCAAACACCAGGCTTTGGAAAAATCTCGACAGAGGGTCATTTAGTTTGCGAAGCATGTAGTACACCCACAGAACTTTATTATCAAAAAGTGATAAGTTGTCTTAAATGTGAATATAAGATTTATCAAGCGCGCGCTGATGGGCGAGAATTTGCAGAACAGCGATATTGCCCTTATTGTAACCCGTAAAATTAGGAGAAATTTAATAAGGTTGGTTATCACTTAAATAACTATTTGTTCAATAATGGACAATAGAAGTATTAATACAAAAACTCATTAAAGCATAACAAAGACATACATAAGAGAGCGCAATTTATGAAGAAAATTTTAGTCAGTATTATTATGGGTTCTCAAAGTGATTGGGAAGTCATGGCCCATGCAGCAAAAACCTTAGATAATTTAACGATTAACTACGAAGCAGAAATTATTTCTGCACACCGAACACCTGATAAATTGTTTCAGTATGCAGAAACTGTAGAAGCTCGAGGAATAGAAATCATTATTGCAGGTGCTGGAGGCTCTGCTCATCTTCCAGGAATGACCGCTGCCAAAACGTCTTTACCCATTTTGGGTGTTCCAGTACCTTCGCAAGTTTTAAATGGCATGGATTCATTGTTATCAATAGTGCAGATGCCAGCTGGCATCCCCGTAGGTACGTTAGCCATAGGAAAAGCAGGTGCAATCAATGCAGCGCTCCTTGCAGCTGCAATGCTTGCTAATAAGTATCCAGATATTCGAGATAGTTTAAAGCAATACAGAGCACAGCAAACACAAAAAATACTTGATAATCCAAATCCAAAATAGGAGTACTTATGAAGCTAGGCATTCTGGGTGGCGGTCAACTTGCACGTATGTTAGCGTTAGCTGCTTATCCATTAGGAATTCATACGGAATGTTTTGACTCAAATCCAAAAGCGTGTGCAAGTGAGGTTACAAACCTGAGGGTCGCAGAATTTACTGATGAAGCTGCGTTAAGTGAATTTTTAGCAGAGGTAGATTGTGTAACTTTTGAAACAGAAAATATCCCACTGTCCTGTGCTGAATTTATTTTAAAAACAAAGCCCCTCTATCCTTCTACTAAAGCATTGGAAGTAACTCAAGATCGGTTATATGAAAAATATTTTTTGAAATCACTGGATCTCCCTACACCTGAATTTTTAAGCGTTAAAACAGAAGCAGAATTAATACAAGCTGTTTCTAACCTGGGACTACCTGCGGTTTTAAAAACAAGACGATTTGGTTATGATGGAAAAGGCCAATATATGATAAGAACACCCGATGATATTTCCAAAAGTTGGGTTCATCTGCAAACACAACCTTTAATTCTTGAAGAATTTATTTCATTTAAAACTGAATTATCGTTGATTACAGCTAGAAATAAAAACGGTGAAACTTGTTTTTATCCTTTGGTTCAAAATTATCATATGAAAGGGATCTTGAGGTCATCTGAAGCACCTTTTAATCATGCAGAACTAGTACTCGAAGCTCAAAAATATGCCATTAAAATTTTAGATGCACTTCAATATGTGGGTGTGCTTACCATCGAATTTTTTTATGATGGGAAAAATTTGATTATTAATGAGGTAGCGCCACGTGTCCACAATTCAGGACATTGGACCATTGAAGGTGCATACACCAGCCAATTTGAAAATCATTTGCGCGCTATTTATAATTTACCTTTAGGCAGTACAGAAGCCATAGGATATAGTTATTTATTAAATTGTATCAGTGAAATGTTGCCAATAAATGCATGCCTGCAAGTTCCTGGAACTCATTTTCATATGTACGGAAAAGAGCCTCAGCCAAACCGCAAATTAGGACATATCACATTAGTGGATACAAACGCGGAACGTTATCAAAATAGCAAAAAAATACTGTCAGGCATGATATCAACATAGGTTAAACTGTTTGTAAACTAACAAATATACTCTTTATATTTACCTTAAAATGGAAGTGTTATAAAAATGAGTTAAAATCATATAGAATGAATTAATAATATTCAGTATTAAATTATTGGATTAAACTTTTTCCTTAATTATTGTAAAGCTAGAGCATGATGAACTAAAAACCATCTCTGGATTTATTGTTAATTTTTCATATGCATTAAAAAATCAACTTAGTCAGGAGCAACAGCATCATAATTCAGAAAATATTCACTCTAATACAAGCAACCCTGTATATTCTACAACTGAACTTACAAATAATTTTTATATGA
>JBGSLN010000333.1:0-3628 GCA_041740675.1 Gammaproteobacteria bacterium | reverse complement strand
TTTAATTTACCGCTACCTGGAAATGCATTTTCCTTACCATAATCCTTAATTTCACGCATCCAACGTTGCAATGTTGATTGTCCAATCCCTAAATCATGGCTCACCCGGGTGACTGATAACCTTTGTTCTTTAACTAATTTTACTGCATTAATTTTAAATTCTTTATCAAATTTTTTCTTCGCCATAGTGCATTCCTAACAGATAGTTTACTCTGTTCGGTGTGTCTATTAAACTGTAGCAGGATCACTCTGGGCCTATTAAAAAGTTTGTGACGGAACCCAAAATATTCTCTCAGAATCTGGGTGCCTAATTTCCTTTGCCAGATCTGCCATTCAATTCAAAAGCAGAGGAAAAATTTGGGTCTTGCAGGAGATTATTGGCAACTACTGCTGTAGCATCTGCAGCATTGAGATAAGCTGTGATTCTATCTACTTTTTCGTTAGCTAGCCTTTGAATCTCTCTAAGTGCCAATATTGCTGCAGTATTCGCATCACGTGCTTCTATGACCATATCTAGAGAAGAAATAGGAAATTGCTTATCAAATTCTTTCTTTTCTCCTGGACTCAATGAACTGTATTCAATCTCTCGTCTCATTAGCTCCAATTCTCGTTCTGAAAATTCTGCCGAAATATTTTCATATCGTGTGCGAGCATTTTTTGCATCTGCTTCACGAACAGCTAATTGCTCTCTTAAAGCTTTAAGTTCCTTATGCATTATAAATAAATCTTGGCCTTGTTCTAAAGTTAAAGTTTCATAATATGGCTTAAGTTCTTTTTTATTACCTAATAATCTATGACCTAATGTTTCATACGTATATGATGGTTGATTTTTTCCATTAGCCATTGCTCATTCTCCCAAAACTTTTTCTATGTTGCTATTATACTATTTCACTTTTATCGCGCTTACAGCTGCCTTAGCTCTCTCCAATTCGGGAGTATCTTCCATAGGATTTTGCCGCTTTTTCTCATATTCTTGCAATATAGCGTTAAGGCAAGTGTAGAATTGTACGACATTTTCCATTTTATTTTCCAGTTTAAGCAGCGTTTCATTGATTCTGGTTGCCGCAATTCTGGCCTCTTCAGGTGTTTCCGTTGATAATACAATTAATTGTCCTAAAAACTTTTTCCATGTTTCGTCAGCTGTTGTTAATGATTGCTGTCGTTCCTCTGTTTGAAAGATAGCAGGAATAAAATCGGCCGATATAGCTTCAAAACCTACATGTCGATATTGCGAACCTTCATTCGTAAAATACTCACTAACGGTAAGCAGTGTACATAAACGCTTAAATTTTTCTACATCTGTAGTATTATTAAAGACTTGTAACATAGAGTCTGGCTCCAAAATCCTCACTAAGTAGTAAGCCTTATTCCTCTCTATAGCTGTGAATAGTTGATAAAAAAAGTTATTTTTAACTTTATCTTCACTATTAAAAAGTCGGTTCCTCACAATTTCATTGTTCCAGGCATTAGTAAATGCTATAAAATCATTTGTTGCAGCATATAATAGCGCACTGCATAAATCAGCAAACATTGCAGATTCAGGGGCTGATAAAATCTTTTCATATTCAATTTTTTGTCTTGGTGAATTTGATAAAGTTACTATTTCTTCTTTCTTTTTCCGTCTCTGTGCTTCTGCTTCGTTTACTTTTTCCTGAATATCAATTATAAATTCACTATACGCTTTTTCAGCCTCTTCAGCCTCTTTACCTTCTTTTCCAATAATTATCGGTACAAATGTATCAAATGCCTTAAATTTTTCTTGCATATTTCCTGTTGTAAAATAGTTCTGAACAATTTGGCTTTGGCATAAAGTAATAAAGCTTTTTACATCTGTGGTGTAAAAAAACAATTTCTGTACTTGAGTAATTGCTAATAAGTTAAAAAGTTCTTGGGCATCTTTTAATTTTTGCATTTGTGTAAACGCATTAAATAATTCATTATAGGCTACTGTTTCAAAAAACTTATAACGCGTTGGAATATGAACCCAACATTTTCGAATATCTTCTGTTTTTTCAAGTTTAATGAATAATCGAATATAATCTAAATTATTTATCCAACCTGGTTCATTCAAAATTTCCAAAGGATTTTCACCACAGTATGTAGGTACAATTGGTTCTTTTGATACTTTGGGTCGTTGTTTTGGTATTACAACCTTTACATCAGGTGGTTCAATTTCAACTTTAAGTTGGACATCAACTTGTTGTTCCACAACAACAGGGACTGCTATTAAGCTGTCTGGGTCTTGCGATGGTTCTTGATAATTTGGTAATTTCGGAACTTCTAGAGATTGAATTAACGTCTTTTTTAATTTTGCTTGTCTTGCTACTTCAGCATAAATAGTTCCAGGCATCATGTTTGGGATTTCTTTGTCGCTCTTTGCAAATTCATCAATTAATTTATGAAATTGCTTATGAGTAAGCGGATAATTAAGTTGGATTAGTTGACTAAATTTTTCATTACGTAATAATTCAGCTAACTGTTTCATTGACATCAAATCATTTTCTGAAATAAAACGCATTACATGCTGATTGGTTAACATCTCTATTATATTTTTTTCATTAGTTGCCTTCTCAACATCATAGTCACAATATTCTATGAGTTCTCTGATAAGATCGAATGTTATGAACCTTGAAGCGCCAAATTTAATTATCTTATCTGCCTCTGTAGTTCTTTGATTCTCTTCATAAGCAGTAATTGCGTAAAGAATATGTTCAATTGGGTATTTTGCATCAAGAGCACAATCTTTAGGTGAGTTTAGAAAGTACTTGTCAAATTTTTCTTCTGGAGTCTCTTTGTCTGTGATGCTATTGTTACCCATCCAATATATTGGATCAAAAACAAACCACTTCATAGCCTTGTCAAGCAAATCTATTCTTCCATCTTCCTGAAATTTGTTCACGAGTCCAAGCTGCTCAACTAAATGAGTAGAATTTAATTTCTCTGCATCTGTTTTCTCAATCTGGTGTGTATAATCCTTTTTAATTATCTCGATAATATTTTCATTGGTTTCATAAACATTCGCAATATGAATTAAATCATCTCCGCTAAGTTTAGTGCTGGGATGATTACCTCGCTGTTTTATCCACCAACTTGTTTCTAAAAGTTTTTTAGCAATTCTTTCATCTCGAGCAACATAAACTAAATTTACCATCAAGTCTAAATATGTCTGTCGATTTTCATCTGTTGCTGCGTAGAATCGTTTTTCCAAATATTCATATAGGGGCAAAACAGCTTCAGAACTATATTGCATTCCGTCAGCACTGTATCTAATGGCTACTGCAAGTCTAGTCACTGCTACTGAAAAGTTAGAATTATTTCTTTGTGAAGCATATGTACCTACTTTCAAAAAGTTCAAAGCTTCAGAGAGAATATCTTGGAAATCACCACTATCTTGAGTATCATAAGCTTGTAACGGTCCGGCTTTATTTTGTTTTAGAGCATCAAAAAGAACAGCTATTGCTCGAGAATCACATTGACTAACAATTGTTGCTGGCTTTTCATTTCTCTCTATTGCAGGCGTAACCACAGTCTCACATTCTTTAAAACGTCGATTAACTATTAAATGAGAAATACTATCCTGTTCTTTAGTTAATTCTGCTTCAGTAATAAAGAACCATCTTTTTCTAATA
>JBGSLN010000332.1:0-8722 GCA_041740675.1 Gammaproteobacteria bacterium | reverse complement strand
TCATTCTTGAAAGCAGTACTTAACAGCTTCCGAAGTTCTTTAAGCTTAGCGGGCATTTTTGTATTGGAAACATGTGCTATAGCTAGAGAAACAATCTCAGTCAAACGATCATGGTTTTGCGCAATTGGAATTGGGGCTGTTAATAAACGAAAAGCATTCTTTTCACTTTTAAGCTTTATGATAGATGAAATTTCATTAACCACAGCATTCCGTACAAATATCGAATTTTTGAGTTGATTCGAATCTGCACCATATTGAAGTAATAATATTAACCCTTCTTTATAACCCTGCTTTTCGGCTAGTTCAGCTGCTTCATTTAATAACACTTCACTATCACACGCTCCATTGTCCAACAACATTTGCATGATGTTAAGATTTTCCAAGCTAACAGCTAATGAAAGAGGCGTAGTTCTACCACTTCTAGTAATAACATTTAAATTAAGCGGATAACTGAGATTATGTTTATGTAGTGTTTTTGCTTTTTCGATAAGAAATTTAACTTTGTATTCATCCTGTAGTGCTACTGCACATAAAATGGCAGTAGCACTACTATATGATTCCATAAAATTAATATCAGCGCCATTATCTATAAGCAGTTCTAATTGGGGAATAGTACCGTGCACAACAGCTACTGCCAAAATATGTTCTAAACAAAGTGGCTGAGAAATACCTGGCATAGAAAATTTTTCAGAGGAAGAGCGATGAACATTTAAATCAATTCCTTGTAAGTCGCTTTGAAAGATTTCATTTTTTGCTTTAATAGTACGGGATAACTGCTCCAATTTACTCCTGGTGTCTTTCAAGTGTGAAGCCTCAGTTATGGTTACCTCAGGAATATTGAGTGGTTGACGTACCACTCTATTAATTTCAAATATACGTACTCTAGTGAACGCTTCTACAAATCTATCAATGGCCTGCTCATTATCAATATTTTTTAAAATATACTCTCGGTATCCCGGATCTACTATTCGCAGTTGTTCAATTATACGCATATAACGAAATATGGGTATCTGTTTACCAACAGCTAATTCACTGCCATAGTCAAAAACTTCTTCTCGACGTTCACCATCAGGTAATTCATATACATGGATCCTACTCCATCCATTTTTTAGTGTACCTCCTGATGCTCGACATTTAACAGTGTACCTAGTTTCTCCTACCAATAATGGCGCTAGTGTATGATTAGTAGTATTGGGAAAAAACGATTCACTGCTCCAATATTGTTGTGCTTCTTCAGGATGCTTTTCAAAACGTTTGTCTAGATCTATTTCAATCAAGGTACCTTCTTTGAAAGCAGCAGGAACAGAGTTAGCGGTACTTTTAAAGGCATAAAAAGTAGTATCATCATTACCTGTAGTATTCGGTGTATGTGACACAACATTATTTCGAGCATGTTTTTGTTCATCTAATTTTAGTCCTTTGTCCTTTGCTTTTTGAGCGGCCTCTTTTCGACGTTGTTCTGTAGATGTTAGCACATTACCGCTCTCTTTAATGGCATTATAATAGGCGGTTCCATGCTGCAGTACAAACGGACGTGTGCATAATTTGTCAAAGAGTTGTTGTTCACGGGGTGTGAATAAATCTGCAGGGTCTTTTTTTTCGTTTTGAATTTGTTGCACAACATGGGTGGGAAGTCCTTGATGTTGTGCTGTTTGTAACCGTTTTTTCACAGCTACTAAATTAGCTGAAGCCTGTTTACGAATGTCAAGCCCTAACTGATTTTTTGCTTGTTTATCTTGCCTTTTACGATAATAGCTTTCGAGAAACAGGGTAGCGTATTTTATTACTTCGGGGTGTTCGGCACGAGCCGCGTGAACACTTTCATATCCTGCTTTTTTAGCAAGATTTTCTTGCTGCTTTTCAGGTAACTTATTAAAGAACCTAAAGTTTCCAACCAGTATTTTCGCAATACTTGCAGTCTGATTAGTATGTTTAATAGAGGCAGTGGTAGGAACAGGTTCATAATCGATTATTAATTGGGCAATATGTTGTTGAATTTCAAGGTCTAATTTTCTGTCAAACAAGTATTTTTGGAAATCTTTACTATCCATTAACTTTGAAAATGTCTCATAATCAATGCTCATCCATACTTGTTTTACAACATGAGCAGGCAGTTTAGACTTGCTAAAATAAGTAATGATAGGATCAGACGACTCAGCATACCCTGCTAACATAATCAACTTTGTTAATTGATCAAAGCTAAAGGATGCTTTGCTAACTATTTGTTTGTTTTCCAAAAAAGACTTGATACTTTCTGAATCAAATGCTTGTAATTCTTTAAAAATGTTGTCTGTATTAAATTTCTTTTGTTCAAATAAAAAATTAAGATAAGTTAGGTTCCAATCCTTGGCAATCTTTACAATTTCTGGGGTCAATGCATCTTCAAGAAAAGCGACTAACCCAGTATGATTTGATAAAATATTGTTAAGTTTTGTTTGATCCTTTTCTAGCAGTTCTAACAGTTCTAGTAGACTTGGTTCTCCTACATAGAAGGCACACTTCTCAAGGAAGTCATCTATTACTGACTGCTTCTCACTTTGTGTATTAAGCCAAAGTGACAAATGCCCAGACCGATTTAATATAGCGCTAATTAGGAGTTTGGATTGTAACAATTTTGTTAGTAACATATTGATTTTCTACTTTTACAATATTGTAGCGAATTTAATTTTTATTAATATTTTACAGTAATACTAAATTTTAATAAATGTGCTTTAAATATTTTTTGGGTTTGTCCTTCGTATTTTCTTTTCTCCCTATCATTATCTTCCTCTCCAAGATAATTTTAATATAAAATTAATATAAAACAGTTAAGAGTTTCCACTCTTTTTTGCTTTACCATATAAAGGCGAGTTGGGCTGTAGAAAGAAATGTTCTTCAAACTCCAACCCGCTCTATACTCTTCATAGGTGGTATAACAACTCTTTACACTCTAAGTTACAAGTTAAGTTTTATTCTCATATAACAAATTAGCCGTAACTCCTTTATTATCCGTAAGCGGAGGTTTACTAATCTTTATTTCTGCTCTAATTAATTCCTGATTGAGCATCAAATATAATGACGACCCTGTATCATGAAACTGTACAGCTTTATTATCATAAAGCTTTCGATAAAATCCCGCATCGCTCTTAAGTTGTTCTATTGAAGATAGCTCTAATTCATTTTTTAACAACTGAATAAAAACAGGAGTATTTTTACCCATGTACTTAGCAAGGTCATCTATTATACTCTCATCCTTAGCCAAGAACGCATAATAAAATCGTGCGAAAATTACATCGTCAGATTGTTGCTGCATGGTAGATGTATTAGGCACTTCCGTTCTTGCAAGGTTTAAGAGATATTTTGTAGCTTTGTCAGAATAGTCGCCCTTCTTATTCTTAGCAAGTTCATAGAACAACTCAGCTGCAATTAATGGTTTGTTATTATTCATTGCATAAATTGCTGTCAGCCAAAACAAATCTTCATTGTTGTTGGTAGCACGTAGTTTTTTTGTATCAATACTATCAAGGTTAAAATTTTGAATTTCAAATGTTTTTACATACAAGCTTAGAAGATCACAACTAGCTGTCTTTTTGTCTTTAATGCTGGTTAGCAGGGTAGGTAAATTTGATAGAAATTTTTTGTTAAAAACATCTTGACGTAACGTTGTTGATGTTTGCTTCACTAATTGCAAAAACCTTTCTAAATTAAGCTCGGCTAATTTAGGTAATTGGCTACTTTCTTTAATAGCCATTGCACTATAAAAACGAGCAGTAATGTCGTTGGCACTGGCAAAAGCTAATTGTTGAGTGGTTTTTTGTTCTATAGATGCACATTCTTGCAATCCCTTTACAGCTTGCTCAGTATATTTTGGATTTTGGGCAAAATGATAGAACAAAATAGCTGCATCACTGCTTTTTTGTTCTAAATAAAGTTGTAAAGTAAAAACCCAGAGCGCTAAAGTATTTTTAATATCTTTCATTCGCTCTGAAGTTTCCTTACTTAATAGCAATCCTGGGAGTTGTTCTGGTTCTTCAGTTGTATTGAAAGTCTTTTGTAAACGGATAAGTAAGTCTTGATTAATCGAATCCCGTGATAGTGGTATTGTCAGACATTGCACCCAAGCTGCGATTACAACGTCAGCTCCTTTTTGTTTCTCCTTGTTTTCTAAACTAGATAATGTAGTCAATAATAAAGGGAATATTAATTTTTCTGATAATTTTATATCTTTTGATCGGGTGATGAGTACCCACGCAATTTCAGGGTCTTTAACAAATCGATCACAAGCATACTGCAAGATTCCTTCATTCTTAGTATTTTGTATTAATAATAATATTGTGGATCTAGGTGCTTTATTTGCGAAATTAGAAAATGTTTTTGTTAAATCATTGGTTTCATATTTGCAATACCCTGCTACTTGAGCAAGCTGGAAAAGTTTTTCTTCCCCTAACCACGGTAAAAGATTCCAACCGAGTAAATACTGGGCTTCCTTGCTTTTATCAATAGGGACGTGAGATCGCTCATGATTTTCAGGTTTTATAACTTGATCAACAATTTTATTAAGTAGGTTTATATCTACGTTAGAGTGTAGAAGGTGCGCTTCTCTAATGACTTTGCTATTAAAAGCTTCTTGAACTGCTTTGTAATATTGAGTTCGTTCTAAGATTGTTCTGATTGCCCAAGCTGGAGCGGCTTTACCCAGAGGCTGGGTAAATGTAGTATCGCCTGAAAACTGTAAAAATCTTTCAATAAATTTCTGCCAAGTAGAATATTGCTTTTCGCAATAACCAACTTGTAGCCCTAAACGCAAAATTGGTTCAGCACCAAAAGGAACGGTGTCCTGCGATATCTTTTTAAAAACGGCTTCTGTTTCCAGTAAATATTTTGCGATGTCCGGTGATAAGGCTCCTAAGATATTCATGCCGAACCAACAAACTTGTTGATCAGCTTGCGTTTTTATATGTAATAAAATTTGTTGAACTTCAGGTCCGGTAATTTTTGGCGGATTTGATAAGTACCAAGCTTCTGCGACATCTGTTAAATCAAGCTCTCGTTTAAAATTTTGCTGAGACTTATAGGCAATTTCTTTAGCTTCGATTTGAAAATGTTTATTGAATTTTTCTAAAATTTCTTTATTTTCACTTAGATAATCTTCCATCGCCTTACTATCAGCAGGCATTTTTTCTAATGCTTCAAAAAATTGGGGTGGAAGATTTTTTAATTCCTTACTGACTTGTTCCATAACAGGTTGAAATTTCTTATTTTCTTCCAACCACTTTCCGATAGCAGATTGATTTTCTTTAGATGCTTTTAAAAAATATTTTACGATAAGCATTTGATTCAATAAAACTTTCATATCAATTTACCCATATTGTTAATAAATACCCAAAACAAGCCGTCATTATGCCTTAAAACCTTAAAGAATTCTATAGTATTTTTTAAACATCTATCGATAACATATTCAAAAGGAGACAACGTTGTATCTATAGAAAGTTTAGCGTTTTCTAACTTATATCTGAAAAATTAAGTTTTTTGCAGAGAATGTATTTTTGTGATGGAATGATAGATAAATTTATTTTACTTTGAGTTAGTTTGGAGAAAAAATATGCTGATAGGCGTAGGACTGCTCTTTATTAATGAAGCAACTGACACGCATATTAATGCTGAAGCACCGACAGAAAAATAAGATATACCCATTAAACTTCAAAATTCGCTGTTTTTATCATATTCAGCTGCGTCGGATTGCATTTCTGGCGCAGCATTTTTTCTACTTTTGTATGCCTCAAAGGAGCAGTCAAAAATTTCTTGACTCGCATAATATTTAATGGATGAATGTCACATGCGATATGTAAAGCAAAACTTTGACATTTCGCTTTCATATAAGAATCCTTTGGATATATCGAATTTTTTGGATATTCTGCTTCTAGCCAATCGATAATCGCTAAGGATTGAGATAATGACTTTTCACGATCAATCACTAATAAAGGTACTAATCCTTGTGGATTTTTTTGATGAAATTCTTTTGAAAATTTTGGATCATCATTCCTTAATTTATAAACACTTTTATATTCATACGTTATTTCTTTCAAATTTAAAGCAATCCGGACTCTATAAGAGGCTGATGAACGATAATAACTATAAAGTTCTAAGTGGTGTTTCATATACTCTTCAGGCAACATAACCTTTCAAATTTGCACACATAGACAAAATATTTTCATAACATACTGGTATGTGAAAAAAACCCATGAATCATTCCATTTCTACATTCATAGTTAACTTTGTTACCCGCATTTTTCAATTGCTGCGCGTAAATTTTCCCTTCATCAAATAAAACATCATTCTCAGCTGTGATGATATAACTAGGTGGCAAATGACTTAAATCGGTAAATTTCGCTGGAAACGCAGGAAATGGTTTAACAACATCTTTCGGTAAAAATTTTTCAGTAAAATATCTCATTGCTGTTAAAGTTAAACTATGATTAATTGCATAAGTTTGATAAGAAGGATAATTGAAATTATCATCACACCAAGGATACATGAGCCATTGAAAATCGACTTTAGGACCTTTTAAATCACGTGCCATTAAACTCACCATCGTTGCTAAATGTGCACCCGCACTATCGCCCGCAACAATCAGCTTAGTAAAGTTAATTTTTAAATGTCGTTGATTTTCTACCATCCAGCAAAGTGCATCATATCCATCATAAATTTGATTAGGAAATACACTTTCTGGCGCTAACCGATAACCCACAGAAATTAAGTTCATCCCTAATTTAGTAGAAATTAAACGACATAATTTATCATACTGATCGATGTTTCCAATAACATTACCACCCCCGTGATAATACACGAGTAAATGCTGTCTAGTTTTGTGATTAGGCTCATATAAGCGAAGCGTTAGATTTCGGCCTTTTAATTCTGCAATATGATCCGTAACTCTGAGCAGTGGTAATTGTTCTGGTAACTGTCGAGCTTGTGCATAAGCAAACGATTGAGCCCGTGCTTCTGCAAGAGGCAATATTGAAACATCTTTAAAACCTGCTGCATACATTGCATCAAGCATAGTTTGTACTTGCGGGTGAACTGCCATACTCTATCTCTACTTTTTTTGCATTTCGCTTAACAACAACTTAAACCGCTATGAGAATCTTTAGTTTTTAGTGATTGCCACAATGCAATATGTGCACCCGTTGGATCAGCCAAAACAGTAAATTTCCCAGAATCACTCACTTGAGTTATTGGCATTTTAATCACTGCACCTAGTTTTTTTGCTTTTTCTAAAGACTGAGTGATGTCTTCAACTAAAATGTAACTCATCCAATGTGGGGGAATTTCTTTGGTTTTATCTTTTGGAATTTGCATCATTCCACCTATTTGTTGTTCTCCATTTTTAAACATAGTATAAGTAAACTCGCCCATATCAATGTCTTCATACTCCCAACCTAATAAGCTCCCATAAAACTCCTTTGCTTTAGCGACGTCATGCGTTATTAATTCATTCCAACAAAACTGACCGGCTTTCATTTGTATATCGCTCATATTTATTATCTCCGTTTTGTCATCAAAAATGAGGTTGTTTTAACTATATTATAATTTAATTAGACTCTTAGATTTTCAATTGTAACTTATATGATACGCCTCTCACCAATTAATTTATTCGTTAAAAATCGCTACTGCACGGGTCCAGCCTGCTGATGCTGCTTTAATTTTTACTGGAAAACAACTAATCGTAAAACCATACGGTGGCAAGCTTTCTAAATTATACAATTTTTCTAAGTGACAATAACCAATATCTTTTCCAACTTTATGACCTTCCCAAATTAGCGACGCATCACCCGTTTGAGAAAATTTTTCTTTAGTGTGAACAAATGGCGCATCCCAACTCCAGGCATCAGTTCCTGTCAAGCGTACACCTCTTCCTAGTAAATACAGTGTAGCTTCACGCCCCATACCACAACCACTTTGAACATAGTCATCTTTACCGTAACGTGAACCTGCTCGAGTATTCACTACAACAATATCAAAGGGTTTTAATTGATAATTAATACGTTTTAATTCGGTTTCAACATCTGCTGCAGTGACTACATAGCCATCAGCAAAATGACGGAAATCTAATTTAACACCGGGTCGAAAACACCAATCTAAAGGCACTTGATCAATAGTCAACGCTGGCTTGCCGCCATCCATGGTGGAATGAAAATGATAAGGCGCATCTAAATGTGTACCATTATGCGTAATCAAATTTACTTTCTCAATGGCCCAAGCTTCTCCATCGGGTAAGTCATTTGCGCTTAATCCGGGAAAAAAATTTAATAGTTGATCTACTGACTGCTTTTGATCGAAATAAGTAATTTCTGGACAAAAGCCTGGCGGATCAGATTCAACATCATTTTCAATTGGAATAGAAATATCAATAAATCGGTGTTTCATATTAACTCTACTTATTTCGAACCCAAGTTTGGCTACGTCCTAATAATGAAAACCCAATATAACCACGAGCCGTTAAGGTTTTGCCATCAGGTGCAACGGTAATTTTACAATTATATACTTTACCAACTTTTGGATCTAAGATTTGACCACCACTCCAAACGCTGGTACCCGTTTGCTTTAATCCCCACATAATAGTAAGGCCTAAGATCTTTTTATTTTTAAAATTTCCGGAACATTTATCACAAATACCTGTATCACCTGCTTCTGGATAAATTTTAGTGATTTTACCATAAAGAATATTATTAGACTCAGTAAT
>JBGSLN010000331.1:0-3475 GCA_041740675.1 Gammaproteobacteria bacterium | reverse complement strand
TGCCCAAGGAGTGACGGATTGGTTACCTAACTGGAAAAAAAATGCTTGGAAAACCAGCACAAAAAAGCCTGTGAAAAATAAAGAACTATGGCAACAATTAGATCACTTGTCGCAAAAACATAAAATTAAATGGAACTGGGTAAAAGGGCATAGTGGCAATAATGGCAATGAATTGGCAGATGCCTTAGCGAATCAAGCGATTGACGAACAAATGAGGTCAGAATGAGACAAATTATTGTTGATACAGAAACAACAGGATTAGAGCCCAAAGAAGGTCATAGAATTATTGAAATTGGCTGTATTGAATTAGTCAAACGAAAGTTTACGGGTAATAATTTTCATGCTTATATAAATCCTGAACGAGAAGTTGAAGCGGGGGCATTAAAAGTACATGGAATTACTAATACATTTCTGGCAAACAAACCTCCCTTTGCAGATATTTATCCAAGCTTGCGTGCATATTTAGATGGTGCTGAGTTAGTCATCCATAATGCACCATTCGATGTGGGATTTTTAAATCATGAATTCATGTTGTTAAATTCAAAATATCCTTCAATTGAAAAAACCTGCAAAATTATTGATAGTTTATTAATGGCACGAAAGATGCATCCAGGGCAACGCAATAGTTTAGATGCACTTTGTTCGCGATATCAAATTGACAATTCAAATCGAAAATTACATGGTGCACTATTAGATGCCGAAATACTCGCGAGGGTTTATTTAGCCATGACCAGTGGCCAAAGCACATTGTTTGATGTGACGCATAGTAACACCGTTAAAACCACGGCGGATGATTTGCAGCAAATGGAAAAAATTAATTTTGATGAAACTAAAAAAGTTTGGGAGTTGCCAGTTATAACAGCAACACAAGAAGAATTAATGGCGCATCAAACCTATTTAAAGCAGATCGATCGAGAGGAATAAGTGTATCCACAGCAGTGTAGCAAGTGAAGGAATATTTTTTATTTTAGTGTAGTGTAACCTGGACTCGCTATTGCTCCTCCAGGCTATGTAATTTTATTTACGCAACATACGTACTAGCTGGAAGCCATGCAGGATCATTTGCATAAGCAAAGATCAATGTGCCATCTTTAATTGTATTGGTGATAGGGCCAATCATACCTTTACTAACAGCAGGACAACCCCAGCTGCGGCCTAAGCGATGGTTTTCATCTAAAAAGGATTGACTTACATACCATGCTCCATGCATTACTACAGCACGTGAAAGCACGTTATCATTGAATTTGCCTGATAAACCTATTAGTCGCATCGCCAAACCGTCGCGGCCATAATAAGTTTGTCCGGTTAAGAACACACCTAAACTGCTTGCTTCGGATCCTGGTCTATTTGAAAAATGGGTTGCAGTAGTGTCACCCGAACCTTTACCATGTGCAACATAGGTGTTATAGAGTAATTTGCCATCATTGACATTAAATACCCACAAGCTTTTTTCATAAGAAGGCAAAGAAAAGTCAATAACTGATAAAATGCCTCTTTTATCATACCCTTTTTCACGAGCTTTGTAATATGCTTCAAGTGCAAGTGTTACGACTCGGTGATTAAGAGTAGGGGCGGCTTCTTCTAATCGAGTTGCAGTGGCTTCTATATTCAGTTCTGCTGAATTTTGATTAGATGCAGCTGCTTCAGTGTGATGTGCTTCAACTTTATAATTAGTTGCAGCTGATGCAGTTAATGAAACAAGCATTAAGCTTGTAAAGGTAAATTTTTTAAATTTTTGCATTAATAAACTCTCTCTTGTTAAAAATATTACTTGGGAGAGTTGTGGATGAAAATTTTTTATTATTATTGTCATGCTCATCACTGACAACTCATGTGAATATATGCAAAATACTCACATTACAAACAAGGAGGCATTATATCGACCCATACTACTCATGTAAAATTTTTTGTACGCTAATTTCAAATTTATAACGACTTTGGTAATGAATTATTAAGGGACGCTTAAGAGAATAGAAAGTTATGTAAAAAAAATACGCAACTTTCATTTCTGGAGTTAGCATTGATATACCCGTGAGTTAGATCTATTATAAGACATTCATATATTCTTATTGATTTAAAATGTTTCTCTCCACCTTATTTTTAATCACGTTGAGTGCCTGGCTAGGATTAATCATTGTGACTTTGTTGATCACCGTTGAGGGAAAATTCCTTGGGCTCTTGCGCGTCTATCAAATTGTCTTAGCTTTGTTAACAGCAGCAACAGGGTTAGTTGGTTTTATTACTCAGCAAATTGTGATCCAATCTATTCCATTGATATTTTTTGGGGTTCATCCAAGTTTTTGTCTAGATCCTCTTTCAAGCTTTTTTGTGATGCTGATGGGATTTAGCTATATTGGCATCAGTTGCTTTTTTTTGGATTATCATCAACATTTTGCTTTATCCCAACAAAAAAGAATTCAAATCTGGGAAGGATTATTTGTTTTTGCGATGCTATTAGTATTCACTGCCAATGATCCGCTTAGTTTTTTATTCGCATGGGAAATAATGACTGTGAGTTCTTATTTTTTAGTAATTAGTATAGATACTAACAAAAAAAATAGAAAAGCTGGTTTTCTTTATTTAAGTATCGCTCATTGCGGTTTATTATTTATTGCAGTGAGCTTTTTTTTATTATTTTCTCATTGCAGCTTTTCTGCATGTCAATTTCATCAATCAATAACAATAACACAGTCTATCGCCAATATTATTTTTATTTTAATGCTCATAGGTTTTGGAGCAAAAGCAGGAATTTTTCCTTTACACATTTGGTTGCCGGAAGCGCATCCAGCCGCGCCTTCGCCGATCTCTGCTTTAATGAGTGGTGTGATGCTTAAAACAGCAGTTTATGGATTAATTCGCTTTAGCTTTATTTTTTTATTACCGCTGCAACAAGTTTGGTGGGGTTATACTCTGATCAGTTTAGGTTTGATTACGATGTTTATCGGAGTTATTCATGCAGCGATGCAAACTGATATGAAACGATTATTGGCATATTCTTCGATGGAGAATATCGGTTTTATTATTACGTCTTTAGGACTTGCTATTATTTTTTATCAGTATCGACAAATGATCTTAGCAGATCTAGCATTGATCGTCGTTTTATTACATGCGTTGAATCATAGTATTTTTAAATCGTTATTATTCTTAGGAACGGGATCAATTTTGCATGCAACTGGAGAAAGAAACTTAGGAAAATTAGGGGGGTTAATTCATACGATGCCTTGGGTATCTGTATGTGCTCTGATTGGTACTTTAGCGATGGCAGGTTTGCCTTTATTTAATGGTTTTATTTCTGAGTGGCTATATTTAAGCATTTTTTTTCATCATACTGATGGTGTACATTTCACCTTGGCAGTGTTATCACCACTGATTGTTGCAATGAGTGTTTTAACATTAGGTTTAGCAGGTTTTGTTATTGTGAAATTTTATGGAGTTGCTTTTTTAGGTGAACCGCGGGAAACAAAATTATTATATC
>JBGSLN010000330.1:0-9228 GCA_041740675.1 Gammaproteobacteria bacterium | reverse complement strand
CCATCTTCATCACTAAAGTTTGAACTTTCATCATTTTGATCGGTGCTTTCTAATTTAGAAATACCATGAGAAATATAGTTCACCACGTCTAAACGATTTACATTTTCTTGTTTAAGGAAATAGACGCCTTGACAATCTTGTTCACTGAAAATTGCCGCTAGCACATTTGCACCAGAAACTTCAGTACGACCGGAAGATTGCACATGAAAAACCGCTCGTTGTAACACTCGTTGAAAACCAATCGTAGGTTGGGTTTCTCGATCTTTTTCTGATGGTGGAATAATTGGTGTAGTTTGATTAATAAATTCAATCAAATTTCGTCGTAAGCGTTCTATATTTGCTCCACATGATTTTAATACAAAAGCAGAAGAAGAATTATCTAATAGTGCTAATAAAAGATGTTCAACTGTTACAAATTCATGGCGCTTTTCACGCGCTTCTTTGAATGCAATATTCAAAGTAAATTCAAGTTCTTTGTTTAACATGACACACCTCTCCGATCTTTGGCATTGCTCTTATACTTTCTCTGTCTTGCATAACAAAGGATGCTCGTGCATTCTTGAGTATGTATTAACTTGAGAAACTTTGGTCTCAGCAATATCTCTTGTAAAAACCCCACAAATCCCCTTCCCTTCAATATGAATTTGCCACATTATTTTTGTAGCTAAATCAATATTCATTGCAAAATATCTGAGTAATACCTCAACTACAAAATCCATCGGTGTAAAATCATCATTTAACAATACTACTTTATACATGGGTGGCGGTTTAAGCTGGGGCTTAGCCACCTCGGTCATCACTCCTTGTTCATATTGTTCTTGAATTTGCTTACTCATATTTCACCTTTCCATACTTTAAATTTAGTAGAAAAATCACATTTTTGCTGAAAATAGTTAGGCAGCAACCTATTGATTTTATTAAAAATATCATATTATCAATAAGATAGGGTATAAAATTTTTTTATTGCTTATTTTTTAGTTTTAATAATTGTTTTTTTTATATACGAATTACGACTTTTAAGCCCACATTGCACATTGACAGTGTGAGGCTGAAAGTCGAAGGAACACTCCGAGCACTGCTATTTCATTTCGAGCACCGCCATGTCATTCCGAGCAACGCGAGGAATCTTGTTAAGGCTGCTCATACTTTTCGATGATCCCTCACTACATTCGGGATGACAAGTGTTGTGTTCGGGATGGTTCTCTATGATTTGCGTGTTTGTAGAATGCCACGCTCACGTTGTTCGCTTGCAATCTGACATGCCAAGGGTTTTCGTAAGTCTTATGAAAGATAATCTCAGATAGAATAGAAATAAAAAAGCCCTACAAAAAGTAGGGCTTTTGTGTACGACACAATTTACATTTGGCTAATAATTGCATCACCAAATTCAGAACATTTAAGAAGTTTTGCACCTTTCATTAATCGCTCAAAATCATAGGTCACAGTCTTAGCTTCGATTGCCCCTTCCATCCCTTTAACTACAAGATCAGCAGCTTCAGCCCAACCTAAATGACGTAACATCATTTCAGCTGAAAGAATCAGCGAACCAGGATTTACCTTATCTTGGCCAGCATATTTTGGTGCGGTACCATGAGTTGCTTCAAAAATTGCTACACCATCACCAATGTTTGCCCCTGGTGCAATACCAATTCCACCCACTTGAGCCGCAAGTGCATCAGAAATATAATCCCCATTTAAATTCATGGTAGCAACCACATCATATTCATCTGGGCGTAATAAAATTTGTTGCAAGAATGCATCAGCAATAACGTCTTTGATAACAATAGTTTTTCCTGATTTTGGATTTTTGAAACTAAGCCAAGGACCTCCATCGATAGGTGTAGCATCAAATTCTTTCGCAGCTACTTGATAACCCCAATCTTTAAATGCACCTTCGGTAAACTTCATAATATTGCCTTTATGCACAATGGTGACCGAAGCGCGATCATTATCAATTGCATATTGGATTGCTGCTCGGATTAAGCGTTCGGTACCTTGTTGAGAAATGGGTTTAATACCAATACCACAATGATCAGTAAATCGAATTTTCTTCACATTCATTTCTTGTTGTAAAAATTTAATAATTTTCTTTGCACCTTCAGAATCAGCTTGCCATTCAATGCCAGCATAAATATCTTCAGAATTTTCACGAAAAATTACCATATTTGTTTTCCATGGTTCTAATAATGGACTTGGCGTACCCTGATAATATCGAACTGGACGTAAGCATATATAAAGATCTAATTCTTGTCGTAAAGCAACATTTAAAGAGCGAATTCCACCACCTACGGGTGTTGTTAATGGACCTTTGATACCTACTACAAATTCTTTTACAGCATCAAGTGTTTCTGTAGGCAGCCAAGTATTTGCATCATACACTTTCGTTGCCTTTTCGCCGGCATATACTTCCATCCAAACAATTTCACGCTTGCCAGCATAAGCTTTTTTAACTGCCGCATCGATCACTTTGCACATCACTGGAGTGATATCAACACCAGTCCCATCTCCTTCAATAAAAGGAATAATAGGATTATTCGGTACATTCAATGAAAAATCTTTATTTACTGTGATTTTTGCACCTTTGCTAGGCACTTTGATTTTTTGATATGACATGTTTTTCCCCTCGAATATTTGATGATGGCAGCATACCATGAGCAAGACTTTTAGCCAATATGCTACAGGAGCATAATAATGTATAATTAAGCATAGAAATAATTATCGTTACTGAATTTAAAGATTATTGATGTTCTGAGTATGGTTCTTTATGAGTAAAAATACTGCTATAAAAATCATGGTTGCCATGTCCGGTGGAGTTGACTCTTCTGTATCTGCTTTTTTACTTAAACAAGCTGGTTATTCCGTGGAAGGTTTGTTCATGAAAAATTGGGAAGAAGATGATACCGATGAATTTTGCTCTGCTGCAAAAGATCTTAAAGATGCAGAAATGGTCTGCGAAAAAATTGGCATTCAATTGCATCGCGTGAACTTTGCTGCAGAATATTGGGACAATGTGTTCGAACATTTTCTCAAAGAATATAAAGCTGGCCGCACTCCAAATCCTGATATTTTATGCAATAAAGAAATTAAATTTAAAGCATTTTTGGACTATGCGCGTCATTTAGGCGCAGATAAAATTGCCACTGGACATTATGCACGTGTTCAACATACAAATAATCAAAGTTTCCTTTTAACTGGTTTAGATCAAAATAAAGATCAAAGTTATTTTTTATATACTCTGGGCCAAGCACAATTAAATCCAACTTTATTTCCAGTCGGCGAGTTAGAAAAACCTCGGGTACGAAAAATTGCTGAAGAGGCAGATTTAATTACCTATGATAAAAAAGACAGTACTGGAATTTGTTTTATTGGCGAGCGTCGTTTTAAAAATTTTTTAAGTACTTATTTGCCGGCTCAACCTGGAATAATGCAAACACCCGAAGGTAAAATAGTTGGAAAACATGATGGTTTGATGTATTACACCATTGGTCAGCGGCAAGGTTTAGGCATCGGGGGTCACAAAGGAAGTAACGAAGCACCTTGGTATGTGATCGACAAAAATGTCGAAAAAAACATTTTAATTGTAGCTCAAGGACATGATCATCCTCTTCTTTATAGAAAAGAATTAAATTGTAGCCAACTACACTGGGTTACTGGCACAGCACCCGCAGACAATTTTAATTGCACTGCAAAAACACGATATCGACAAAAATCTAATTCTTGTCAGGTTACTCGTATCGATGCTGAAAATTTTAACGTTATCTTTACAGCACCTCAATGGGCCATCACCCCAGGACAATCTGTGGTGTTTTATGATGGTGAAGTTTGTTTGGGTGGCGGAATGATTAATTAGTTCCAAAACATCGCACTGATTCAGCTTTAACACAACACGGCACAAATTAATTTTTGTTTAATTTACGAAGTTAGGTTTGCTCGAATTCTTAGGTCCATCTATTTCTTCTTCTTTTGTTGTAATATGCATTAGTTTTCCGGGAATAATATTTTCTAATTTTACCACATGACATTTAGTTGTCGGGTTATACATTAAACTTACATTCATTGCTTTGGTTTTTTCAAAAACAGAAATGAGTTCGCGAGCTTTTTCTTTATCATTCAAGTTCAACAGAATTGTTAGACCATTAGTAGTATAAGTTTTCAATTCATAATTATTATAATTAACAAAACTTTTAATTTTATCCACGATTTGAATTACTTCCTCTTTTTTGTATTGGCGAGTAATAACAGGTGAAGGAGTTTTCTTTAATTTTTGTTGTTGATTTCGGTGGTTTAGTTCAAACTTATCAAATTCGTCTAATAAGAACTTTAAGCGCGCTATTATAGAAGCCTCTAAATCATTATCATCAAATTTAATTTGTTTGTTTGCTTTCTGATTGAGCGCTTCATTTAATTGCTCTATCTTTACTTCTGGAAATTCCTTTCTAAGCGCACATATTTTGTGATGTAATTCAACACGCAAGCAAATAATTGTTGATAATGTTGAATTTGAATAAGCTCTTCCAGCTTCTGATTCTTGAACGCGTTGCTTAAAGTGATTAATTAAAAAATTTGGATCACTGCTAATTCGTTTGATGGCTATACTATAGGAACTATTTGGGTTATTCCGTTCCTCTGGATTTCGAATCAATATACTTTGTTTTCCAAGGGATACTAAGATTATATTCACTAAGCAGGTTGCCGCACGACCATTAGCGTTAAAATAGGGATGAATTTTCCCAGCTAAATTGTTAAATGCGTCATACAAAAGGCTTGCAAGCTGATCTTGATCATTAGGATCACAAATAGACCATTTTGCTAGTAAATTCTCAGCAAAAGCTTGCATGGCTTGAGGAATTTTTTCTGGTGGCAAAAATAAACTTACAACTTTTTCCACAATTGTTTTTTCTTCATCGCTAGGATTATTATCAGAATACCAAAACCTGAATTTGCCCATAGAAGCATCTGCTTGATTGTTTGATAAATTCAATTGGCTAGTTCTTCTGACTACTTCTGTAATCTTTATTGAATCATCTTGAATAATTTTATCTAATAATTGTAGAAATTCTTGAGCATCTTTTTCTTCAACTCCAAAAGCGCCAAGTAATTTCAAACACACCGTTTGAAAATTGTCTCCTGGTTGCATTTTCTTTTTAAGACTCAGAAAGCTCTCTCTCGGCATATGGTTAAATAAATATGGAAAAGACTGCCCTAAAAAATTTTCATCTTTAGAAAGATAAATATATATAATGTCTTCAATAATGCTTCCATTGTGCCAACGTGAGCCATAAGCTTTGGTAAATTCACCCGCAGAAACACCTGAATCTTTTGCCAAGGTAGAGGCTATTCTTAAATGAAGATCATTTAGCCATCCCAATAACTGCTTAGGAGTAATGTTTTTTATACCTTGTGCTTGTATAGCAGGTACTATGGTATGTTCCGCATAATAGTAAGCTAGAAACATGTCTTCCCACTGTCCTACGAGATGAGCAAGATAAGCAGTGGAAACCGGATCAAGTTCATTAATTGAAGATTCAGGATCAAAGCCATATACCAAAGCAGGATTAAATTTTGTTAAAGCTGTTAAATTAAATTCTGGTGCTTGTGGCTGGGTTGGTGTAGAAATTGTCTGCATTAATGAGTCTCAATGAACTAATAGATTGTAGTATACACTAGAAGCTATATACGCACAAATTAAATACAGTCAATGCTAGCCTAGGCTCTCTTTGTTCGACACAATTCATTCCATTTTAGTTCATAGATAGGTGTTCACATAAATCAAATGCCGTGCTGAATAGTTTCAAAAAACTTTGATAACTCTATGTTAACTTACCCAACTCTGCGCCATTGCCAACTCTTCTGACGTATTCACTTCTAAAGTATGATGCAACACTTTACAAACACGAATTTTAAAACCATGTTCTATCACCCGCAATTGTTCAAGTGATTCTGCAATCTCCATTGGGGTTTGCGGTAATTTGTTATAGACTTGCAAAAAATCACGTTTAAATGCATACACCCCCATATGATGCAATACATTAATATTACTTGAGGGTTGCCGAAAATATGGCAAAGGTGATCGAGAAAAATAAATAGCATCACCATTAAAATCATAAAGTACTTTGACTATATCAGGGTTTTGATGCTGTGTTTCAAAATTAAGTGGCGAGCCTAGCGTTGTCATTTTTACTGTAGCATCGGTTCTAAAGGGTTGAATTAGCGTTGAAAGCATCTCTGCTTTCATGAAGGGTTCATCACCCTGTAAGTTGATTATCACTTCATATTCAGGAAATTGTTCAGCAACAAAAGCAACGCGATCACTACCAGTTTTTAATTCTGCTGGTGACATCACTGCTATACCGCCCGCTTGTTCAATTATAGTTTTTATTTCTTCACTGTCAGTTGCCACCACTATTTTATCAATATCTTTACAACTTTTTGCAGCTTGATAAGTCCGCACTACCATAGGTTTCCCAGCGATCAATGCCAATGGTTTTCTTGGAATTCGTGTTGATCCTAATCGAGATGGAATAATACAAATTGTTTTCATAGCAGTTATCGATTGCATATTATTTCCGTTTGGTGATTAATTTGGCTCCAGCTTCAAGCTGAATCTGTTTACGACACGATGGCGGAATTACGATCCTGCCATTTTCACCTGACTTCGATCTAAATTCATTCATATGTCTAATCTATGATAGTTGGCATATTTATAATGCTAGCCAATAATATAATATGTGTCAATTTTAAACTGCTCTCACTCTACTAAATACACTAATATGTAAAGGCTTGCGAACTATACTCATAGCAGTTTGAGTTTTACATCAACGAAGCCTGCAATTTGAAATGCAAAGAGTATATTATCAATAACACACCTCCACTGCATTATTCCCCAACATCAACCGCAATTCACGAAGAAGCCGATCAGTTGGCTCAACCCACCAAGTTTGATCTAAATGCATGGTAGCCTCTGCTTCTTGACTTTGATAATGAATCGCTATCGGACAATGTCCGTGAGTATAAGGGGATAATACACGTTGAATTTCACTAATTAATTTTGAATTAATTTGTTGCCGTTCTAAATTTAATGTTATTGTTTTTGCATATAATAAACGTGCTTGCTCAATACTCAACACTCGCCTTGCACTTAATTTAAAGGCAGCTGAATTAGAATCATAATTTACTTCTGCTTCCATAATAATGATATTATCTTTAATTAATTTTTCACGTTCAGGTTCATATACATCAGAAAAAACGGCCACTTCAATCAAACCAAACTGATCCACTAAAGACACAAAGGCCATCCGATCACCACGCTTAGTAAACAAAGTACGGATTGTTGATATTAACCCAGCAATAGTGATATTTTTACTATCTTCCAACCGTAATTGATTTAGGGGTGCAGTAATAAAATGCTTAATTTCTTCAGTTACACAATCCAGTGGATGTCCTGAAAAATATAAACCTAAGCTTTCTTTTTCACCTTGTAATCGACGCTCATCTGACCATGCTGGAACATTCACATAATCATGCCGAGGTGTTTCCTCGTATGACATCGTACCGAATAAATCAAATTGTCCACTTGCTTTATCTTCTGCTTTTTTATCAGAAAACTTTAATGCATCTTCTACTGTTGCATGAAGAACAGCTCGCTCAATACCAAAACAATCCATTGCACCAGCAGAAATTAATGCTTCTAATACTCGCTTATTGATTTTGCGAGCATCCACACGCGCACATAAATCAAATAAATCTTTAAATGGGCCATGGGCATTACGCTCTGTCTCCATCATCTCAATTGCTGCTTCACCAGCACCTTTAATTGCGCCAAGGCCATAGACCACAGTAGAGGGATCTTTGACTGTAAATCGATATTGACTGGCATTAATATTTGGCGCCTCAATATTTAATTTCATACGCCGGCATTCATCAATAAAAATAACAACTTTATCTGTATGATCTATTTCTGAAGTTAATACGGCTGCCATGAACTCAGCAAGAAAATGTTTTTTTAACCATGCAGTCTGATAAGAAACACACGCATAAGCAGCAGAATGTGATTTATTAAAACCATAACCCGCAAATTTATCCATTAAGTCAAAAATACTATTCGCTAAATCAGCGCTGACATTATTGTGTGCTGCACCCAAAATAAATAATGACCGCTGCTTATCCATTTCCTCCTGCTTTTTCTTGCCCATTGCACGGCGCAGCATATCCGCACCTCCTAGGGTAAATCCTGCAAGAACTTGTGCAATTTGCATTACTTGCTCTTGATATAAAATCACACCATAGGTTGGTTTTAATATGGGTATTAATGCCTCATGTGGATATTCAATCGCTGCACGACCATGCTTGCGATCGATGAAATCATCAACCATTCCTGATTGTAATGGACCAGGACGAAATAGCGCGACTAGTGCAATAATATCTTCAAAGCAATCGGGCTGAAGTCGTTTGATTAAATCTTTCATACCACGAGATTCTAACTGGAACACTCCTGTGGTTTCACAGGCTTTCAATAAATCAAATGTTGCAGCATCATTCATTGGAATTTTTGTGATATCAATTAATGCTTCATTTTTTTGACGTTTACCGGTATTAATAGTTTGTAACGTCCAATCAATAATGGTTAAGGTACGTAAACCCAAGAAATCGAATTTAACCAATCCGATGGCTTCCACATCATCTTTATCAAATTGAGTAACAATTTGGGTACTGCCAGCTTCACAATACAGTGGTGCAAAATCTGTTAACAATGAAGGTGAAATGACCACTCCCCCCGCATGCTTTCCTGCATTACGAGCAATGCCTTCCAATTTTTTGGCTAACTCGATTAAGATGCGAACTTCTTCCTCATCTCGATATCGAGTTTGCAATTGAACTTCTTGCACCATTGCTTTTTCTAATGTCATACCGACTTCAAAAGGAATCAATTTTGCAATTTTATCGACAAAACCATATGGAAAGCCTAGAACACGACCGACATCACGGATAACTGCTTTAGCTGCCATCGTTCCAAAAGTAATAATCTGTGAGACTGCTTCGCGACCATATTTTTCCGACACATATTCAATGACACGATCACGTCCTGCCATGCAAAAATCAATATCAAAATCTGGCATCGATATGCGCTCAGGATTCAAAAATCTCTCGAAAATCAAATTGTACTGCATGGGATCTAAATCTGTAATCCCAAGGGAAAATGCAACCAGTGAGCCCGCTCCAGAACCCCGA
>JBGSLN010000329.1:0-31264 GCA_041740675.1 Gammaproteobacteria bacterium | reverse complement strand
TTACTCGGGGATGCTGCTTCGCCCAAAATCATCGTTGATTATGCACATACGCCAGATGCTTTAGAAAAAGCGTTGAGCGCCATACGTGCTCATTGTGAAGGTCGTTTGTGGTGTATTTTTGGTTGTGGTGGCAACCGAGATAAAGGCAAACGGGGTCAAATGGGACAAATTGCTGAAACTTATGCTGATAACGTTATTATCACTGATGATAATCCTCGTAAAGAAGAACCCAATGCGATTGTAGCGGATATTTTACAGAGTATGGCTAAACCTGAACGTGCTGTTATAGAACATAATCGCCGTCGGGCTATTGCACACGCGATTAAATGCGCTAAAATCGGCGACATTATTTTAATTGCGGGTAAGGGGCATGAAAATTATCAAATCTATGGTGATCAAAGTATACCTTTCAGTGACGATATTGAAGTGCAAATGTTATTGGCGGAGAAGAGTTAAGTGATTTCATATGACTTACAGACTCTGGTGAGCGTTACTCAGGGTGAATTAATAGGTAGAAATGTTTCATTTAATGCTGTTGCAATTAACAGTAAACAAATTGATAACAATGCCTTATTTATACCGATAAAAGGTGAGAAATTTGATGGCCATGATTTTATTCACGATGCCATTGAGCATGGTGCAGTTGCCTTTCTTTCAGAAAAAGAAACTCCCACTCTAACTCCATATGTATTAGTGAATAATACTCGATTGGCTCTAGGTCAAATGGCAGCGTATCATCGACAAACATTTACAAACCCACTGATCGGTTTAACTGGGAGTATGGGTAAGACTACTACTAAGGCAATGATAGCAGCTATTTTGAAGCAATCTCATAAAGTATTATCCCCTGAAAGTTCGATGAATAATGATATAGGTTTACCATTAACTTTGTTGAAGTTAGTCGATCATGAGTTTGCAGTTATCGAGATGGGTACCAATCATCATGGTGAAATTGCTTATTTAACTCAGATTGCTAAACCTGATGTAGCATTGATTACCAACATCGGTTCTGCGCATTTAGAAGCTTTTAAAACTTTAAATGGTGTAGCAGCAGAAAAATCGACTATTTTTCAAGGGCTCAAACAATCCGGAATCGCTGTTGTCAATGCTGATGATCCCAAAACTGAAAATTTTCGAGGACAATTAAAACAAAAGATAATTACATTTGGTATTACTGACACAGCAGATATCTATGCTAAAAATATAAAATTAAATGATCTAGGACAAGCTAAGTTTGCCGTAGCTGGACTTGTTTATCAAGGCGAAATTCAGTTGCAATGCTATGGTGAACATAATGTCAAAAATGCACTTGCAGCAATGGCTGTAGCGAGTATTTTCAAAATTCCTTTTGCAGAAGTTAAAGCTGGTTTAGAATCTGTAGATGCAGTTTCGAAACGATTAAAACGGTGTAAAGGAATAAATGGCAGTGTTGTTATTGATGATAGCTATAGTGCTATTCCTGATGCAGTACTAGCAGCTTTGAACGTTTTAGCTTGCGCAAAAGGCGAAAAAATATTTATTTTTGGCGGTATGGCTGAGTTAAATCCAGATCAGAAAATAGATATGCACTGTGAAATTGGTTTCAAAGCTAAACAATTAGGCATAAATAAATTATTGACAGTGGGTGAGCTAACAAAGCATACAGCAAAGGAGTTTGGTAAATCTGCAGAACATTTTACTGAAAAAAAACATTTAATTGAATTTGCTAAGGGCCTCTTAAAACCGAATGTAACGGTGTTGGTTAAAGGATCAAGAGGAATGCGAATGGAAGAAGTGGTAGAACAACTTCTTTCTTAACTTTGAAAGTTTGTAAAAAATTTAAAGAAATTATCCAGATCTAGGGACCTCTATCCATGTTACTTTGGTTAACTGAATTACTGAAGAATTACATTCATTTATTTAATGTATTTCAATATATTACATTCCGTGCAATTTTAGCAGCATTGACAGCCTTTGGAATCAGTTTATTAGTAGGTCCTAAGACTATTAATTATTTAAAATCACTGAAAGTTGACCAACCCATTCGTGATGATGGACCTAAATCGCATTTGTCAAAATCAGGCACACCTACTATGGGGGGCCTCTTGATCTTAATATCTATCACAGTCGCAGTATTACTTTGGGGAAATCTTTCGAATAAATATGTATGGCTTTCATTAGTAGTGACTTTATGCTTTGGTTTGATTGGTAGCATTGATGATTATCGTAAGCTAGTTTATAAAAATTCAAAAGGGTTATCAGCTAAACGTAAGTATTTTTTTCAATCTTTAATTGGTTTAGTGGCAGCATGCTATCTATATTTTACTGCAAATAGTGATGTAAATACGCAATTACTGATTCCTTTTTTGAAAGATACCTCTTTATATATTGGGCCTTTTTTTATTGTTATTGCATATTTTGTGATTGTAGGTGCTAGCAATGCGGTTAATTTAACCGATGGATTGGATGGGTTAGCTATTTTGCCAACGGTGTTAGTTGCAGGTGCGTTAGGGGTATTTGCTTATACAGCTGGAAATCTTGCTTTTTCAAATTATTTAATGATTCCTTACGTTGCTGGCGCTGGAGAGATAGTAATTTTTTGTGCTGCAATTATCGGAGCTGGTTTAGGTTTTTTGTGGTTCAATACTTATCCTGCACAAGTTTTTATGGGAGATGTGGGTTCTTTAGGATTGGGCGCTGCATTAGGTATTATTGCAGTTATTGTTCGACAAGAAATAGTTCTATTTATTATGGGTGGGATTTTTGTTTTGGAAACTGTATCAGTCATCTTACAAGTTGCTTCATTTAAGTTAAGAGGTAAACGAATATTTCGTATGGCGCCGATACATCATCATTTTGAATTAAAAGGCTGGCCAGAACCCCGCGTCATTGTGCGGTTCTGGATCATTACAGTTATATTAGTATTGTGTGGTTTGGCCACATTAAAGCTGAGATAAATATGGAATACGCGAACTCATTTACATTGATCATTGGTTTAGGTAAAAGCGGTGTCAGCGTTGCAGATTTTTGTGCAAGCCGTAATATTCCTTTTGCAATTAATGATACTAGGGCTGAGCCGCCAGGGTTAGCTGATATTAAGAAAAAATATCCTAATGCTGTGATGCAATTAGGGGGATTGTCACAGGAATTATTAGACGCAGCAGAAGAAATTATTATTAGCCCAGGCCTTTCTATTAAGGAACCCCTTATTGCTGAACAAATAGCTAAAGGCAAAAGGGTCGTAGGCGATGTAGAAGTATTTTTACGTTATTGTAAAGCACCCATCTGTGCAATCACCGGTGCAAATGCCAAAAGCACAGTGACTTCTTTAGTATATGAAATGGCAAAATGTGCGGGGTTGAATGCAAAAATAGGTGGCAATATCGGTGTACCAGTATTGCAATTATTAGAGGGTACTGATCCAGAACTGTATGTACTCGAACTATCAAGTTTTCAATTAGAAACCACTTTTTCTTTGCAAGCAAAAGCCGCGACAATTTTGAATATTAGTTCCGATCATATGGATCGCTATGAAACTTTAGCAGAGTATATCAGTGCAAAACAAAAAGTTTATCAACATTGTCAAACAGCGGTGTTTAATCGTGGTGATGAGAATACTTATGTGCAAGTTGCCAAACCGCAAAATGAACTCAGCTTTGGTTTAGATTGGTCACCTACAAATATGTATGGGTTATTGTCTGAAGGCGATAAAACCTATTTAGCCCGAGGGCGCGAGCCATTAATGAATGTGAAAGAATTACCCGTTTCAGGACTGCATTATTGCGAAAATGCATTAGCAGCTTTGGCTTTGGGTGAAGCATGTGAATTGCCTATTACAGCGATGTTAGAGGCATTAAGAACATTTAAAGGGTTGCCACATCGTTGTCAATTGGTGAAAGCAACGAAAGGAGTGCAATGGTTTAACGACTCCAAGGGAACTAATGAAGGCGCTGCAAAAGCAGCTATTGATAGTATCGGAAAAACAATTGCTGGCAAAGTATTACTGATTGCGGGTGGAATAGGAAAAGGGGCTGATTTTGAAACCTTGAAAACGCCAGTGAAAAACTATGTATCTCATGCAATATTGTTAGGTGAAGCGAGTAACCAACTTGCTAATGTGTTTAATGGGTTGACTGAAATTCATCAAGTTATTTCACTAAAAGACGCGGTGATTTTAGCGCATCAGTTGAGTCAATCAGGTGATGCAGTACTGTTATCACCAGCTTGTGCTAGTTTTGATATGTTTCAAAACTTTGAAAAGAGAGGAGAAGCATTTGTTGATGCGGTGCAGGAGATTGTAAAATGAATATGGCCCAAACTAAGAAATCAACAGAGTTACGCACTGTAAAAATTAAAAAAAAAGCGTTGAATTTTGATCCGTGGCTTTTATTTAGTACAGTAGCAATCCTAGTTTTAGGTCTTGTCATGGTTGCTTCAGCATCAATTGTTATTTCGGAAAATGCTATTCATCAACCTTTCTATTTTCTTATTCGTCAATTTATTTATGTAGCAATCGGCTTAATTTTAGCAAGTGTAACAATTCGACTAGATACTACATTAGTTCAAAAAGCAGCGCCTTATTGTCTGATTGTGGCGATACTTTTATTAATATTAGTGTTAGTGCCCGGCATTGGTCGAGAAGTGAATGGCAGTGTTCGCTGGATTGGAATTGGGCCTTTCGGGATGCAAGTATCTGAACTTGCGAAGTTATTTGCTGTGATTTACATGGCTGATTATTTAACACGGCGCAATGAAGAAGTTCGAATGCAAGTCAGTGGGTTTGTTAAGCCCATGCTTTTATTAGCAATTATGAGTGTATTACTACTAAGAGAACCTGATTTCGGTTCTGCCGCAGTGATAATGACTACCGCTTTAGGTATGATGTTTCTGGCAGGCGCTCGATTTGGTCAATTCTTAGTATTATTTGGAGTTGTTGCAACGGCTTTAGCGGGTTTAGCTGTCTCTTCGCCTTATAGAATGTTGAGATTAACTTCTTTTTTAAATCCTTGGTCAAATCAATATGATAGTGGTTATCAACTTACACAATCGTTAATTGCTTTTGGTCGTGGTGGTTGGTTTGGTGTTGGTTTAGGTGATAGTGTGCAAAAGCTTTTTTATTTACCAGAAGCGCATACAGACTTTTTATTTGCAGTGTTGGCAGAAGAACTAGGTCTAATAGGAGTTTTAATTGTCGTTATATTGTTTGTGATTTTAGTTTGGCGTTCATTAGTGATAGCGAGAAATGCACATAATAGGAAAAATGATTTTAACGCATATTTAGGATATGGTCTTGGCCTATGGATGGCAATGCAGGCAATGATAAACATTGGTGTTAATTCTGGTCTTTTACCAACAAAAGGCTTAACATTGCCTCTCATGAGTTATGGGGGCAGCAGCATGATAGTGATGCTGGTAGTGATGGGACTATTATTTAGAATAGATTTTGAGACACGCAAGGGTAAGTAATGAAACAAACACAAGCAAAACACATTCATTTCGTTGGAATTGGTGGTTGTGGAATGAGCGGTATCGCAGATGTATTATTTAGCAAAGGTTATCAGGTGTCTGGTTCTGACGTTAAAGAAAATAAGTCGGTTGTTTATCTTAGAGAAAAAGGCATGAAGGTTTATATTGGTCATGCAGAAGAAAATATTAATGGCGCTGATATTGTGGTTTTATCAAGCGCAATTCCAGAAACTAATCCTGAAGTGGTTGCTGCCAAAAAATTAAAAGTTCCAATGTTAGCTCGCGCACAAATGTTAGCAAAAGTTATGGATGAACAACGTGGAATTGCTATTGCTGGAACGCATGGTAAAACTACTACCACGAGTTTAACTACAACCGTACTCATTGAAGCAGGTTTAGATCCTACATTCTTAATTGGTGGTACTTTGCATCAATCAGGGAGCAATGCACGTTTAGGTGAAGGTGCTTATTGTGTTGCTGAAGCGGATGAAAGTGATGCGTCATTTTTATTTTTAAACCCATGTATTTCGATTGTCACTAATATTGATGTAGATCATTTATGGTCTTATGGCAGTGATTTTGAAAATCTGAAAAAAACGTTTGTTGAATTTTTACATCGTTTGCCAACAGATGGTTTGGCAGTCATTTGTTATGATGATCCGGTGAATCGTTCGATTTTGTCAGAAATTCAACGTCCGGTAGTGACTTATGGTTTTGAACCAGAAGCGGATGTACAAATAGTAAATTTTGTTCAGGAAAAAGCATTATCACATTTTCAATTAAAATTCAAAGCTACGGCTGAACTGTTAGATATTCAACTTAATTTACCTGGAAAACATAATGCCTTGAACGCAGCGGCTGCAACCATAGTAGCAAAACATTTAGGTATTAATAATGCATCCATTAAAAAAGCATTAATGGGTTTTTCGGGAGTGGGGCGCAGATTTCAAATTCGAGGTGAGTATAAAATAAATGATATTAAAGCATTAGTCATTGATGACTATGGACATCACCCACGAGAAATTGCTGCCACATTAGATGCAGCACGTGCTGCCTGGCCAGAACGTCGAATTGTGTTAGTGTTTCAACCCCATCGTTATACTCGTACACAGAACTTATTTGCTGACTTTGCTGAAGTATTAGCAAGACCGGATCAATTAATTTTGTTAGATATTTATGCCGCAGGTGAGCAACCCATTGAGGGTGCGAGTGGATTTAATTTAAAGCAAGCTATTACAGAAAAGGGACAAGGTAATATTGTTTTCTTACCGCGAGATAAAGCACTCAAAACAGTATTATTAGATGTGTTAAAAAATGAAGATATATTAATTATGCAGGGCGCGGGTGATATAGGTGCAATGGCTTCAGAATTAGTGCCTTAGGAGGTTGTTGCACATAAATTGGAATGGTCTTGCCTCGTTACTACCTTTTCGTAATGTTTTCTGGTAAAAAAACTAATTAATGGTGCATTAAAGTGAGTGTAAAATGAATATTCAAACTTTATTAAACAAAGAAGTTAGTCCAAAGGAATTTGGTAGAGTTGCTGTATTAATGGGGGGGCCTTACGCTGAGCGTGAAGTATCACTTATGTCAGGGAATGCTGTGTTAAAAGCATTAAAGGAAGCTGAAGTTGATGTTTATGCGATTGATGTAGATGATACGCTGTGTGAAAAGCTAGTAACAAATAGACCTGATCGAATTTTTGTTGCAATGCATGGTACATTTGGTGAGGATGGAACATTGCAGGGGTTGTTGGAGACATTAAAAATTCCTTACACGGGAAGTGGAGTACTTGCATCAGCTTTAGCACTGCATAAAGAAAAATCTAAATTTTTGTGGCAATCCCTTGGCTTACCCACATTAGACTTTATTCTTGCTGACGAAACCATCACATTTGCAACAGCAAAGGCAAAATTAGGCTTGCCTTTGGCAGTCAAGCCAACATCTGAAGGATCGAGTGTGGGGGTGACATGTGTGAACACGGAACAAGAATTTATTTTGGCTATGAAAAAGGCTGGACGAAATCATGGACAAATAATGATTGAACCATGGATTGTTGGCGAGGAGCTAACCATGTCTATTGTTGCAGATACTGCTTTGCCAGTGATTCGCATCGTAGCTCCAGTCGGCTTTTATGACTATGAAGCAAAATATTTTTCAGATGATACGCAATATCATATCCCCAGTGGGTTATCACAAGCAAAAGAACACGAAGCGCAAGAATTGGCATTAAAAGCTTATAAAAGTTTAGGTTGTCGTCATTGGGCGCGCGTGGATGGAATCCAAGATAAGTCTGGCAAGGTGTGGCTTTTGGAAGTTAACACAATTCCAGGTTTAACCGGACATAGCTTAGTTCCACAAGCTGCAGCTGCGATTGGTATCAATTTTAAAACGCTAATTTTGACGATATTAAAGCAAACCCTTTAATTTATGTCTCGCAAAAATCATCAAGCGGTTAGAACCAAAGAACTACATGCAAATAAGCAAGCAAAACAACGCTTTCTGCTTAGAGTAACTTATTTAATCTTAATTTTAAGTTTAGTATCTTGGGGATGGAGCATGTTGCGAAATCCTAGTTTTTTCCCGCTCAAGCAAGTGGAAATTCGTGGTCAATATAAGAATACCAATCCACAGGAGATAAAAGCAATATTACAACCTTATTTGAATATTGGGTTGCTTAGGCTAAATACCACCGCAATTCAGCAACAATTGGAAGAGCTTCCATGGGTACAAACGGCTGAGATCAGCCGTGATTGGCCTAATAAATTAATTATTTCTTTAACTCAGAAAGTTCCATTAGCGCATTGGCATAAAAAAGCTTTAATTACTGCAGATGGCAGTGTGTTTTTTCCACCCGTAGCAACTATCCCTAATAACTTACCTTATTTAGAAACCCCGTCACTTTTGATTCCACAAGGTATTATAATCTTAGAACAAATGAACCATAGTCTTGCAAGATTAAATTTACAGATAAATAAGCTAATTTTTACTGAAAGGCAAGCTGTTACTTTAGTTTTGCAGAGTACAACCCTACAAACTCCTCCTATCAGTTTCAAATTATTGCTCGGTCATAATGATATTCAAGAAAGATTTAATCGATTTACAGATGTTTTCCCAAAAGTCTTTGAAAATCGCTTAAATCAGGTACAATATGTGGATATGCGTTATACCAATGGCATGGCGGTAAAATGGAAAACGGAGAAATAAGAAAAAATGGCAAAAAAACCCGAAAAAAATCTGATAGTCGGTTTAGATATCGGTACCAGTAAAGTAGTTGCCTTGATTGGTGAAATTAGTGCGGATAGAACAATTGAAATTATTGGATTGGGTCATCATCCTTCTCGTGGTTTAAAACGTGGTGTGGTTGTTAATATTGAATCAACAGTGCAATCAATTCAACGAGCAGTTGAAGAAGCTGAACTTATGGCTGGTTGCCAAGTACATTCTGCATACACGGGTATTGCGGGTAATCATATTCGTAGTCTTAATTCACATGGAATTGTGGCGATCAAAGATCAAGAAGTCACACATGCAGATATTGAACGAGTAATAGATGCTGCCAGAGCAGTAGCAATCCCCGCTGATCAAAAAATCCTACATATTTTACCGCAAGAATATATTATTGATTCGCAAGAAGGAATCCGTGAGCCCATCGGTATGTCTGGTGTGCGATTAGAAGCACGAGTGCACATGGTTACAGGTGCTGTCAGCGCTGCACAAAATATCGTAAAATGTGTGCGTCGTTGTGGTTATAATGTGGCAGATGTTATTTTAGAGCAACTTGCATCAAGCCATGCTGTATTAAATGACGATGAAAAAGAATTGGGTGTTTGTATGGTGGATATTGGGGGTGGTACCACTGATATTGCTATTTTTACCAATGGTGCAATTCGTCATACCGCAGTGATTCCAATTGCAGGAGATCAAGTTACAAATGACATTGCGGTAGCATTACGTACCCCAACCCAAAATGCAGAAGAAATTAAGAAAAATCATGCCTGTGCAATGGTTGAAGTAGTTGAACACGATGAGTACATTGAAGTACCTAGTGTAGGCGAAAGGCCTTTACGTAAAGTATCAAAACATGATTTAGCACAAGTTGTAGAGGCTAGATATGAAGAGCTGTTTAATTTGGTAAAAGCCGAATTACGGCGTAGTGGTTTTGAAGATTTAATTGCAGCCGGAATCGTATTAACGGGTGGGGCTTCGAATGTTCGAGGCGCATTAGATTTAGCGGAAAAAGTTTTTAAAATGCCTGTTAGACAAGGCATACCACAGCATATAAATGGCTTAAAAGATGTTATAAATAATCCTATCTATGCAACAGGGGTTGGGTTATTATTGCACGGATTAAAACAGCAAACTGAAGGTACTCAAGAAATAATTCTAGGAGATGGTGTAAAAGGTATGTGGTCTAGAATGAAGAGCTGGTTTCAAGGCAATTTTTAATGCAGTGTTTTGATTTGAAAGATACCCTCTAGCAAGGGCGAAATGCGAAAAGTATAGTAATGTTCAATGATTAGCAAATTATACTTCTTATGGATAAGTTATAGATTTATAACACATCAGCAAAATGTCGTGTTGGAAGACTATGACTTATCCATAAGAAGTATATGATACGAACTACTTTGTATTGGAGAATAAAATGAGTCAATTATTTGAATTTATGGAAAGTGCGCCACAAAATGCGGTTATTAAAGTGATTGGCGTTGGTGGTGGTGGTGGAAATGCCGTACAGTACATGATTTCTGAAAATACAATTCAAGGTGTGGACTTTATTATTGCCAATACAGATGTACAAGCTTTACAACATGTTCATGCAGATACAATTTTACAACTAGGTGCTGGAATTACTAAAGGTTTAGGTGCTGGGGCAAACCCAAATATTGGCAGAGAAGCTGCCTTAGAAGATAGAGAACGTATTCGAGAAATTCTTGAAGGTACAGATATGGTATTTATCACTGCCGGAATGGGCGGTGGTACTGGTACTGGCGCGGCCCCAGTGGTAGCAGAAGTTGCTCGTGAAATGGGAATTTTAACTGTGGCTGTTGTAACTAAGCCGTTTGTTTTTGAAGGCAAAGTACGCTCAAGTGTTGCAGACAGAGGCATTGAAGAATTACGTAAAAGTGTGGATTCATTGATCACAATACCTAATAATAAATTGCTGACAGTTTTAGGCAAGAATGTCACATTACTTAATGCCTTCAAAGCAGCAAATAATGTGTTGCATGGTGCGGTACAAGGCATTGCTGATTTAATTACTCGTCCAGGATTAATCAATGTGGATTTTGCAGATGTTCGTACTGTAATGTCTGAGATGGGAATGGCGATGATGGGAACAGGTTCTGCCAGTGGAGAAAATCGTGCTCGTGTTGCTGCTGAATCAGCAATTGCAAGTCCATTACTTGAAGATATCGATTTATTTGGTGCGCGGGGCATTTTAGTTAATATTACCGCGGGACTAGATATGTCTATCGGAGAATTTGAAGAAGTCGGTGATGCTATTAAGAACTTTGCATCTGAAGGAGCTACAGTAGTAGTAGGTACTGTTATTGATCCACAATTAACAGATGAATTACGAGTGACCGTTGTAGTTACGGGATTGGGCAACAGCTCAAAAATGGGTGGCCAAGTGGCTGCTTTAGCTGTAGAAGAAACGAAAAAATCTGATGGTACTTTAGATTACCATAAACTGGAACGCCCTACACTTATCAGGCAAAAAGCGATGGTAACACCAACTATTTCTGATGTTGGTCAAGATGTAGAGTACCTTGATATACCTGCATTTTTGCGTCGACAAGAGGAAACTTCCTAAAAAACTACCATTAATCATATAGTTATGTTAGAATGCAAAGTTATGTCGGTTCCAATTTAAACTAAGCGTATGATTTTACAGATGAAATTTAGTTAATTGTGATAATAATAGTGACTATTAAGTAATTGAAAGACTGCCTAGAACAAAAGGTAGCCTTTTATTAACGGGTCGGATAGAGCTGATGATAAAACAAAGAACATTAAAAAATATAATCCAGGCCACAGGGGTAGGAATTCATACGGGGGAAACTGTCTATTTGACCCTGCATCCTGCACCCGTTAATACAGGTATTATTTTTCGTCGAGTTGATTTAAATCCTGTTGTTGAAATTCCAGCAAAGTCTGAATTTGTTGGTGATACAACAATGTCAACTACCTTACAAAAAAATGGTGTCCGTGTTTCTACAGTAGAACATTTATTATCAGCATTAGCAGGTCTTGCCATCGATAATTGTTTTATTGATGTCACAGCTGCAGAAGTGCCAATTATGGATGGAAGTGCGGGACCTTTTGTATTTTTAATTCAGTCAGCTGGAATTGAAGAACAAAATTCACCTAAAGTATTTATCAAAATCAAGAAAACAGTCAGAGTTAAATCTGGTGATAAAACTGCTGCATTAAAACCACATGATGGTTTTGTTGTAGGATTTACGATTGATTTCGATCACCCTGTTTTTCGTTCAGCTCCACAAAGTGCCTCTTTAGATTTTGCAAAAACCTCCTATGCAAAGCAAGTGAGTCGAGCTCGTACCTTTGGTTTTCTATCAGATTATGAAAAGTTGCGAGAAATGAACTTGGCTTTGGGTGGCAGCATGGATAATGCAGTCATTATTGACGACTATCGAATTGTTAATGAAGATGGCTTACGTTATGAAGATGAATTTGTAAAACACAAAATTCTTGATGCGGTGGGTGATTTATATTTGCTTGGACATAATTTAATTGGTGCTTTTGAGGGATATAAGTCAGGTCACGCGCTTAATAATGAATTATTACGCACATTACTAGCTAATACGAGCGCTTGGGAATTTACTACCTTAGAGAGTAAGAGCAAAACAAAAGCAGTTAGTTCTTACATTTTACCAAGAATAGAAGAAGCAATTGTCTGACGATTAAGTCATGACATTGTCATATTCGTTTGATACACTTCTTTCAATTCACTTTGATCAGTTAACTAATGAATGCATTGAAATGCCCAAAAATTTTAGCCCATCGAGGTTTGTCACACCTTGCGCCTGAAAATACTATGGTTGCATTTAAAAAAGCCATGGACCTAGGATTTAATTGGCTAGAATTTGATGTAATGCTTTCTAAAGATAATCATCCAATTATATTCCATGATGAAACACTGAATAGAACTACCAATGCTAAAGGCCTTTTATCTCATAAAACATTGCATCAGTTACAAGCATTGGATGCTGGGGGTTGGTTTAGTAAGGCATATCAGGGAGAAGCTATTCCTTCTTTAGAAACCGTTTTAAGTTTCATGAAAAAAAACCATTTGAATGCTGTCGTTGAAATTAAACCGACTTCAAATAAAGATATTCTTACCGCAGAAAAAACTATTCAGGCGATCGAAAAATTTTGGCCTGAAGGTTTAAAACATATGATTTTTGCGAGTTTCTCTCTCGCAAGTTTAATTACGCTCAGAAAACATTTGCCAAAGCAAGCGCTCGGTTTTGGGTTACATAATTGGAATGAAGAAGTAATCGAGTTGATAAAATCATTAGATTGTTTTTCAATACATGTTAATCATTTAATACTTTCAGCAAAGCGTATGAAACTTTTGAAAAGTTCAAATTGTCATATTTTAGCTTACACAGTCAATAATCCCAAACGTGCAGCTAAATTACTCAAGATAGGTGTCGATGGCTTTTTTAGTGATTGTCCAGAGAAGTTGCATCAATGATAAATAAATTTGTAAATTTTTTTATTACTAACAATCTCGTTCCTAATGATATTTCAATGGTTGTGCCCAGATACATAAAAATTTTTTTATTTATTATGTGTTGTAATATTGGTTTTGCAGCACCTATCAAGATTACATTTTGGCATTCCATGGGCGGTCCATTAGCAGTGACTGTTGATCAAATTGCAGATGAATTCAATAAATCACAATCTAATTATGAAGTAATACCTGTATTCAAAGGAAATTATCCTGAAACCTTGATGGCAGTTGTTGCAGCGTTTCGTGCTAAACAACAACCAGACATAGCGCAAATTTTTGAAGTCGGTACAGCAATGATGACCAATCCGCCAGGAGCAGTTATTCCTGTTTATCAGTTAATGCAACAAGCAGGGTTAACATTGAAAGCGAGTCAATTTTTACCTGCAATAGCCAGTTATTATTCTGATGATCAAGGACATTTATTAGCACTCCCGTTTAATAGTTCAACACCTGTGATGTTTTATAATATTACAGCATTTAAAAAAGCAGGGTTGGATCCAAATGTTCCTCCTAAAACATGGCCAGCGTTGGAAGCTGATTCAAAAAAATTATTAGCCAATGGTTATCATTGTGGTTTTACTACAGGTTGGCCTTCGTGGATACAATTAGAAGCATTTAGTGCTTGGCATAATATTCCATTTGCAAGCGAAGAAAATGGTTTTGCTGGATATAATCCACAATTAACATTTGATAATAAATGGACTGTATTTCATTTGTCGAAGTTAGCAGAATGGCAACGACAGAAAATTTTTGTTTATGGTGGTCGTGAAGATAATGCCACTTCATTATTTACCAGCGGCGAGTGTCCGATGATAATGGAATCTTCTGGTGATCTTAGTAGTTTAACTACAGCTACAAATTTTGGTGTTGGTGTAGGCCCAATTCCCTATTGGCCACAAATACCAGGTGCGCCACAAAATATGCTAATTGGCGGTGCAGCGTTGTGGGCAATGTCAGGTCATTCAGCAGTTGTAAACAAAGGAATAGCTGAGTTTTTTGCATTTTTAACAAGACCTGATATTCAAGCATATTGGCAGCAACAAACGGGTTATTTGCCTGTAACTAAAGCTGCGTATGAATTAAGTGTCAAACAAGGTTTTTATGCAAAAAATCCTGGTGCGGATATAGCTATTAAAGAACTTACTCAAAAACAACCGACGATAAATTCTAAAGGCATTCGTCTAGGCGCATATCCTCAAATTCGTATGATTAATGATCAAGAATTAGAAGCAGTATTTTCAGGACAAAAAACAGCACAACAAGCTTTAGCGAGTGCAATTACGCAAGGCGATGATGCCCTTAAACAATTTGCAGATAACATTCAATAACTATGAAACGAGCAGTTTACAAACAATCATTTTTTCCATATCTACTGGTTTTACCGCAGTTAATTATTACATTTATTTTTTTCTTTTGGCCAGCATTGGATGCGATTGAAGGATCATTTTATCGTCAAGATGCATTCGGGATTCATGAACATTTTGTTTGGTTTTCGAACTTTACAGAATTATTTTCAAACACGGATTATTTAAATTCTTTTAGCGTCAGTTTTATATTTGTTTTTTTTGTTACAATTACTTCCTTATTTTTTGCCTTATTGTTAGCAGTATTAGTTAATAGAGTGCTGCGTAGCAGCGCTTATAAAACTTTATTAATTTGGCCCTATGCAGTGGCTCCAGCAGTTGCTGGTGTATTATGGCGTTTTTTATTTGATCCGGCAGTTGGGATTATCACTTATTTATTACAAATGCTGGGTTACAACTGGAATTTTTTATTGAATGGCAAACAAGCATTACTGCTTGTAATCATTGCAGCGAGCTGGCAACAATTTAGCTATAATTTTATATTCTTTTTAGCTGGACTTGCAGCAATACCTAAGTCATTGATTGAGGCTGCAGCGATCGATGGTGCGGGCCCAGTTCGGCGATTTTGGACTATTGTGTTTCCATTGCTTTCACCGACTACATTTTTCTTATTATCAATTAATTTAATTTATGCCTTTTTTGAAACATTTGGGGTAATTTCAACTGTAACAGAAGGCGGGCCAGCAAATGCTACAAATATCTTAGTATATAAAGTTTATTTCGATGGTTTTTTTGGTTTGAATATTGGTAGTTCGGATGCACAGTCAGTTATTTTGATGATTATCGTCTTGCTATTGACTGTTATTCAATTTCGTTATATCGAACGAAGGGTGCATTATTAATGGTTGAAAATCGTAAATTTTTGAATCTGCTGACCCACATAATAATATGGGGTGGAATTTTTGTCATGATTTTACCGATCATTGTGGCATTTTCTGCTTCCACGCATTCCATGACTGATTTATTAAAAGCACCCATTCCAATTCTACCTGGGCACAATTTTTGGCAAAATTATTCCACAGTTTTAGGAGCAGGTTTTGCTTCTTCCGGTGGCCAACCTGTTGCACCTATGATGTTAAATAGCTTAATAATGGCACTTGGGATTGCAATAGGAAAAATAGCAGTGTCACTGTTATCAGCTTATGCAATAGTCTATTTTCGTTTTAAATTTCGCATGACAATTTTTTGGATGATATTTGTTACTTTGATGTTGCCGATAGAAGTTCGAATTTTGCCAACTTTTGAAGTGGTTGCAAGTTTGCATATGATTAATAGTTATTGGGGACTTACACTACCATTATTAGCATCTGCAACAGCAACTTTTTTATTCAGACAGTTTTTTATGACTATTCCTGATGAACTATTGGAAGCAGCTCGTATGGATGGCGCGGGACCATGGCAATTTTTTAAAGATATCCTATTGCCATTATCAAAAACCAATATATCAGCATTATTTATTATTATGTTCATTTATGGTTGGAATCAATATTTATGGCCATTAGTGATTACCACTCGCGGAGATATGTATACTATCGTGATGGGAATTCAACAATTAGCTAATGTTGCTGATCAAATTCCACAATGGAATTACATAATGGCAACTGTTATTTTAGCTTTATTACCCCCGGTGGTCATTGTGCTATTAATGCAACGATTATTTGTTAAAGGGTTAGTTGAAACGGAGAAATAAATAGCATGGCAACTCTAAAATTAAGTAATGTCTCCAAAGCCTATGAACATCATACAATTATTGAGAGTTTAAATTTATCCATCAATGATGGGGAAATGATAGTAGTGGTTGGTCCATCAGGTTGTGGTAAATCCACATTATTACGATTAGTAGCTGGGTTAGAATTGATTACTGCAGGGGATATTCTTATTGATGATAAGGTGATTAATGATTTAGAACCGGGTGAAAGAAATATTGCGATGGTATTTCAAAACTATGCTTTATATCCACATATGAGTGTTTTTAAAAACATGGCATATGGATTAAAAAATCGTAAAATGTCAAAGAATGAAATTTCTGAAAGAATCACAAAAACAGCGAAAATGCTTGGTTTGGAAGGTTTGTTACAGCGTAAACCAAAGCAATTATCGGGCGGGCAACGACAACGAGTGGCTATGGGGCGAGCGATTGTGCGCGATCCGGCACTCTATTTATTTGATGAACCATTATCAAACTTAGATGCTAATTTACGTGGACAAATGCGTATAGAGATTCGTAAATTACAAAAGACGTTAAAGACCACGACACTTTATGTTACTCACGATCAAGTGGAAGCCATGACAATGGCAGATCGAATTATTGTAATGAAGCAGGGTAAAATTGAACAAATAGGTACCCCTACGGAAATTTACCATCAACCTGAATCGGTATTTGTTGGCGGATTTATGGGAGCACCTCCGATGAATTTTCTGCGGGCAAAATTAAGCAAGCATGCCAATGCTGTGGTTTTAAATGGGGGAACAGAATTGCCTTTAACAGAAACAAAATCAATGGAATATGCCAACACAGAAATTATTTTAGGGATTAGACCAGAAAGCATTATTAAGGCGACAAAACAAGGTGCAGATGCATTTCAATTGCATGTAAATATGGTGGAAGCGTTGGGTGCTGAAAAATTAATTTATGGGCACTTTCCAGGCGATGCACAAAGTTTAACTGTACGAGTACCTAATAAAGTTTCCGCTACGGTCGGTGAATTATTAACACTTGGAGTAATGCCCGATAGTTTGTATGTTTTTGATAAGGAAACAGAAAAGCGAATATGAAAAAAGCAGTACTTCAATTTTCGCATGGCAATAGTTATCCTGCAGGTTGTTATAGACAATTATTACGCCCACTTGAAAAAAAATTTCAAATTAATGCAGTAGAAATGTTTGGCCATAATAAAAACTATCCTGTCACAGATGGTTGGACGTATTTAGTTGAAGAATTAATTGATTCAATAGAAACCTATGCTGATGCGCCTGTTTATGGCGTGGGTCATTCTCTAGGTGGAGTTTTAACATTTATAGCTGCAGTAAAACGACCAGATTTATTTAAGTCAGTAGTTATGCTTGATTCACCGGTTTTTAGTCGCTTAAAATCTATGCTAATCAAATGGATCAAGCAACTAGGGTTGATTGATAAAATTACACCAGGAGGTGGAAGAACGTTGTCTCGGAAAAGGCATTGGCCGGATGCAGAGACAGCGCTACAATATTTGCGCGGTAAAACAGTTTTTAAAAATTTCACAGAAGAGTGTTTAAAAGATTATATTACTTTTGGTATGGAAATAACACCATCTGGGTTACAGCTAAAATATGATGTAGATATTGAACATGAAATTTATAAAACGATTCCGCATGATCTTGCGCAGATAAAAAAACAATTGAGAGTGCCTTTGGTAATGCTATATGGAAATAATTCTGATGTGGTGCGTAATTATGATGTAAAAAATATGCAGCACAGTTTTTCCCAAATAGAAATTCATAAAATGCCTGGGGGGCATTTGTTTCCTTTTGAACATCCAAAAGGAACAGCCGAATTATTATTGAAGATTCTTTCTTAATTGAGAATGGAAATCATGAAAAAAAAACTAATTTTTATCATACTGCTTTTATTTACTAACCTAATATTTGCAGAGAACTTTTCAAATTTTATTGGTTCATTAAAAACAGAAGCTAAAGCTCAAGGTTTTTCTCAAGAAGTAATCACAGAAGCATTTAAGAACGTGCAGCAGCTCTCAAGAGCTACTTATTATAATACTCATCAACGGCAGGTTGTCGATCCATTCTTGACATATTTGAAAATTTCAATTCCTCCAACTAGAGTAGCATTGGGTAAAGAAAACCTGCATTTATATAGGACTATATTAGAAAAAGTGAGTTCACAATATCATGTACCTGAACAGTATATTGTAGCTTTATGGGGGTTAGAAACAAATTATGGACAGATAACAGGATCCTATCCAGAATTTTCTGCTTTAACTACTCTAGCCTATCATTCAAATCGGCACGATTTATTTAAACGGGAAATTTGGGCGGCATTGACGATGTTGCAAGAAAATAAAGTTACTATGGAAAAAATGAAAGGTTCATGGGCAGGAGCGATGGGGCAATGTCAATTTATGCCAACAGCCTATCTTCTTTTTGGCATACGGTATAATCATGAGGAGGGGGCGCCAGATATTTGGGCTACCATGCCAGATATTTTTGCTTCAATGGCCAATTATTTACAACAGGAGGGTTGGAACAACCAATATTCAATGTTATTTGAAGTAAAACTTACTAAAAAAATAGCATCCCATTTGATTGGATTAAATACTAAAAAGCCAATGGATGATTGGCTGGAACAAGGAATAGTCTCTGTGGATGGAAAAAATATTTCAAAGCAAAAAGGTTTCTTTTCGCTATTGCTGCCTGATGGCACAAAAGGGCCTGCATATTTGGTTAATTGGAATAATTTTCGTGTTATAATGCGTTGGAATTCCTCAACATATTATGCGATCAGTGTTGGGCTGTTGGCGAATCAATTAGTTGAATAAAATTTACAATAGCTCAAGTTTACTTCATTTTTCCCGAAGTAATGAGTTTTTATAAGTAGTATCAATTTCAAAATGGAGAACAAATCGTGATTACTCTATTGTGGTCCTTAGCAATTATCCTAGGCATTTTTATTTTAGCTTATAACCGAGCATCGGCGCTTGTGGCAACGATAGCCGGAGTGGTTGGTTTAGTATTGATATCAGTGCTAAGTCCATTTCATTGGTTCGTGTTAACTGTGCTTTGGATCTTACTCATTGTATTTGCAGTTGTTTTTAATGCAACTCCTTTTCGCAAATTATATTTATCAAAATCCTTATTTGCTTACTATCGTAAAATAATGCCTGCAATGTCAGATACTGAACGAGAAGCGATTGATGCAGGTACGGTTGTGTGGGCTCGTGAATTATTTGCGGGTGCACCTAATTGGGAAGGAATGTTAAAAAGATCAGGTGCGACTTTATCAGATGAAGAAAAAGCATTTTTAGATGGACCCGTTGAAGAACTATGCAAAATACTGAATGATTGGGATATCTCGCATAATCGAGCAGATTTACCACCGGAAATTTGGCAGTTTTTAAAAGATAATAAATTCTTTGCGATGATTATTCCTAAAGAATTTGGTGGTTTAGATTTTTCAGCTACTGCTAATTCTGCGGTAGTCACTAAGGTTGCGGCCGTCAGCGTGACAACTGCAACCACAATTTGTGTACCTAATTCCTTAGGGCCAGCTGAGTTGTTACATAAATACGGTACTAAAGAACAACAAGAGTATTATTTACCCCGGTTGGCAACTGGAGAAGAAATTCCATGTTTTGCTTTGACGGGCCCAAATGCGGGTTCTGATGCAACTTCGATTCCTGATATTGGTGTAGTTTGTAAAGGTACTTTCGAAGGCAAAGAAATTATTGGAATAAAATTAAATTTTAATAAACGGTATATTACACTTGCGCCTATTGCGACGGTTATTGGTTTAGCGTTTAAAATGGTTGACCCTGAGCATCTATTAGGTGGCAAAGAAGAACTGGGTATCACCTGTGCATTACTACCAAGAAATATCAAAGGCATCAGTATAGGTCGACGTCATTATCCTGTTAGTACACCTTTTCAAAATGGTCCAGTTTATGGAAAAGATGTATTTATTCCATTAGATTTTATTATCGGTGGAGAAAAAATGGTTGGTCGAGGTTGGACCATGTTAGTTGAATGTTTGTCTGTTGGACGAGGAATTTCTTTACCTGCAATGGCAACAGGTGGTGCAAAACTAGGTGTGCTTGCAGGCGGAGCTTATTGCCGTATTCGTCAACAATTCGGATTGCCTATTGGTAAATTTGAGGGTGTTGAAGAAGTTTTAGTTCGTTGCATCACAAACACCTATATGATGGATGCTACTCGAGAAATGACACTAGCTGCGATTGATCGGGGTGAAAAACCAGCTGTATTGACCGCAATTTCAAAAGCACATATTACAGAATTAGGTCGTAAAGTTTGTAATGACATTATGGATATTCATGGTGGTAAGGGTATTTGTTTAGGACCCAATAATTATCTAGGGCACAGTTATCAGAGTGTGCCGATCAGTATCACTGTAGAAGGTGCGAATATTTTAACACGAAGCATGATTATTTTTGGTCAAGGTGCAATGCGCTGTCATCCGTTTGTGTTAGATGAAATTCATGCAGCATTAAATGTAGATAAAAAACAAGGATTAGATGAATTTGATAAAGCTGCATTTGGACATATTGGTTTTATCTTTAGTAACTTTGTGAGGAGCATCACCTTGGCATTGACCAGTAGTCGAGTAGTATTAACTCCTAAAGGTGTTTGTCAGCGTTATTTTCAACATTTTACTCGTTTCAGTTCGGCTTTTGCATTTTTGGCAGATATGACCATGGCTGTAGTGGGTGGAGATCTTAAACGCAAAGAATGCTTGTCAGCTCGTTTAGGTGATATACTGAGTGAGCTATATATTGGATCTGCAGTTATTAAGCGATTTCATGATGATGGTTCTCCGAAAGAAGATGCAGTGTTAGTGCATCATACCTGTCAAACTATTTTAAATAATATTCAACAAGCAATTGATGGTTTACTGAGTAATTTTCCTAATAAAATAATTGCCGCAATTTTAAGAGTAATAATTTTTCCGGTAGGACAGCACTTCCACAAACCTAGTGATAAATTAGGCCATAAAATCGCAGATTTATTTTTGGAGCCTACAGTAACACGCTCGAGGGTTACTCGAGGTTTATCGCTTGCAACAGATGCAATCCATTCAGCTGGACGTATTGAAGAAGCATTAGTAAAAGTAATAGCAGTTGAGCCAATTGAAAAGCGTATCAAACAAGCTGTGAAAGACGGTAAAATTTCAGGTTATAATTATGATTTGCAAATAGAGGCAGCTTTAACTGCAAATATCATCACTACAGCAGAGCATATACAGTTGATGGACGCTCATGCTGCGCGTATGGATGTTATTAATGTTGATGATTTTGATCCAACTGATTTAGAACGGGTGAGTTCAAAAAAGCGCAGTAGTAAAAATGTAAACATCGAAGCTTGATTGAAATTAATCTGAACCTGCGCAGCAAGCAAGTTGCGCGGTTGAAGGAGATCCTTCGCTACGCTCAGGATAAAAATTCAGTTGTCATTTCGAATATAACACTTGCCATCTCGAACGCAGTGAGGGATCTCCTGAGGAACCTGAGGAGGAGATGACAATCCTGATGGAGATTTCTTTCCTTGTGCGGAATGACCAATACTATGCTCAAAATAACACAGACCCTAATATCTAGTAAACAAAAGCTATAGACTTTTATTCGGTGGGGGATATATGCATAAGATAAATGGATCCAACAAATCACCAAAGAACAATGGGTCTTATTTTTTCAGATCTGAATCTGATGAATCACTGATAGAGATGAATGTTATATCAAAAGATATTTCATCATCATTATCTTCTACACTTCCAAGCCCACAACCTCCAATTGGTTCACTTGATGACAAAAATTTGCCTAATAAAAGACAACTTAGACCTAGAGTTAGAAATCCATATGTAAGTTACAATGGATACTTTAAAGTTGAATGTGTTTCAGATAAAGATGGTTATACCGTGAGAGTATTAGAACATGAAATTCCAGGCATTGGTGTTGTCTATCTACAAGCTGAACAAACAGGGGAAGTAAAAATCAATCGTTATAAAGAAGGCGCAGAATTAGCTGAAAAAAACCTTGAAGAAATGGAGGGAAGATTGGGTAGCAAAAAGTTCTAGCAAACATTATCAAAACTAGAAACAGATAAAAACATGAAAAATATTCCTACTATAAAACATAAAAAGCAAATTATGGAATTAGCTGCAGAGCTTAATATTCCTGGCATCGATATTTTTGCTATATTTATTTACTTGCACAATGGAAAATTTACTTGGATTTCAAATTGTCCTGAAGCGGCCGAAGAATATGCGGTGACAGGGCTATACCGAGCTGACATCACGCATACAAAAAGTTTTAGACAATTCAATAGAGTCATTTTTAGTGAGGAATATATTGAACTAGATCCTATTCAAAGCCATATTACAAAAATTATGGCTAAATATGATTTTTATCGAATTTATTGTCTTTCTCGTTTTTGCTCGGACTGTAGTCTTTTATTATGTACTAATCGACTTAATTCTAAAGAAAAAGAACCGCAACTATTTTATGAAAAAACTGTAACAGCTTTTGAAAACGTTTGCTGTTCTTTCATAGACAAAAGTCTAAATATTTTTTTGGAGTATTTACCGGAGTTAGAAAAAACTCGATTTGGAACCGATGCTTTCTTTCGTCATAATGTCATTACCAACCGTGCTGATCCACCTAGAGAAATACTTACAACCAGTGAAATCAATGTGATTTATTGGGCTGCTCAAGGTAAAACTGCAGAAGAAACGAGTTTGCTTCTTGGTCTCACAAAACATACCTTAGAAACTTATAGAAAAAGTGCCATTCGCAAATTAAATGCCAATAATCTCACTCATGCCGTATATTTAGCCCAACAACATGGCATTATTGTTTAACATCTTTCATAAATCTTCTCAGTCCAAAATTTGGGAATAGTCATAGTTTACATTTTTGCTTATTCTATCGTTATTAAACTCTGCGTACAAAATCATGACTATCTAAACTTTAATTTTGGAGAATAAAGTGGATTTACAAAAAAATTGGATCATTATGATCGGTACTTGCTCGATGATACTTTTGGTTAATTTAGATATGACTATTATTAACTTAGCACTTCCAGTGATAACTAAAACTTTGCATGCACCCTTAACTAAAACTCAATGGATAATCAGCATTTACTTATTCGCAGCCACAATTTTCTTTGTCGTTTGTGGTAGATTAGCTGATAAATTTGGCAAAAAAACTTTATTTCTGATAGGTTCATTGTGTTTTTTAACTAGTTCTGTAGTATTAAGCTTTTCTAATAATTTTTCAATAATTTTGGTGATGCGGTTTATTCAAGGAATTGGTTTTGCTACCACTTTAAACTTAGCATTACTTATAAATACCGAAATATTTCCATCAAACAAACGTGGTCTAGCACTTGGTATCTCAATTACTTTAAGCGGAATTGGCCAAGCATTTGGCCCAACGCTTGCTGGAATTATTTTATCAATCAGTTCTTGGCATTGGTTATTCACCATTAATATCCCATTTTGTTTTATTGCCATTTTTTGCGCAGCAATGTTTTATCAGGAAAAAAACACTCAGAAGATTGATTTAAAAATTTTCGACATGGGTGTTTTTAATATTTCAAACTATAATACAATTGTCTATGTAAGAACTATTTTCATGTTTTGTTGGGGCGTCATGCTATTCTGCTTACCCATTTATTTGCAAAATTATTTGGGTTTCACGCCACTAAGATCAGGTTACATTATATTTTCTATGACAGCTATTTTAGGTATTTGTTCATTTATGATTGGTAAAGCTTTAGATAGGATAGGTTCAGAGAGACCAATTATTATTTCTCTAGTGTGTGCTATCATTTCTTTTATGCTTTTAATTTTTTCGATTTATTATCATTTAATACATTTATTTTTTTTAAGTTTAGTTTTATGTGGGTTTAATGCGGGAATCATGATTCCTAGTAGCGTATTTGCAGCCATGCATTCATTACCACTAGAACAAAAAGGTTTTGGTATGGGAGTCTTTTTCACTCTTTCTTTTTTAAGCGCGGCATTGGGTGTAAGCTTATCTTCGTATCTATTGGTCAACTTGATTTCTATTGCTGATGGATTTATATTTATCACGATAATAATGTTAGCTGCTACTATAGGCGCTTTGCTACTTTTCTTAAAAACACAACAAATTCTAAAGTGAATGTTATCGAGTACCAAAATAAAATAATAATATAGTATTTGTACCTCCAGTATTTACATATGCTGTAGTTTCAACAAATACTTTTTTAACGTCAAAGTTAATACCCCAATGCTTATTTAAATAGATATTAGAACTACTTGCTGATGGAACCACATCAATACCTCGTAATCACGCCATCCATGACTCCTGGTCAGTATATGCTGACGAAATACAAGAGAGCAGAGAGTATGAGAAGGCTATTTAAAGCAATTTTATTTTTAGTAAACATAGTTGTTGCCTTTTATAAGTTAATTCATTTTTTAACACTTTCGTATAAAAGTGCTGGCAATAAAATAACAAAATAAGAACTATTTGACTTTGACATAGGTCAACAATTTTGTAGTTAGCTAGGACCTTTTGATTTAGATCCTGGGCTAGAGGTTGTTTCTGGTGGATTATCTTGAGCAACACAAGGTGGGGGCAAACTGGGATTGTGCGGCGCGAACTGTCCTGTATCTGCAGTTCGAAAAAAATTTGCTGAAGTACTGTTGTGTTGCCTGCTTGCTGGTAACTGCGATGGCGATTAGTGTTTCACCACGATTATTGGTTTGCTGTGCGGTTTCAGGAAAGGCTTTCAATAATGTGCTTAATGCTGCTACATTGCCAACTTGTGCTGCAATGTGTGCTGGCGTGTCGCTGTTACTGTTGGTGGTGGTTACTAAATCTTTATAATCATCTGCCAAGACGTGATTGACAAGATCAAGATGATTATATTTTGCAGCATAATGGACAAAATTGTTGCCTAATTTATCGGTGGTATTTGGGCTAATTCCATGTGCTTTAAAAAGCTCAATGAATTCATCGATATTATTTTTATGATGATAAGCATCTCTAATATCCTCTTGGTGAAAAGGATAAGCCTGTTGCATACGTGCCCGATAACCTTCATAGCGTTGGAATGGTTCACCAATACGATTTGTAACTGGTTTAACCGTGTCTGGATTATCAAAATTACTGAACAGACCAGTTTGACCGACGTCGGCTGTAGCAAACGCAGGTCCGGGCTCCAAATAAATTTCATGCAATGGATTAGCTATGCCGTTTACTAACTGTACTGCAGTAATTTCGGGTAATTCAAAATCAGTGACGGGAACATCTTTACGCTGCTCTTGTGTTGCTTCTAATAACTGATCAACTCTGGTCTTATCCTGCTTCCATTCTTCACGGGTATACCATAGTTGACGTGTTGTTTTAAATACAAATAAGCATTTAAAGGTTCTTTGCTACCGTCTGCATGCAAAGTAATAAATTGTTGAGAAAATAATTTTTGCATTGCATTTTTAAAATTTCTGTACTGGCCAAAAATACTTTTGTACATAATACTGAAACCGCCTTGATCCAGTGATATGGCTTCGTCTCTTTTGATATAGGGATTTTGTGGCAGAAAATTTAGACGCAGTGTGATGCAATCCCATTTCTTGTGTTGATGTTCAATTTCTTTTTCACTGTCACTGCTGCCTATAGCTGAGTCATCTAGATTACTGTCGCTACTCTCTTTAATTAATCTGCGCGATTTTTTACTATCTTTTTTGCCGTCTTTGCGTCCATGACCTTTATTTGAAAACATATAAACCCCCTTTCTGTTGAACGTTTATAACTTGTAAAAATTGAATAGTTATTAAAATTTACCTTATTATCGACGTTCATTTAAAGGTTTGTAGCAATCTAAAAATGTCAGATTCAAACGGAATCTTTAAATTCAGTTTAGACTATAAAATATTAATCAGCGTGTAAAAATTTTTTATTTTAAATAAAACCAACTACTTAAGAATGATGGGAGATATGTTTTTTTGAACACCTCCACACTAAGCCAAGAAGACCACAGCAAGTAAGTATACGTAAATAGGCTTAAGGTTTAACGAGATAGAATGAGATAAGGTTGAAAGTAAATCTTAATTCGTTGAAAAACGATTTTTTTATTAGTGGAGATGTAACATGCTCAACTTAAAAAATCTTATTGAAAGATTGGTTCCAGCAAAAACTCTCTCGAATATAATCACTCATTTAACTGATTTTAATAAACAAACAGTTAAAAGAAAAACTGTGAAATGCGGGTTAATATGATCAACGGAAAATCATTAACTCCTCAACAAGCCAATTTTACGGCAGATTTATTTTCCACACCCGATGAAAAATGCAAGTTTCTTGCTAAAGCGCTGTTAATTTCCAGAGTTGCTGGTACTGCACTCGATGAAATCTGTGATACGCCATTACGTGATCTACAAGTTTTTGATCCGAAAGTTTATGGTGATTTAGCAGGAATTGGTCTCCACTCTATTTTAACCCCAATAACCATTGCGTTTACACTCGTCGGCGCTTTGCCATTTATCACCAAAGTTTTTAATAAAAATACTGTTAATAATCTATCTGATCTCATTGACAATATTACAGATTTTGACCCTGGGTTTGATCTTTCAGATAAAAGTTTAAAGAAAAAATTTGATGCGTTTCTACAAAAAAAAGGCTTTGGTCATCTTGAAATAGAAATTATAACCAAACAAAAACGTTCAGCACTTTTATCTTCATTTTTAGGAAAGCTTGAAAAAAAGTCAGTGCAATTTAAATATCGTGAAGGCGATGGTTTGCAGCAGATTTTATTTTCTGAATGGAGTGATAATAAAAATAAACCCATTATAAGCATCATTGATGATTTAATTGTTAAAATAGCTCCAAAAGGAGAATTAGGAAAATTAGATTTAAATCAGCAAGAATTTCTTGCTCGATTGATAGATCGAGCAAAAGATTCAACCGATCCAAATATTTTAGATATTCTTGCGCTCATAAAATTACTTCCACTGATTATAAATAAAGATAACACGCTAAATAAAGAAATCACGCTAGAGCAATTACGTGATACTTACCTACATCAAATTAATTCATGGAGTTTCTCATCCATTATGGGTGGTGCTTATGACCTAACCATGGATTATTCATTTAATTTTTGGCTGACATTTTTTGTTGCAGATTTACTTGAATGTAATGCTGATACGAGTAAGTGGAAATACCTAACACAAACCATTGTGTTAGTCTCTGCGGCAGTCATTTCTGGTATACAGCTTTCCTGGCAAGCACTCCATGCTTGGTATACAGGAGAACAACAAAAAGAAGCTACTTATATAACCTCAGATCAAAAAATTCATAGTGCAATTACGCGACCTAGCTATAAAAATAAAGATTTGAAACATCAGTTGTTAGAAGAGTTTTTTATTGAACAATTGATTGAGAAGAGGAAAAAAGAAGTTCTAGTTGATAAAAATAGACTACCAAAAATACCTGAGCGAGAGAATTTAAAAAGTTTTAGTAATCTTGATCCTCCTACTCAGTTAGCGAAGTTAAGGTTAGGCATTCAACACGAAATTCAACATGATAATGCATATAAAAGAAAACGACAGATTGAAGCAATTTTGCATGAGGAAGAAAATTATACGGAAGTTGTGAATAAATATAATAAAGAAAGAAAAATCCCTGTAAATAATTATCAATCTAATAAACCGCTTCTTCCTCCACGTAAAATGGGTATGCAAGTATACCGACCTGTAAAAACAAAAATATCTGAGCAATTTGATTTATTACGTGATGAAGTAGCATTTGCTAAAGAATACAATGATCCTAGCCGAACGACTTGGCAGACAGTTCAGTTGTTTGGCAAACGCTATTTTTCAATTTCGCAATCCGTTTTTAAATATTGCATTGGTATTGGCTTTATTGGTTGGGTTGTAGGTGCCGCAATGGTTGCGGCAGGTTCAACAGTCGGGCCGATTATTTTAGGAAATCCTGTTTCTGTAGCTTGTGCTGTTGGAGGAGCATTGGTTGGTTTAGTAACTTCTTATGCAAAAGTAGGACAAGATGAGAAAGCAGAAATTGAACTGCAGCAGAAATTTGAAAAGAGTGAGAAAAAAGTTGAAAAGCTTGAGAAATTAGAAAGCAAAAATTATCAGCTTAAGCAGCTATTAAAAGAAAATCAGATCAAACCTTTAACTACATTAAAAGCACATGATGATCGGGTTTTTCGACGCTTGACCGCTGAAAAACCAGGCTTATTCACTAAATTCAAACAAGGGGTGAATCGTTTTGCAGTTGCAGTGGGTCGTGGGGGGTCAGGAATTTTAATTATACGTCTTGCAGTTCTACCCGCTTTGGCGATGGGGGCAATATTTGGTGGACCCGTAGGGTTAGGGCTTGCAGTAACGCTTGGGTTAATTTGGGGAGCTGCGAATATTTATCATTTTCATCAAGCGAGTAAAATAGAAGCAGCCAAACGCACACTAGATGATATTGATAATCGAATTGAGATTGCAACAGCCAATCAAGAAATTTATTTAAACCAATTAGGATATTCGAATTCATTAACAAACGAAGAAGATGATGATGATATCATAATAGATGTAGCACAACCACAAGGCTTGATTAATCCAATAAGAGATATTGATGCTCGGAATGCTTCTGAACCTGTGCACCAAAGTATACTCTTAGATATTTCAACAGGTGAAATCCAAATGAATGAGACTGCTGCACAAATTATACGACGCATAAAAGATCAGCATCACGCTATGAATCGAAACCGCAATGAATTGTTCTCTCGTGTTTCATTGATTACGGTATTTAAAAAAAATGAAAATGAAATTGATGAAGACCATCTTCGTAGAATTATTGCAGAGGCTAGAAAGCCTGGAATTTTTAGTCTTTTTGCTGACAGTAGTCTTTTTGAGGCCATGAATGAGTGTGGTTATTTCTATGAAGATGGGGAACTCAGTGAGCTTTCACCCTGTTTTAACTTCTATTGGAATGAAGTTCAAGGTACTCAAGTAGATAATGCAGGGTTGCAAATAATTAGGACGTTGTAGTTGTATTAGCTCCTGCACTTTAAAAGCTGAACAATAATGCACATTGCAATTTCCAGTACCCATTTTATAGATAAAAGTACTCTAATTGATGATTTTGTTAAGCACCATCCTAATTACAGAAGTGAGATTGAATCCTATTATAAACTACAAGAAGAAAAAACAATGGAACTATCATTATCACCTAGTCTTGATAGTTTATTAGAACAACTTAATAGTTATGTGGATGAACCTAATAATATTTTTTTTAGCATGGTTTTAATTAAAGAATAGATTAAATTTTTTTGGTTATTTAACTTATTTAAATACGAGGAATTTTATGCACACTGAGATCGCTAAAGATGATAAGAAACTAATTTTTCATCAAAAGCACATTAACGGTAGAAGAGAGAAACCCGATACAAAGTATCAAGTCGCGCCTCAGCCATCAAAAATAAAACAGCCTATTACTGAAAAAGAAGATCAAGTACTACCTTATTTATGGAATGAAATTGATTTAGAGGAATTTGAAAAGAAATGTAAGTCAAATGGGTTGCGAATTTCTGTCGATGGTAGTTTTACCTATTTCTCAAAAAATAAAACTGATCCGCGATATAAACTGGGCGGCAATGAAAAATTTAAATTACATATCAATATTCCAAGACAAACAAAAGAAGACAATAAACATATTTTAAATTGCGCTGAAATTTTAGTCCAAGCTGTTTTTAGCGACTTAATTCAGGAATTTAAAATAGACAGTTCGAGTCTGGAATTTTATAAAATTATAATGAAGAAATTTTGGGCAATTGAAAACCCAGATTTAGGATGTATACAATCCTATGAAAGGTCTTTCTTTAATCCAATTACTATTTATCTTCCAGAAAAATGTAGTCCTGCTGCAATTGCTGAGCTATGTTTGAAATTAGAAAAATCCCTTGAGAATTGTCAAGCTAATTTGATTACCTTAAGTCAAGCAGATAGAATCATCAGCAGTCATCTTAGCTTCAGGCAAGAAACACAGAAAGGTGAATATATGCCTGTTATTATCAATTCAAGTTTGACGGACAATCAAACACAACAAACTATTTTACGCCAAAAGGCGATGCATGCAACGATGTTCAAATTATTAGTAACAAATTTATTTTCTTTGCATCTTCAAGAAAATAAAAAAGAGATCGAAACAAACAAGCGAAGCCAATTCTTTATTTGGTTTAATGACGACGATATAAAATTAAGGACAATTAATAAATTAATCCGTACAGTTACAGTTCATAAGGAGGAATTTTTCTCATTTGCTGAGTCTTCTGTATTAAAAAAACTTTCTTTGTATAATTGGTATAACTTGGCAATGCAAAATATTCCAGAATTAAAATTAAATATTGTGACAGAAGAAAAAATACTAACAAAAGAATATTTTACTATTAGACATATTTGATGGAAGTTCAAAATGATCTAAATCCGATCCAATAGAAACCGAATTTGATAAACTTTAACTATCAAAAGAGGTGATAAATGAGCAGATATACCAAAGAATTTAAAGAAGAAGCAATTCGATTAGTAATAACTAACCCGCGGTCAATTGTTAAAACAGTGAGAGACTTAGGTGTATATGACAACCGATTCAAATCATCCAAAAAGCGACGTCATTCAACTTTAGGCTACTTGTCTCCCGCCGAATTTGAAAGACGTTATCAACTACAGCTCTGTTCTTAATGTCTAAAAAAATGTTGCAAGATCAGACAGGTATGTTGCTCGGAATGACACGGCACTGGTCGGAGTGACAGGAGTTGAACCTGCGACCCCTGCCTCCCGAAGGCAATTATTTTATATAATGACATGAACCATTACAAACAGCCATGAAAAAATAATTTTTTAAAATCAAATGGTTAAGCTAAAAACTGTGTTCGCTGGAGTTGATAAAAGTTCATAACAATCCAACCAGCTTGC
>JBGSLN010000328.1:0-4565 GCA_041740675.1 Gammaproteobacteria bacterium | reverse complement strand
AAAGTTTTTGCTTGTACCATCAAAACGTTATCAGTTTTGTCCCAAGCAATATCAAATGCATCAGGATTTCCTAGATCATAAGCATCTACTGGCCAAGGAGCACCCGTTGAATCTAAAAATACCAAAGAAGTCACAAATCCTTGGCTCAATCGAATGGCAGGAGGCGAAGCTCCTGGTGATAAATTCACATACATCGATGTTGCCGTAGGTTCTGGTGGGGTACCCGCTGGCGCAGCGGCTGCATATTGAGATGCCTCGTAAATTTGTTTCAACCGATGAATTTGTTGAGGATTCATTGGCAACGCCTGACTTACTGCTCCAGAAAACGCTGACTGACTAATTTGATTGTCTACATCACTTTGACGCACTTGTGCATTCTGAAAAGGATACTCAAAATCAGAATGAAAAGCAGGTGGTTGATTGGTTTGTGAGTTGCCAGAACTACTGGATGGAGGTGTTAACCCTTGTTGATTTGCTAATATTTGTTGTTGTTTTGTTTGCAACTGTTGTATTTGTTGTAACATCTGCTGTGCTTGTGCGTCAGAATTTGAATTAGTAGTGGTGGTAGTATTATCCCCATTAGCAGAATACGCAGTGCCTAAACTAATAAAAGCTATCAAAAGAAATAATAGGCTTCTAGTGAAAATTTCTTTTTTCATAATCTTAGCCCTATAGCTCATTCGTTGTGCCGCTTTGGGTCGCAATAAATTGCGCAATACCAATACCTCGTGGAGAGTCGAGTGTTGAAACACGAGTAATAACCATATTTAACATTAGACTTTGCGGAGTAATTTGGCTTGCACTTTGATAAGTCACAAGTAAGGGCATTTGAATTTCCCATGTATAACGACCATCTACTACGCCTTGTTGATTGATCACTGGGGCGCCAGTCGCAACCGCAGAAACCACCAAATTTTTAGCTTTAACTGCAGTCAAGTTTTGTGAGGTTTGCAAACTTTGTAAGTAGGCTTGCCAACCTTCTGGGGTAAAAAATTCTGATGCCGCTTGTAATTGAGCTCGATAATCAACAAAGTTATAAGTAAAAGCAGCAATAGCAGCAGTATTTGCCCATTGTAATAATGCAGCTGTGGACAAGTTAGGTTGATCTAAAGGCATCAACGGTACAATCCGACCTGATGTATTCGTAGCAAAATATTTAGGCGCGGGTGGATGAGTCACTACATAAATTAACGCACTGACTAACAATGCTATAATTAAAAATGCTAACAGTAAAATCGCGATGACTCTTCGATAGTTATCGCGATAAAATTCATTACGCATTCTGACAAGCTCTATTGCATTTTCAGTCATTTATCTTCACCACTATTGAGTATTGCCTCGGTTAATTAAACCTGTACCTTTAGGCACATCCATTAACTGTGTTAATTCACCATCACTGCTCGTCGCATAATAATATGGTTCCGGCATGGTAAAAAAATAATAAAGTATTATCATTATCAAAAACAAAATAATAAAGCTACAGAAAAATAAAAAATTACTTAACCGACGAAAATTGTTGCGGTAATAATTTTTGTGTTCTTTTAGTTCATCAATTTGACTAGGGATCATTACTATCTCTAATTCTTCTTAAAGTGATTTCTATTCTGCGATTAAGCGCTCGTCCGTTTGCCGAATTATTATTGGCTATAGGATACAAATCACCATAACCTTGCGCAAATACAAGCCTAGCATCAATACCATAGTTCCAAAGATACTGCATCACACTTTGTGCTTGTGAGGTTGAGAGCGCTAAATTCCGCTGCCATGGACCGTGATCATCTGTGTACCCGGAAACTTTTACCGTTATTTTTTGAAATTTTTCGATAAACTCGCCAACCATATTCAACACTGAATAATATTGCATATTCATTAAAGCCGAGTTTGGTTTAAAAAATCGATCGGTTGGTAAAATTAATTTTACTTCATCGCCTAATTGAATAACTTCAACGCCATGGTATTGCAGTTTATCAACCAACGTCATATGAGCTTGAATAATGTTTCCAAATGAGGCACCCACTACACCGCCCATAACAGTGCCTATTCCTACACCTATTCCACCTGCGGCTACTCCACCAATCGCAGCACCGGCCACTGCGCCGGCTACAAGACCAGAAGTTGTGGGCAGTGGAGCGGGATAACGGTTCCAAATACTTGAACTACAGCCAGTTACTGTTACAGAAAACAGGACACAAAAAAATAGTGTAATCTGGCGTTGCAGATGCATCAAAAAGCCTATATGGTTATAAAACTATAACGGTAAATTGTAACTGTAGAATTTGAATAAATCGATATTTTTAAATGATTTTTTTTCATTGAATAATAATTAACCTCAATTCCGAAGTAGAAACCGCATCAATCGGCACTCATGCGGAATTTTAGATAAACAATAAGCATAGTCTCTTTGTGAGAATTTGCAATATAACTTAAAAGAAAATATGGTTAAAAAGAAAACTCCTCAAGGCCCTTCCATTTTTTCGCTTGCAGGTGAATTTGTTGGTAATAAATTAAATTTCTATCTTGAATTAATGGAAGATTATGGCGATATTGTAAAACTACCATTTTTGTCACGCACCTATCTGGTAAATAATGCTGAGATGTTGAAATATATCTTAAAAGACAATCCCGAAAATTATATTCGTAAAGGATTTGTTTTGCGTCCATTGCAACTAACGTTAGGAAATGGCCTATTGAAATTAGTGGGTGCTGAATGGCGGAAACGAAGAAAAAGCTTTTCACCTACTTTTCAACCCAAAAATATAGAACATTTTTCACCCTTTATTCAATCCATTACTACTACAGCTTTGCAAGAGTGGGAAAAAAAATTCATTTCCAATAACCTTAGTGTTGATATTAATCATGCAGTATTAAAAATTGTATACCAAGTCGCACTTAAAGCTTTATTTGGGCAAACCACAGATGAAAACACTATTGAAACAATCATGGCCGCAATTAACTATGAGAATCACTTTTCTATGGGGTTTTCTTCTTTTTTTCCTTGGCTCCCTACGCTAGGCGTAATCCGTTATCGCCGAGCTAAAACAGTATTGCAAAAGCACATCAATAGTCTGATAGAATTCGGCAAACAGCATCCTGAAGATAATTTTTTAAAAACTCTGTTACATACCAGTAAAGCAGATGACTCTCCTCTTTCTGAACAAGATATTTTTGATGAAGCAAAAACCTTTTTGATGACAGGGCACGAAACCTCTGGCACTGCAATTGCTTGGGCTATGTATTTAGTAGCGGAACGACCTGAAATTCAGCAGAAATTAAAACAAGAGTTACAAACTGTGTTAGCAGGTCGCTTGCCAGATTATGACGATTTAGTAAACCTGCCCTATACTCATGCTGTTTTTAATGAATCGATTCGCTTGTTTCCACCCATTTGGACTACGGGCCGTGTTTGTTTAGAAGATGATTATATTGGTGAGTATTTTATTCGAAAAAATTCGAAAATTATAATTTGCCCCTATACGTTACATCGAAGAGAGCTATACTGGGACAATCCATTGGAGTTTCAACCTGAACGGCATTTATCTGAAAGTGCGAAAGATCGTCCGATGTTTGCTTTTATTCCTTTTGGTGGTGGCCCACGAATATGTATCGCTAGTCATTTTGCTACTATGGAATGTGTGATGATCATTGCCATGATCATGCAACGTTATACAATTCGCCTTGATGAGAATTATCCTATCGAATTAGAGCCACTGATTTCGTTAAAACCAAAATTCGGGATTAATGTGTTTGTAGAGCAAGATTAATGAGACAACATTTCTTTAATCTGCCTAATTTCTTCCTGACATTGAAATAGCTTGTTTTCTTCTTGTTCCAATCTATTTTGCAAATCAGTGATATCACTTAAACACACTTCGTATTTTTGTTCGAGATCAAATAATCGCTTGTTGGTATCCATGTTCAAAATCTCCGATTTTTTGATATTTTACCTAATACTTAAATTAAATATATTTTATAATTAAGCGTATTATTTAATTTATTTTAAAAGTGTATTTTTTTCATTAACTTTTATCGACTATTTTGTTGTGGTCTTTGTTTTATGCTAGGATTAGATATTGACATTGATAACAGGTTGCGTCGCTTATAATATAATAGGGTCTGTTTATATCATACAGTGCAGGGAAATTAATAAAGAGGAAGTAATATGCAGAAAGCAAGTTTGACTACAGTCACTTGGAGTGATGTTAGAGAAGAAGTGCATAAAGTCAACCCTGGTTTAGCTGGGCAAATTGATAATATCAGCCCTTCTAATAAATTTAAGTTACTCAAAGTAAGTTATCCTTTTGGGGCAGATGTTTTAAAATCAGGAGAATTGCAGATCCCTAATGCTGCTGGAGAGCTGGTCAGCCGGTACGATGCTTCGATTAATAACAGCATCAAAGAACAATTGGCTTATACGCCAACAATGCCTGTGGGTATAATCCTTAATCATACACTTGAGATGCAATGGCAAAGAAAAAATAACTCCATTCCTTGGTTTTTGATGCGTCCAGGAAGAGTCTTTAATTTATGGGGTTCAATGCAAGAGTCTGGAACTTCAGCCCAAACAG
>JBGSLN010000327.1:0-6152 GCA_041740675.1 Gammaproteobacteria bacterium | reverse complement strand
CATTAAACTTTCTATAAAGCTTACTTTTCAGTATGCCAATGATAGCCATATGGGGCTATCTGTCAAGATTTCAAGGGGTATGAGTTAAAGTTGTATCTATTTTTTAATTAGGAGTATTATTCAAGTACGCACTAATTTAGGTCTTAGGATGGATACTCATACATTTATGACTGTATCATCCTCTATATGAAGCCAATTTATCATGTTAAAACAAATAGTTACTCTCTTATTTTGCTTGCTCAGTATTTCCGCTTTTAGTATGGAGCAAAAACCAATTAAAGGTAATCAAGCATTTCAATTTTCTGTTGAACCTACAACGACGGATTCAATATTAGCAAAATGGGATATTGCTCCGGGATATTATCTTTATAAAGATCGCTTTTCATTTGAAGTATTAGCTCCAAAAGAAGCACAGCTAGGCTTTATTTTAAAACCTATAGGAATTGAAAAAAACGATCAAATTCTAGGTAAACATTATGTTTATGAAGGTCCTTTAACTTTATCAATTCCAATTCTAAATCCCACTAATGAACCATTGAAACTATTAGTACATTATCAAGGTTGTGCAAAATGGGGATTTTGTTACCCGCCGATCACAAAATTAGTATCCATTGCTAATCGACATATCTTAACAGCTAATGACATTCAAATCAGTAATTATGAACAATCGATTCAAACGACAACATCTCCGGTAACACCCACTGCAAACAACCAAGCTTATGCAGCTAAAATCTTACAAGACAAAAACAGCTTCTTATCTCTTTTAATATTTTTTGGCTTTGGCATACTTTTAGCTTTTACACCTTGCATCTTACCCATCATTCCTATTTTATCGGGAATTATTGTCGATCATGGTCATAACATTAATACCAGACATGCTGTGGGTTTATCGCTTTTTTATGTGCTTGGCATGGCATTAGCTTTTGCAATTGCAGGCTTAATTGTGGGGCTTTTAGGTAGCAGCGTTCAAGCCGCGCTTCAAACCCCCTGGGTATTAGTTTTATTTAGCCTATTGTTTGTAATGCTTGCTTTATCATTATTTGGTTTTTATGATTTGAAATTGCCGCAAAATTGGCAGCATAAAGTTAGCGAATTAAGTCACAAACAAAAAACGGGTAATTATATTGGTGTTGCGATTATGGGTGCATTATCAACACTGATTGTTTCACCTTGTGTGAGCGCACCTTTAGTAGGCGCTTTGGCATATATTGGTAACAGCGGCAATGCCGTCTTTGGCGGCTTGGCATTATTTTTTATGGGCTTAGGTATGGGATTGCCATTAATTATTGTTGGTGCTTCTTTTGGTAAGCTACTACCAAAAGCAGGGCATTGGATGATAAACATAAAAAACTTCTTTGGTGTGTTAATGTTAGGTGTTGCCATTTGGATGTTAGAACGTATTATTCCAGGACCAGCAAGTCTTGCGCTATGGGCAATTTTAGCAATCGTCTGCGCTATTTTTATGGGTGCATTAAGTCCTACTAAAGATTCCCGTTGGACAAAACTTAGCAAAGGTTTAGGATTAGCTTTATTAATTTATGGCTTTTTATTATTGATTGGCGCAGCGATGGGTAATGATGATGTATTTCAACCCATTAAACTTAATCCGTCTATAGTACAAACAAGTTCTTTGTCTTTCCAACCAGTAACTTCCATCGCAAGCGTTGATGCTTCTTTGCAACAAAACCAAGGCAAATTAGTTATGTTAGATTTTTATGCTGATTGGTGTGTTTCTTGCAAAGAAATGGATGCGAATGCTTTTTCTAATTCTGATGTTAAAAAATTATTGAAAAAATTTGTATTATTACGAGCCAATGTCACTGCAAATAATACTGCTGATAAAGCTTTAGAAAAAAATTATGGTGTCATTGCTCCACCGACAATTTTATTTTTCAACAAAGAGGGTGAAGAAATTTCCTCTGCGCGCATTGTGGGAGAAATGAATGCACAACAGTTTTTAACCCATGTGAAAAAAATAACTGAAAGTTATTGATTATATGAACAAGATGAGTTTCATAAATATAAACTTAGTTAGTTTGATTTATCAAAGCTTTGACAAGTAATTGAATCCGCTGAATAACTCACCCAAATTTGCGAAACAGAATTAGCTATGCCTATACAACTGGAATCAGTAATTGGGATATTCGGTTGATTTTCCGCGTAAACTTCAATAGTACTGGAATTATTATTTAAACAACTTTGTGGGATTTTTGCATTACCGCTAGTATTAAACTGTAGTTGAACATTTTCACAGCCAGGCATGTTAGGTGCTATCGAATAAAAATAACCTATCTTTGGTTGTGACATAGTGCTTACATTGGCAACAGTCACATCTGCATAAGTAGCAGGAACAAATATTATACCTGTCATCATGCTAAAAATGATTTTTTTGAACATCTTAATCCCGTATGATTTAGTCAGCCTATTATATCACATTAAAAATCAGTAGATTTTTAACAGTTCTTGCTTTTACACCTATTATCTTTTAAGATAATTAAATAATTTATTTTTATCTTTTTTATATGATCAATATTTATGGGTTTTAAATACCTTACATAACACTATGTAGAAGGCTGTATAAAATTTATCGTTATGAAAAGTTTTTATTATAGTTACCATAAGAAAAACTTTGTTTATGGTTAAGATTTCCTTAAGAAAATGAGAGTAAAATAGTCTTAATCGCAGCAATTATTAATATTGCATTAATAAATATAGAGAATAAAAATGTCAGATTTAAATAAAAAATTAGCACAAGTTTTTAAGGATATGTTCGCAAAGACTCAATTAGTTGATGATGAACTTGTTACTATTAACGACGACCCTATTACGGTTAGCGTTGATTTGCCAGTAGCTGTAAAATCACAACTAGCAGCAAGAAAAATACTTTTTACGTCGATGGATGATAATGCTGATTATCAAGCTCATACAGTCATGTTGGAGAAACAACTAAAATCCATTTTTAAAGCATTTAATTCTTTAGGTAAAACTAAGCTTCAACAACAAAAGATTGATGAATTTTTAAGTCATGTTAGAAAAAATTTCAATATTGAAACTTTAAGAGAAGAAAAAGGAGAAAAGTTTTCAATAGACGATCTAAAAAGTTTACTAGCCCGATTTAATAAATACGTTCAAGAAACTGTTTTTGTCGAACTAGCTAAGCTGCACACAAACAATCAAAAAATAAAATACAATGATACGAACTATCTAGCATTTCTCCAACAACTTCGTAAGGCTGAAATAGAAACTCGTGGCAAAAAACCACGTCGAACTTATGTTAATTACAATCGAGATACCGGTTATTTTACTGCAGAAATACCTTTAGGCCTTGATTCTGAAGGCAAGCCCTATACTCATCAAAGTTATAAACGTGATTCAGATCAACTTTCTAATTATGTGTTGCATGTGATGGGACATAAAGACGAAACAGGTGCAATTACGATACTCGATCAATCCACTCGCGCAGCTAATTATGTGCCTATTGATATGCAAGATGATTTTGCTATGTTAAGCGGTACCCTAGCCCAAGTTAAACAACGTCATGATTCTGTACGAAGTTTAAACCCAACTGCGAAAACATACGCACAAATATCTTTATTAAGCCCTCTTGATCGAACCTTAGCTACAATTGATGTACAACAAGGTTATAAACAAACACTGTACACTTATCTTGCATTTTTAATGCAAAATCAAGCTGAAGAAAATCCAATGGAAATGCGTTACTACGTTGAAGGCGTCAATATGACGCGCAGTAACAGCTTAAGTGATCCATTGAAATTTCAAATTAATACGCGTTTTTATAATCAATTGATCAGTGATACTTTAAACAAATTAAGTTCATCATCGAATCCCATTTTCAGCGAGATGAAAAACTCACTCAAATCATCAGAAGAGAAAGTTAAAGAATCATGGACTACAATTATTGTTCCGTTGATCCAATATATTCGTGCAATCATGGAAAATCGTGTTCCACTTACGAATGAATTAGATGGTTTAAACTCTTGGATTACAAAACTTAAAAACGCCTTAGCTCAACACCATCAATTAGAAGGACAGCTTTTTAAACAAAATTTGGAATTATGGAAAGAAAAACAAGACGCTATCAATAAACGCTTAAAAGAACTGCGACAAAAAAGCGATCAATTAGTTTCTGAAGCAGAAGCAGAACCAGAATTGATCGCAGAATATAATCTCATTCAAGAGCTTAATAACTTTCATTTCTTATGGGAAAATGATCGTTATCAATCGCAGGATTATAATTATCAATTACAAGCTTGTGTTCATCGTCTCAGTGCTAGTTTAGACCATAAAATTGGAATAAATTGCAATGACAGTGAAGATCGCACTGGATTAGAAAATGTGATGGTGATGGGCAGCTACCAATACGTGCGAACAAGAAATCATAGTTTAGCTCCGAATTTAGCAGATAAAAACGTTCTTACAGAAATTCAAAATTTTGCAAAAAAACATCAAGCCAAAGATGCTGGTATTAATAACACAGCTGCAAATGGTGTAGCGGGTCAACAAGTTGATCCAAAAGATATGGCTAAAGATTTAGTCAATGCTGAAGCTGTAGAAATGGCAAAACAAACTAAAAAAGTATATGAACCCATTTTGAAAGATGATCATTGGTTACATCGATTAAAAAAGTTAAAATTTGGTGAATTGATTAAAATGACCGGTATTTTTTTAATTCAAAAAATATTTAATAAGCCATTTCAAAACGATGAACCTGAACTAAAACAAAGAAAAGTATCTAGCGAATCCACATCATCTGAACAAAAAATAAATCAACATCCTTTAAGTAAAATAAGCACAACTAATGATACTAATAAATCAAAAAGAAAAGGCTTACAAAGAGGCTTAAGTAGCTTTGCTGCAGCTTTATTAACTCTAACTATGGCATCAGCAGGCAACCTATCTAATGAAGACTCTTCTTTTTCGCCTACTTCAGCACAAACGCAACGTATTGTGGATGATTCTACAAGTACAAACCCTTATAATGATGTTTCCACCACTTCATCTAATGGTGGACCTACTGATAATAAGAAGAAAGAAGGTGAGAATTTACCAAAACCAACAGACAATTCTTCTACTACTTTCAATACAACAACAGCAGATAATCCGAACTCTTTCAACTCATCTCGCGTTGGAGACACGACTGCTGATAAGAATAAGGATGATGGCACTGTACCAAAAAGAATAGAGTATGCTGTTGATATGCAAAACAAACGTACACATTTAAAAAAGAAATCTAGAACTAATCCTTGGGAAACAGTTACTAAAGTTGATCGTGAAAAATTGAAGGAAAAATACAGGCAAAGATACTTAGATTCAGATCGAATAGCCGCCTCTGTTACCTATCCAGGGCTATTTAAAAGCTCTGAATATTATTTCGAGCAAGATGACTCTGTCACAAATCTTAGAGCAGATATTGATTATTCTACTTTCAGAAAATGATCGCGATAAAACTTTAATTCTTCAATGGAATCGAAAATATCGCTTAATGCTAAATGTTTGGTTTTTTTCTTAAAGCCTTTCATGATCTCTGGCTTCCAGCGTTTAGCTAATTCTTTTAAAGTGCTGACATCTAAATTTCGATAATGAAAATAGCCCTCTAATTCCGACATATAATGCCACAAAAAGCGGCGATCTTGGCAAATGCTATTGCCACACATCGGCGACTTACCTAATGAAACATAATTTTTTAAAAATTCAAGTGTCAAAGTTTCAGCTTCAGTTTCTGACACTGAATCATTTTTAACTCGTTCAACTAAACCAGATTTAGTATGTTGCTTAGTATTCCATTCATCCATCACTGATAATAATTTATCAGATTGTTTGACTGCAAAGACTGGACCTTCCGCAATAATTTCCAAATGTGCATCAGTAACTACCGTAGCTATTTCAATGATGCGATCTTTTTCTGGATTTAATCCTGTCATTTCAAGGTCTATCCAAATTAAATTATTATCTTTTTTCATTTTATTCTCAAATTAAGGTAACTATTTTACTGGGTAATTGAATTATGTGATAGTTACAAATTAAGTTACTTCACCAGGATTACTTAAATCAGCATGCATTCGGGCCTCTGCTATACGTGTATTTAATTCACGGATTTTTTCAATAATGCTAGGTACAGCAGGTGGTTCAAT
>JBGSLN010000326.1:0-3245 GCA_041740675.1 Gammaproteobacteria bacterium | reverse complement strand
TTCTGTGACCACAAAAACCACGTCATGCAATTCAATATTACAACCATCAGCTCGTCCGCCTAACATGACAGCATAAAGTTTTTTCATAAAATGACTCTTTTAAATTGAATGAAATGATTTAATCATAAACTACGAGTAACTGTCAAAGTTAACAGTTGTTAAAAAAGATTTAGCAAAGTATGATTAAATAATTATAAGTAATAATTATAAGTTGTAACATGAAAAAATATCTTAAAATAGCGTTATTCAGTAGTTGTATTTCTTTTGGATTTGCTGCTCCACAACAATCGGTAGGAACTTATTCTGTTGTTTTTGGATATGGGACATTTAATTTAACATTAAATGCGACATCTCCTATCACCAAATTACAATTTACGTATGGCAATCCAGATTACCAACTGCAAAGTTGGGGACCAATTAATTCAAGCAATGCAACAATGACTCAAATTAATTTGGGTAATGGTGTGTATCAATATACAATAATACCAAGTACTCAAGGAACGAACTTTGGCACAAATGCAACTTTCAGCCAGACACCCTTATTACCATCATCTGTTCCTTCAAAAAACATGCCATTCAATCAATATTATGGATTATTCCAAAATATTCAAGTGGATGGTTTGCCAGTAAGCTATATTGATCAATGTCAAGGTGCTGCTTGTAATAATCCAGCACCCAATAAATTATTAGGGGCTTATTACGCCGATTGGACTGAATACCCTGGACATGGTAATTACACTTTTAATCAAATTCCATATCAAAATTTGAATACAATTTATTATGCATTTGGCAGCATCGATCCTACGACGGGTGATGCAGAAATGTTTGATCCTTATGCGGATGTACAAATGTCTGGTGTAAATGCAGTACCCAATATATCTTTAATGCGACAACAGTATCCTTATTTAAATTTAATTTATTCGTATGGTGGATGGGGCAGCATTTTCGATGGCAACTATCAATCAGGCGATATGTCAGTTCTTTTTACTTATTACCCACAAAATATCGCTAAGTTTGCTAGTAGCATGGTGAGTGCGATGTTAAACACAGGATTTAATGGTATTGATATTGATTATGAATGGGCAGGTCCATTTGAGTCTGATTCTACTCGATTAGGTGGCCATCAACCATTATGTATTCCGGATCCAAATAATTCACAATACTCAATAACAGCGCCTTTGTCACAAGCTGAAGCGGATGGTTATGCTGAATTAATTTATGACTTACGCCAAGACATTAAACAATTACCAAACGCGCAACAATATTTGTTAACAGTAGCCTTGTTTTCCGGTGTTGATAAAATTGATGAATTAGCCGGATTTAATTATCAAGGCAGTATTTCATCTTTAAAAGGACAAAGTGATTTAAAAATCGTTTTAGATAATGTTAGTTATGCTGATTTAATGACCTATGATTTCCATGGTGCTTTTGATGCATCTCCAGCTAACAAACCAAATCCAGATAGCATTTCTAATTTTCAATCAATGTTTCAAGAATCCCCTGATGATCCAACAAAAAATCCAGCAATGAAAAAATATGATGTTCTAGATGCAGTGCAAGCTTTAGAACAAGCTGATCCAAATGATCCAGCATTTACTGCACATAAGATTGTAGTGGGTGTGCCTGCATATGCACGCATCGTTCAATTAGCAGCACAGCCTGCTAAACCAACTTCAGATCAACTTGTTGGAATTTATGATCCACTAGCACCTTCCGTACAACAAGCTGTTATGAGTAGCAATGTTTCAGGTGAATTTGTTGGTGATGATCTTAACCAATATGCTTCAGGGAAAGGCGCAAACCTGATTGGGTCAGCCCTATTTGATTACAAATGTATTTTGCAATATCCAAATGATGCTACGAGTCCCTATTGTTATTTCGGTGCCGCATCAGGTTCGCATCCTATTCCTTCCGATATGATATTGTATGCAATGAATGCACTTCCTCCATTAACAAGCCCTGGTGGTTACGCAGCAACACCTTGGGGATATGGTGCGGCTAGCCGAACTTTTATGAGCTTTGATAATAATTTATCAGCAGCAAATAAAGCTCACTATGTATTAGCTAATAATTTAGGCGGCGCAATGATTTGGGAAATTGATGGGGATATTTCGCCAACTGATACAACAAATTATACTAGCAAATCATTAGTTTATTCGCTTTGTTCAGTATTTCATGGCAGTGCATGTACTGTTCCAAACTAAGGAAATGTCAACAGGCCCTAATATTTATTAGTACTCTCAAATAACTTATCTGCTGAAGCAGCAATAAATCCTGGATAAAGAATACCCTTTTTATCTGGGAAGCGATGAGTAAATTCATAATAGCAAGAAGGAATTTTGTGCATACTATCTTTAAATTTTACTTCGGAATATTGTGCCATAATGCTGGATTGCTCAAGTAATTCCTCTTTAGTGCCTTTAACTTCGCCATTTTCTGAATTGATCATAAAACCTTTGGTTCGCAAGAATGCATTAATTTCTCGACAATTTTTGAAAGTTTTTAATTGATTGACTTGAATAGCAAAGTGATTAGCACGAAATCCATAAGCATACAACCAACCTGCATATTCTGATTCCGCAGATAATTGTTCATAGATATTAAAATCTAATTCCCAATTAGTTTTGCTGTGAGGTAATTTAAATGGATCATTAATAATTGCAACAGGAATTTTATCGATGCACTCTTTAACTGTTTTTTGGATGATAGGAGAAAATTTTTCGGTTAATAATTCACTGATAAAAATTTTAGGAGTATTAGCGACGGGAGGCTCATAGTGTCGTGCAAATAACTTTTTTGCTGGAAAATCATAAGTCATTGAAGGAGTGTAACCCATTTCAATAAATGGACGCATCATCATTTCAATATTTACTCTCGGATCATTGAAAGTACGTAATGCTAAATGATCATGACTTAAAAACGTTAACGTTTCACCATGCTCAAGAAATAAATTATAAATTTGTTTTGCTGCAGGAATTTCAGTTTGATATTGATCCCAAAATTGTTTTAGATAGGTTGAATAGTTCATGAATCCCTCCAAAAGTTTCTGAATAAGTATAGCATATATTTTTCTGGCGGTTTTTACAGCTTGGTGCTATAAATTAGATGTGAAAAATAATATGGAAAAATACTAATGAAAAATTATAAAAAAATCTTGGGATTGACTGTTTTAAGTATAGTGCTTAGTTTATTCGCCTTAGCAAGCTATGCAGTTAATTTATCACCTATAGGTAGTTGGACAACAA
>JBGSLN010000325.1:0-9733 GCA_041740675.1 Gammaproteobacteria bacterium | reverse complement strand
TGCACAGGCATTGCAGGAAAAAATTATGGAAAAATTTGGTTGGAATTGTAGTGTGCCGCATTACAAACAAGTTGAAAGATTATGATATCAAGTGATTATTCAACATTACATTTAAAAAAATTAGGCATTGATACTTATACTGAACCTGTAATTTATTTGCGAAGAGATTCATATATATGTCGATCAGAAGGTTGGACTGCTGAAGCGCGAGTTAAAGTTTCACATAATGGAAATAGTTTGATCGCTACATTAAACACAGTTGAAACAGATTTATTACGACGGAATGAAGCAAGCTTATCAACCTATGCCTGGAATTTTCTCAAAGCTAAAGAAGGTGATGAAATTAAAATTTCACACCCGAAGGCATTAGATTCTTTAAGTTTTATTCGATCAAAAGTGTTTGAAAATCGATTAACGGCTGAACAAATGAATTTAATTATAAAAGATATTGTGGAAGGAAATTTGTCTGATATTCATATAGCCATGTTTTTAACAGCCTTAGCTGGAAAAGGATTGAATCAAGAAGAAACACTGAATTTGACAAGTGCAATGATTAATTCAGGGCGTATATTATCATGGCCAGCTGACTTAGTTGTTGATAAACATTGTGTCGGAGGATTGCCAGGTAACCGCACAACTCTCATTTTAGTACCCATTGTTGCAGCATTTGGATTGATGATTCCAAAAACATCCTCACGAGCGATCACTTCTCCAGCAGGAACAGCAGATACGATGGAAGTTTTTGCTCCGGTTAATTTGGATTTAGCGACGATGAAGAGAGTTGTCAAACATGAGAATGCTTGTATTGCTTGGGGTGGTTCAATATCATTAAGTCCAGCCGATGATTTATTAATTCGTGTTGAACGTTCAATGAATTTAGACAGCGAAGGTCAAATGGTCGCTTCGATTCTTTCTAAAAAAATTTCAGCAGGGTCAAATCATTTAGTGATAGATATTCCAATTGGCCCCACCGCAAAAATTAGAACATTAGAACAAGCAAAAAAATTGAAAAGTACTTTAGAGGCAGTTAGCAAAGCTTTCTCACTAAAGTTAACCACTATTTTTTCAGATGGGTTCCAACCCATTGGTCGAGGCATTGGGCCAGCTTTGGAAGCCAGAGATGTATTGGCGGTTTTAAAGAATGAAAAAAATGCACCACAAGATTTAATGGATCATGCATTAGACCTTGCTGGTGCAGTCATTGAATTTTCACCCGATGTTAAACAAGGAACTGGTAAAACAATAGCGAAAGAAATTTTAATTAGCGGTAAAGCGTATAAGAAATTTGTGGCAATTTGTGAAATGCAAGGCGGTATGTTTGAAATTCCAATCGCAAAATATCGACATACTATTACTGCGAAAGTTGCTGGGACAATAACCGCAGTTAATAATCGCAATCTTGCACAGTTAGCTAAACTTGCTGGAGCACCTATTTTTAAAACTTCGGGTGTAGACTTTTTAGTAAAGTTAGGTATGAGAGTTAGCAAGGGACAACCATTATTTACTATTCATGCAAATGCACAAGGGGAACTTGATTATGCATTTTCATTTTTAGAATTGGGACATAAAGTGGTGACTATCGAGGAAGAAATATGAATAATACAGTAATTTTTTCGTTATTTGGTGAAACCAAACAAGTAAAAGAAATCAGTGCAGCTTTAAATTATTGTGAAGGAACTTTATTGATTCATAGTTTTCCTGATACTGAAAGTCTAGTTACAATAGAAACTGAAGTAAAAGATAAAAAAGTGATACTTCTGGCCTATTTAGATCGTCCTGATGCAAAAATATTTCAGCTTATTCTTGCTGCAGAAACAATACGTTCACTAGGAGCCAGACGCATTATTTTAATTGCACCTTATTTACCCTATATGCGGCAAGATAAGCAATTTCATGAGGGTGAGGGCATTAGCTCTATTTATTTTGCAAAATTGATTTCAACTTATTTTGATAGACTCATTACCATAGATCCACATTTACATCGTTGGCCTTCTTTATCTGAAATCTACCAAATTCCAACCCAAGTGCTGCATGCAGCTAATATAATTGCGCTTTGGATTTCTGAAAATATTTCCAAGCCAATATTATTAGGTCCTGATGGCGAAAGTGCGCAATGGGTCAACGTAATAGCAAAGGAATTAGCTGCACCTTATCTCGTACTTAAGAAAGAACGATTTGGGGATCAGGATGTAACCAGCACACTGCCGGAAATTGTAGAATATGCTGATTACCATTTTGTTTTAATTGATGATATCATTTCTTCTGCTGCAACGATGATTGAAGCGGTCAATCAATTAAAACAACAAAAAATTCATCGCATTACTTGTTTAGGTGTTCATGCTATTTTTGCAGGTAATTCGTATCAGAAATTGTTAGATACAGGGGTAACAAATATTATTAGCTGTAATACTATTATGCATTTTAGCAACAAAATCGATTTGACTAAGGCATTGATTACTGCTTTAAATAAATAACATAAATTATAAGTTTAGTTTTGTCGATACTTTTAGGGAATCTATTATTTTTTTTGTGTTACAAAATTTTCTATAACCTTTTTGTCAACACTTTCTTTAAGAATAAGTTTTAATTCGCTGGGTATAGTATTATCTTCTTGAAGTGCTACAAAAAGTTCTCTTAAATCGTTAGGAGTTGTTATTGATTTATTCTGGCGGTTGTCACAGATAAAATCAGCTGTTTCATTATTTAAAAATTCTTTAATGCAGTTTGTTAATGCGCTGGCTAAATTTATGAATACAATAGTAGAACTTGTATCATGTGGGTATGGTTTGTATTTTTCCATTAAATTTAATTTCCAGCTATTTAATTTATCAATTACAACTGATTTAAGATGAATTTTAAATGCTATTTCTGCTGCTGCTTCTGGAGAACTTTGTTCTAATTTCTTTATAGCATCCTTTCTGCCTAAAAGGGCAGCATTAGCATAAAATCTAATGGCTGTATTATTATCTGAAGTTGTATCACCTAAATCCATAAATATTTGTGAATATTCAGTGACTGATCCTAATGCGGCTTGTTGATGACTAATTTTCTCTAAAATCATCAAACTTTCTTCACACCCTAGCTCTATTGCTTCTTTTAAATAAGGAATAGCCATTTTTATGCCTTTATTTTGAGGTAGATAAAAATTATATAATTCTTTAAAAAGATCTATCCTAAGTTGTTTTTCGGCTGTTTCAGTATAGGCAATGCCAATGATTTGCTTTAATGCATCCTTATTACCTGATCTTGCTAATGGTAAGCTCCATCTTATAACATCATCATACTTGCTCTGATTCCGCAAACCCTTTGCAAGAGCTAATTGAGCTGCTTCATTATTTGCAACGGCTAACTTTTGCAATTCCTGAAAACTTTTTTCATCATTAAATTCAAAGGCTGCTTTTTCCCAGTGCTTAATAGCTTCAGTAACGTCTGCTCTTTTATAATGATTTTTCCCTAATTCAAAATAGCATTTCTTTATAACTTCAACAGGCACATCCTGTTGAAATTTTTTAAGCTTTAAAAAACTAGGTTCATGACCCATATTAGCAGCGAGGGTAAAATATTTTATAGCTTCTTGAGTATTGAAATAGTTTGCATTGTGTTTCGAATCATTTGAGCAAATATTTCCTAATGCATGATAAACTTTGGCAAAAGGCTGTTGGGCAACCGCAGCACTATATTCATTAAATGCCTTTTCAATGTCTTCAGACACTTCATAAATAGTACCTAGGTAATAATGTGCATGTGGATTTCCTTGCGCAGCATTTCCTCTTAAATCAGTCATTCCTTGTCTAAAGATAGGAAGATCTTTTTGTGATAATGTTGATAATAGAGTAGTACATTCTTCCCCCATAGAGCCATCACAAATAGCAGCTACTAATAAAGGTGCGGCTTTCTTATAATTTTTTTCATCATAAGCGAATTTTCCTAAAATATAATTTGGATTGGCTTCAGGAATATTATATTTTAAAGCTATATACCTTAAGTAATTTAACGCACGTTGATTATCTTGATTTTGGAGCAACGCATTGGTGAGATGAGGTATTGCCAGTTTGTACATCTGGCTATTTATATAATAAATAGCCAATAAAATATTCGCATTAATGTTGTTTGTATCACGAGCATTTTCCTTTAAGTTTCTAACATCTAATGTAAATTGATACAAATTAGGATAATCAAAACCAATATTTGCTAAATAAGATTTAACGACTGGATCTTGATCACTCAATTCAGCGAGTTTTTTGAGCGCTTCTATATTACCTAGCCGTTCAGCAGTTATTAAATATGTTACAGCATCTGCATCAATCTTTTTAATACTTGGTTGTAGTAAGTAATTTGCATATTGCAGACAGGCGTCAGCATCGCCATTGTCCGCTGCTTGCTTTAGTTCAACTACGTTATCAACGATAGGTTTAACTTCAGTTGGTTTTGCACCTAATTTTAATTTTTCTTCACTGATATATGTTTCGATAACAGCTATTTCTTTATTGATAGTTTCTTCATCTATCCGATGGTTTGCAGCAATAGTTATAAATTGTTCAGCATCAAAATGATTTAACCCAATTTCTCTGATAATTAATTCTTTAATATAATTGTTTACGTCTACTCCAGTGGGTAATTCAGCAAATGTAGATTGTTTTCCTAAATTAAAATTCTTTACATTGGTTGCAGCGGTAGTAAAAGTTTTGGTTTCATAAACACCACTACCTACACTATATTCGACAGGAGTGGTATCTATCCAAGGATCAATGCTACTCTTGTAGTCCTTAAATATTCCTATTTTTTCTTCTTTCCATGGCAATGATGGTGTAGCTGCATGCCACGTATATATATACAGCTGGTATAAACAATCTTGCTTTTTCTCACCTCTCAACTCTTCATTAATAAAATAAAAAACTTGTAGTTGTAACGTTTCTCTTATGTCAGTTTTCTGATTATCTGTTAATGGCATTTAACACCTCATCCATTATAATAATAGCCCAAATACAATACAGTATAATAATAGCACAAGGTTAATGGGTACGGGTACTCTGCAAAACAAATTAATATGGAACGAAAAACTTCAGCTTTTGGTATCAGTAAGAGAATACACTCAAAATTATCAATAATCTATAAGATAATATTTAATTTATATTTATACCATTCAGTTCAACTTTAATGATGAATGGACAATATCTCACAAGAGTTTAAGAGATTTACTCTATTTCCTATAAACCAATCATTGCTATAATTCCTACATCAGGGACAACAACATTTACTCAAGAAGAGTATCTTAAAAGGGAACAAGTAGGGATATAAACAGGGATATGGGCTAATTGCCCGATAGGGAATGAATGAGAAAGCCGAAGTCTATGACTTCGGCTTTTTTGTTTAGATTTCGCAACTTTCAGTACTCCAGGACTTATGAAAAACCATTGTCATTGTGAGGCTCAATACCGAAGCATCAGCCCGAGCAACGAACCTGTCATCCTGAGCGCAACGAAGGATTTCCATCAGGCGGTACATGCTTTTTAATGATCCCTCACTCCGTTCGGGATGACATGCTTCATCTGGGATAAAATCAAAGCGTCAAAATCCTTTTTTCAATAGCTAATGCAACTGATTGATATTTATTACGAGTACCTAATTTTTTATTAATATTTTGTAAATGAAAATTGACAGTCCTCTCAGATATATCAAGTTGCTGCGCTATATATTCCACCGTATACTGTTTAGCTGTTAATAGTAAACATTGCATTTCGCGGTGGGATAAACAATGTTCCTTTAATGGCTCAAGTTCTTGCAAAATAAAATTTTGAATATACTGATGATAAAAATGGGCAATCACAAAAATATCATATTGTATTTCGTGCCACTTATCTAAACAGGTTTCATTCTTATATTGCGCTACTAAAAAATTTGCGTAATCTTCATGGGTGCTATGCAATGGTATAGAAACACCTTTAATAACTCCAAATTTAATTGAATCCAATCTCATTTGCCTTTCTTTTTCAGTTTTTGCTTCTTTTACTTGCTCTTGTATATTCCAGAATAAGGGCAAACCATGCTTACTCACTAAATTATGAGTGGTATCAATGTTGTCATAACCTTCAGCTAAATAATGTTCATGCCAAGCTAAATAATTATCAGAACAAGCATCATACTTGATTTTTTCTTTTGAATGAGGATTTAAAGAATAAAAGGTATAGGTAAACATTGAAATACCATATCGTTTCAATACGGCTTTTAAGGCAGAATTTACTTCTTCAATACGGGTAGCATTATTCAATGCTTTGTGAAAATCAAACAGATTTTGATTCATATAAAGTTTTATTAACTGTGATATAGGTCAATAGTAGGATTATAGCTCCAAAAACTAAAATCCAAAGGAAAAAAGTATGATAGCCTAAAAATTGTTGAAGCAAACCACTAAAACTACCACCGACAGACATGCCAAAAGCCATAATTGCGGTACTATAAGCATATAAACTCATCTGATAAGGTCGACCATTTGCTTGATATAGCAAATAAGTCATATAAGCACCATTACTGATACCAAAGCCAAATTGAGTGATGCAAAGCACAATGGTGATTAACCAAAGTTGATGTAGAATTTGAAAGTAAAATAATAAGTAGAAAGCATTAGAGCAAACTGTAAAAAAGGTTAAGGGTAACAAGGTTTTTTTAATGCCATATCTTGCGACAATTTTGCCAGAGAGACTAGCACCAATCATAACTGCAACAATGCCAAAACCACCATAAATAGTACCAAGATGAATATTAGATAGCGCTAAGCCACCATGAGATTTGTGGTCAAGCAAATAAAGTGGAACAATTTTAATGAGTTGTATTTCAGGCATGTTATAAATAAAGATAAATAAAGCGGTCAAGAATAAATTAGGTGTTTTGAAAATTTCTTGAAACACAGGCACAAAATTTTTATATAAAGAGACTGTCAGAGTTTTATCATTTCGATGTGTTGGAATCATAAACCAATTAAATATTGCAAGACACAAGGCGAGTATAGCCGCAAGCATTAATACGAATTGCCAGGCAGTTGTGATCGAATAATAATGTTCAAGACAGCCTACAAACACCACTAATCCACTGGCAACCACGAATCGGGCAACTTGATAAAAAATGATTCGTACACCAACAAAATCTGCTTGGTCTTTCTCTGTTAGATTAAGTAAATAGGTACCATCCGAACAGATGTCGTGTATTGAACCTATACATGCGAGTAGAAAGAAAATTATAGTACTGATGTAGAAGAAATTTTTGTAGAATAAAGCAATAACTATCAATACCAGCGTAAATCCAACACTGGCCTGCGCTAATATAGTCAACTTTCTTTTTGGCGCAAGATTTTCTAGAAAAGGTGTGATTAAAGGCTTTAATGACCACGGCAGAATTAAAATACTGGTGTAAAATGCAATTGTAACATTATCAATTTTAAGTTCTTTATAGAAAATGGATGTTAAACTCATGACAATAGCAAACGGCATGCCTTGCATGAAATAAGTAGTTGGGATCCAACGATAGTGTAATTTTGACATTGTGATAGTATAAATAAAAAAGAGGGAGAAAACCATGTACGCATTAGGTTTTAAAAAACACGGCGATTTATCGGTTATGGAGTTGTTTGAAACCGAAATGCCAATAGTTGCTGCTGATGAAGTGCTATTAGAAATTAAAGCGAGTAGCTTTAATCATTTAGATATTTGGGTTCGAAACGGTTGGCCAGGTTTAAATTTAGCATTGCCGCATATCTCTGGTAGTGACGCTGCTGGAATAATAAAAATCTGTGGGGCAGCGGTAAAAAATTTTCAAATCGGTGATCGTGTGGCAATCAATCCAGGCATCAATTTTTTTGAAGATGAGTTTACTGCTAATGGTGATGGTAGTATGAGTCCTGGCTTTAAAATCATCGGTGAACAACTACCAGGTACGCATACACAATATATTGCTGTTCCAGCAAAAAATTGTTTCAAGATTCCTGCGCATATTAGTTTTGTTGATGCTGCAGCATGTGGTTTAGTAGGAGTTACAACATGGCGTATGTTAATGCGGCGAGCAAAAATGAATTTAGGACAAAAAGTATTAATTATTGGCGCGGGTGGTGGGGTTAACAGTTTTGCTATTCAATTAGCAAAAGCAGCTGGGTGTGAAGTATTTACCGTGACGAGTACTAACGAAAAAATGCGGCAAGCAAAAGTATTAGGCGCTGATTACGTGTTAAATTATCGTGAAAATAGCGATTGGCCACGGGAATTAATGACATTATCTGGCAAAGGGGGTTTTGATATTGTGGTGGATAATATTGGAAAAGCTACCTTAAGCCAAAGTATGCGCTTAGTAAAACGTGGTGGAAAAATTGTGATTGTTGGTAATACCAGTGGCCCAATAACTGAAATTGATATTCGCTTTATTTTTAGTAAACAAATCAGTTTAATCGGCAGTACTATGGGTAATCAACATGATTATACACAAGCAATGCAGCTAGTTTTCCAAGAAAAAATTAAACCAGTAATCCACCAAGTATTGCCACTGAGTGATGGAGTGAAAGCTATGCAATTGATGGAACAAGGAGAACAGTTTGGCAAGATTATTTTGACTACTTGCTGAGTAACTATTGTAGTGGGAAAAGCGATTATCCTGGGCTTGCCGCATTCATCCAGGTTACGCTTTTCACGCCATTATAAATTTTGATTTTATTTTTAGCTTTATAATCAAGATCTTTTAGCCATTTTCTGCTTAAAAACAAATATTCCTTAAACAACTGCTATACTAAATTTGACGCAACAAATTTCGGAGATAGTCATGAGAATCATCAAAATACTTTCTTTTTGTTGTTTAACTTTATTAATGACGAGTCCAGCATATGCGCTACTTTGTCCTCAAGTTCCAGCTGTCGGAATACCGCTTGATAGACTTGTAACATTTGTGGGCACACCACTGGTTAATAAAATTCTTGTCTTCTTGCCAGTAGATCAACGAAAAAACTTAGCGGGATGGAATGTAATAGTAACCAGTAAAGCAAATGGGTGTGTTTTTTCTTTGACTCATTCAGGCGCTCCTTCAGCAGCAGCTGCCGCAGCTCTAAAAGTACTTTGTACAGATGCTGCATGCAATATTACAAATTAATTCATTAATGTATGATATTGCATTTCAATTTAATAGGTCTTATAAAAAACCATTGTCATTGTGAGGCTGGAAGTCAAAGAGTTGTTCCGAGCAATAGCGTGTCATTCCGAGCAACGCGAGGAATCTCCATCAAGCTGTTCATGCTTTTCTAAGATCCCTCACTTCGTTCGGGATGACAAGTGTTGCGCTCAGGATGACAGCAAAGCCTGTCATCCTGAGCGTAGCGAAGGATCTCCATCAGGCTGCTTATGCTATTCAATGATCCCTCCTTCGTTCAGCATGAAAAAATTGATATTAGATTCAACAATTTTTGTTTTAGTTGGGTACTGCTCTTTAAATTCTAGTGTACCATTTAAATTCCAAATTCACTGAATTGTTGTGTTTCGTGGCAATAAGTCTGTATTTGTCCTTTATCGATCGCAAAAAACCAGAGATGAATAGATAGTTGCTGATTTTTTACTTTCTCTTGGATCCAAGGAAATGTAAGACAATTTTCATAGGAAATCTTCAATGCATTTCTAGCAGTTGTATCAACATTATTATCCATAGAGTCAGACTGATCGAGTAAAGAGACCCAATTTGAAATAAAATCATTCTGCTGTAAAACTTC
>JBGSLN010000324.1:0-4339 GCA_041740675.1 Gammaproteobacteria bacterium | reverse complement strand
TTTGCAACTTCTTCAATAATTTTTTGTGCTTGCGCTATTATTTCTTCACCGGATTTAGTCAAACGAACTTCATATTTATCACGTTCGAACAAAGATATACCTAGTTCATCTTCTAATTTTTTTATCCCTACACTCAAGGTTGGTTGGCTAACAAAGCAAGCTTTCGCTGCGCGACCAAAATGTTTTTCTTGAGCAAGAGCGACGATATAACGAAGTTCAATGAGTGTCATGTTATCATTCTAAATAAGAGTTATTAAATTAGGTATATTTTTAATTTTACAATACCATAGCTTCAGTTGTAATAAAATAGATGTTCATCGGTGATTTTCAAATAATATAACTTGATGTTTCTGCAGTAATTCTAAAAATAAATTACTATTAAAAAAATTGTATTCTTTGAAACGGCTTGCAGCAATAGGATCAGAGTTATTTGGATTAGCAAGGCCCGGATGACACATGATTACCCCATTATTTTTAATTGATTTTAAATAGTATTCAAATTGCAGAGGGTAGTACTGATCATCTTTAAAAGAACTGAAACCAGCAAAATTAGAGGTAGTTGGAATATCATTTTTTCTAGCTAAATTACGTAAACTGTTTGCACCAAGTAGATGAACCAATAACGCTTTGGTAGATATCTTCAGGCTATTGTTTAAACCATTACTTGAGACGCGAATATAAGGTAGAATATTATCATAATTTCGTTTGATCACATTAACCACTGCATTTCGAATAACCGGTAATTGCTGAATATGTTGATGACCATCAATATAATCTGGTAAAAATCCACTGCAATTTTTGAAGTTATCTAATTGCAATTGAAATTCTGTTTCAATATCAAGAATATTTATTTTCCCCAAATAGCTTTCTAGAATTAGTCTATTAAGACTAAATTGTTTGGATCGCAAATTTCCTTCAGTCAAATTAAAATGTAGACCAATTTCAACTCGATCACGAAATTTTAATAATTCAGAGAAATGGTTGTTCCAGTTTGGCATGTTAGTCATACAACTGGTAGCAGACAATCGACGTTGTGAGATTAAATGAATAATACCTTGAGAAACAAAATCATTAAATCCAAAATCATCGGCACAAATCTTAACAAGTCTAGTCATAATTATTTTTATGTTGGTTATGATAACTATCTTCTCTGATGTAGTACAATGGCCGATTTTTTGATTCAATTAAGATGCGGCCAATATATTCTGAAATAACAGCTAAAAATAAGAATAAAATTGCGAAAAGACCCGAAGTGATACATATGATGGAAGCCATGCCTTCAGCTAGTTGCTGATGTGAAAATAATTTTTGTAACAAAACAAAGCCAGCATAAAAAGCTAAAACCACACTCACTAATACCGATAAGATTGACATGTATCGCAAAGGACGATGAGAAAAAGAAACAATAGAATCAATCGCTAAGTTAATTAATTTTCGATAATTATATTTGGTTTTGCCGGCAGCACGTTCTTGGATTTGAACAGGAATAGAGGTTGTTTTAAAACCAATATAAGCGAACAGCATTAGCATATGACGATTATTTTCTTTTAATTCTCGAAAAGAACGCACTACTTGTTGTGACATAATTCGGAAGTTAGTAGCATTGTCTGGTACGGAAAAACCGGTCATTTGTCGTGCAATTGCATAGAATAATTTTGCTGTAGTGCGTTTCAGCCAAGATTCTTCAGCTCGACTTTCTCGTGCAGCATAAACCACGTCATATCCTTGTTGAATTTTATTTAATAGTTCAGGGATGTATTCGGGTGGGTGTTGTAAATCAGAATCCATTTGCACTACATATTCACCTTGAGCATATTCCAATCCAGCAGTTAACGCAATCTCATGGCCATAATTGCGAGAAAATACAATTAGACGGATATTCTCGTGTGACTTCATATAAGATTTAATAGTGTTAACCGTCATATCTGTTGAACCATCATCAATAACCAGGATTTCATAAGGTTTATTGAGAGTTTCTAACACTTGCTGTGTTTGCTCTAAAAATGCAGTAATCCCTTCAGCTTCATTATAAGTGGGTGCAATTATGGATAAAAATGTTTTAGACATAATAAAATTTTTGACTATAGTTTTTGTATTTCAGTACTAGATTGCATCGGCCGTAGGCCCCTCGCAATAACTTTCACGTGTTTTTGTACACTCGAGTATTATACCGAGAAATTTCTAAAAGTACGATCTATACCTTTCCCAGATGAGCTTTTAGAAACTTAAAATTCATTTAACAGTGGTATAGCTTCACATTTCAAGTTGTGACGTTAATGAAGCCTTGACTTGAATTGGTGCTTAATTAACAGCAAAGTTGCAATCTTCTATACTTTTCGAAGTGCAATTTATTTGACTACCTTCAGAATATTGCCAGCCTTTGCCACCTTCTTTTATAGCAGTCCGAGGCATATTATTCAATATAAGTGCAACTGAAGTCCCAAAAGGATTATAGTTACAATATTCTGTTCCAGAATTTCCGTTAGTGGCTGTCCAACTCGCTCCATAAAAGCTACTAGTAGTTTAAAATTAGCTAAATGCAAACTCCTAATAGTGAAATATTAAAGTTGTCTTTATCCTAATTCATGGTAATATTAAAACCCCTTCATTGTCTTGGAGATTTTATGGATTTCAAAGACTATTTCTCTAAACAGGCAATTAGTTATGCCCAATTTCGTCCAACTTATCCAAAAGAATTATTTGATTACGTTGTTGCATTACCGAAACAACGATTGTGCGTCTGGGATTGTGGCACTGGTAATGGTCAAGCAGCAGTTGAGTTAGCAAAATATTTTGATCATGTAATTGCTACTGATGCGAGTAGTGAACAAATTAAAAATGCTAAATTACATCCCAAAATTACTTATAAAGTTGCTCCAGCTGAAAAAACCGATATAGCAGATCAGAGTGTTGATTTAATTACTGTAGCGCAAGCGTTACATTGGTTTGATTTTCCTAAATTTTATGCTGAAGTTCGCCGAGTTCTAAAACCAGATGGATATCTTGTTGCCTGGACTTATCCTTTCTTAACATTCGAGAATGAAAAAATTCAAACATTGTTTTTAGATTTTGTAGTGAGCGGTTTAAAAGAGTTTTGGCCTAAAGAACGAGCTTATTGTGATAATCGTTATCGCGATATACCATTTGAATTAACTGAAATTGCCGCCCCAGAATTTTTTATTACTCTAAATTGGAATTTAGAACAATTAATAGGGTATTTAGAAAGCTTTTCTTCTGTGCAAAAGTATAAAAATGAATATCAAATAGATCCGGTCACCACAATTTTTTTACCCACCATTGAAAAAATATGGGATGATAAGGCAAAAATTGAAACTGCAAAATTAGATATTGTGCTGAAAGTAGGGAAATTGTAATGGTTTACATCACAGTTTCCTCCACAAATTTCTTCGCGGCAATATAATCTACTTTACCAGAACCTAAAACAAACATGGTTTCAATATGTATGATTTTCCTTGGTAAATAAATCTCAGCAATGTTTTGTTTTTGAAAATGTCTCATAATTTCTTCACGGCTCGCACTTTTATTTTCAGTCACTAATACAATAGTTTCACCTTTCTTTTCATCGGGTTTTGTAATAGCCGCATGCAAATGTTCTGGATAAAGACTTGTAATTGCCTGTTCTACTGCAAATAACGAAATCATTTCACCCGCAATTTTGGCAAAACGTTTTGCGCGTCCTTGAATAGTGATGTAATTTTCGATATCTACACTGACAATATCACCTGTATCATACCAGCCATTTTCTGGCGGAATGATAACACCAGGGTTATCAACAAACATATATCCTTTCATTATTGTAGGTCCTGATAAAAATAATCGCCCACCTTCATGAATGCCAGGTACTGATTTTAGTCGATATTTTAAATTAGGTAAAAAACGACCTACAGTGCCTGGTTTATTGTGCATGGGAGTGTTTGTGCTTACCACAGGAGAAACTTCAGTTGCACCATAACCTTCAAAAATCCGCACACCAAATTTTTCACTCCATACCTTTGCAGTTTCAGATTTTAATTTTTCTGCACCTGCAAAAATAAAACGAATACTGTAAAAATCATATGGGTGAGCATATTTAGCATAGTTAGCTAGAAAAGTATCTGTGCCATAAAAAATGGTAGCATTGGTCTCATAAACCAATTCAGGAATAATTCGATAGTGTAATGGGGAAGGATATAAAAATACTTTAATCCCAGTAACAATGGGCAGAATAGTTGCGGCTGTTAATCCAAACGCATGAAACATGGGCAAAACATTGAAAGCGGTATCTTGTTGATTGAAAGCAACTCGCGCGGCCATTTGAAAACAGTTGGCCAAAATATTT
>JBGSLN010000323.1:0-5309 GCA_041740675.1 Gammaproteobacteria bacterium | reverse complement strand
ATACGCTGTTGAAGATACTTCCACTCTTTGATGTTTTTGAATTTGCTTTGAATAAACTTCCGGCACCGAAAAATCCACAAACATTGGATCAGTATCTTCTAAATTTATTATCGTATCTCCAGCAGCAAGATAACCACCAACATTCACTTGTCGTATCCCCAAATATCCGTCAAAAGGTGCCTTAATTAAAGTTTGATCTAATTGGGCTTGGGTTTGTTCTACTGTGGCTAGCGCAACTTGATAATTTGCGGCAACCTCATCATACTGCGATTTTGATGCTGCATTTTTTTTATAAAGTTCTGCAAACCGTTGAAATGTTAATTGCTTCAAATTTAAATTAGCTTGATCTTCTTTTAGCTGTGCTTGTAACACGTAAGGAAAAATTTGTACCAGTGGTTGTCCAGTTTTAACAAAAGTTCCTGATCTAAAGTAAATCTTGGTGATTCTACCAGAAATATCAGATTTAATGACCACTCCTTTATCTGGAACTAGAGTGCCGGTAGAATAAATCGTTGGTTGCCATTCTGCTGATTTTGCTGTCACTACATTTACTGCTGCGGGTGGCATTTGTGACGTAGGTGTTGCAGCATAACCGATGGTTATCATACTAATTATAAAAAATAAATATTGAATATTTTTGACTACTTTCATGAGTAAATCCTGAATTCGAATTATTGCAATTTTATTCTAAATACTTATATTTATCTAGTAGCCCGTAAGAAGGAAACGAGTTTAGGACAAGGCTCTCCCCGCATTTGCAGCCTACGTTATTTTTGTTCCTTGCTATTTTTATAGTAATATTTTATATTTCTCAATAATTTTTTACTAAAGGCACAGTTTATGGGACACCATCACGATCATCATCACGACCATGAGCATGGGCACAATCATGGACATGGACACAGCCATGCTCATCATGCACCGGCTACTTTTAATCTAGCCTTTGGATTAGCGGTTGGTTTGAATTTAGCATTTACCATTATCGAAGCTATTTATGCAATCATGGCTAATTCAATGAGTTTATTAGCTGATGCTGGACATAATTTAGGTGATGTTTTAGGTTTATTATTTGCTTGGGGTGCAAGCTGGTTAGTCACCAAAGGTGTCACTAAAAGATTTAGCTATGGGTATAAACGCACAACAATACTCGCCGCAATCATGAACTCTTTAATTTTAGTTGCTGCTTCCGCCATCATTGCTTATGAATCCATTTATAAATTAATTCATCCAGTTGTGGTACACGAAATAATAGTGATGGTTGTAGCATTGATAGGGATTTTTATTAATGGCGGTACTGCGTTAATGTTTATGCGTGGTAGGAAAGATGATTTGAATATCAAAGCTGCATTTTTACATTTGGCTTATGATGCAGTACTCTCTTTCGGCGTTGTTGTCACCGGCGCAATTATCTTATTTACCGATTGGCTCTGGTTAGATCCTATCGTAGGTATTGCCATTGTCTTGATGATTCTATGGGGCACTTGGGGCTTATTGCGTGACTCCATTAATTTAATTTTGGATGCTGTACCACATAATATTAATATTCATGAAGTTGAACACTATCTAGAAAATATCGAAGGCGTCATTGCTGTACATGATTTACATATCTGGGGTCTGAGTACTAAAGATGCTGCTTTAACTTGCCATTTGGTTGTCCCTGATCGAACATTTACTGAAAAAGATTATCAAGAAATAAACCATGAATTAGAACATCATTTCAAGATTAATCATACCACTATTCAAATTGAAACCGGCAAAAGTGACATCGCTTGCGGCCAAGTGTGTGCTTGAACAAACATTAATAAGTTTACCCACGCTTCTGCAACAAACTACTGCTGCAAAGCTAAAAATATTAGCCGTGCGTTTAACTGAAAAGCAGCAATCACTACCTGCTGATGCGATATTTTTGCATCAACTGGCACGATGCCTTGCTTGCAGTGAGTTTGTAAGCAATATTATTTTAGAATCACCTGAACTAATCTTAGAGTTACATAATTCTCAACAATTATATAAAACTTTTTATACCAATGATTTTGTTAATTTATTAAATAAATTGTCAAATAAAACTTTATCTGAAGCCGAATTTATTAAATCTTTAAGAGTTTTTCGACGTCAAACCATGTTGCGCATCGCTTGGCGTGATCTCTGTGGTCTCGCTACATTAAATGAAACAATTTCAGAACTTTCTTCATTAGCTGATGTGGCTATTAATTATAGTTTGCAATATCTTCAAGCTAAGCTACAAGTTGAACATGGTAAACCTATCGACGACAGTGGTGAAGTGTCAGATTTTATTGTATTAGCTTTGGGAAAATTGGGATCATATGAGTTAAATTTTTCTTCTGATATTGATTTAATTTTTTGTTATAGCAATACTAAACCCGATTTTGAAAAATATTATTATAGGCTGTCACAACAATTAATCAATGCCTTAAGTCGAATAACTGCTGATGGTTTCGTATTTAGAGTTGATATGCGCTTGCGCCCTTATGGTAGTAGTGGCGCTTTAGTATTTAGTAAAAAATCGATGATCGCTTATTATCAAAGTCAAGGCCGCGAATGGGAACGATTTGCTTTAAGCAAAGCTCGTTTAATAAATCCTAGTTTTTCTGGCGAGAAATTACTGCAAACCATAAAACAATTTGTTTACCGTCGTTATATCGATTTCAGTGTCATCGATGCTTTGCGAGAAATGAAAAACTCAATGCGTCGAGAAAGTCATGCGCTAGAAGACAATATTAAACGTGGTGAAGGTGGTATACGAGAAATTGAATTTATAGTACAAGTTTTTCAATTAATTCGTGGCGGAAAAGAACCCTGGTTACAAAATTCTAGCATTTTTAAAATGTTGCCAAAATTAGCTGAATTTCAATGCCTACCCAGCACAGTTGTACACGAGTTAATCGAAGCATATGTTTTTTTTAGAGTTACAGAACATCATTTACAAGAAATTAATGACCAGCAGACACAAACTCTACCTCGTTCAGAATTCGAAAGAGTACAACTTGCTTATTCTTTAAATTTTGATACTTGGGAAAGTTTTTATGATGCTTTAAATAAATATCGGGAAAAGGTTGCTTGGCATTTTAACCAAATGATCGCACTTCCTAATGAGCGAAGTAATATTATCTCAAACATAGACCCAAGGTTCACGGCTATAATTACAGGTACAGTAACTGAAGCAGAATCTATTAAAATACTTAATGAGTTTGAGATAAAAAATCCTTTGGTGTTGATTAGTCATTTAAAAAAATTTCAACAGAGCTTTAATTTTCATGCGATGAATGAAGCAACTAAACCAAAATTAGCTTTATTACTGCAACAACTTTTCCCTTTAGCCTGTGAGAGTAAAACTCCTGAGACTACCGTTAGATATTTGTTCTTATTGCTAGAGCAGATAATCAGACGCAGCATTTATATTATTTTATTATTAGAAAATCCATTAGCGATGGTGCAATTGATAGAACTTTTTAATATTAGTCCATGGATTTCAGAACAATTAATAAAATACCCATTTTTGTTAGAAGAACTCATAGATACGAAAACATTGTATCAACCTTACTCTACTGAAAAATTGCAAGATCAATTGCGCCAGAAAGTATTAAGTATTCCGTTTGATGACTTAGAAGCACAAATGGACTGTTTACGTCAATTTAAACAAATACAAGTATTACGAGTTGCTGCAAGTGATGCAACTGGCGCCCTTCCATTAATGAAAGTAAGCGACCATTTAACAAATACCGCGAGTGTCATTGTTGGTCATGCAGAACGAATTGCTTGGCTTGCTTTAGTTGAAAAACATGGCCATCCGACTATTAATGGCGAACAATTACATGCCGATGATTTTTTGATCATTGCCTATGGAAAACTTGGGGGATTTGAACTGGGATATGGCTCAGATTTAGATTTAGTTTTTCTTCATCCTGACACAAAAAATATTGACATGACTGATGGTGAAAAACCTATTACCAATGTTCAATTTTATTTTCGGTTAGCACAACGAATGATCCACATATTAACTACTAATACCCCCATGGGTAAACTCTATGAAATTGACACTCGCTTACGTCCTTCTGGTGCATCAGGCCTGTTAGTCACTAGCTTAGAAAGTTATTCAACCTATCAAAATGAAATCGCTTGGACTTGGGAACATCAAGCGTTGATTCGCGCACGAGTGATTTTTGGATCAAATGATCTGGCTGAAAAATTTAATGCTGTACGCTATCAAGTTTTAACAAAACCAAGAGATCTTACTTTGTTAAAAAATGAAGTCATTGCTATGCGTCAAAAAATGATTGAACAACTTGCACCACATGCAGATGATTTATTTGACGTTAATAATGATTATGGCGGAATAAAGGATATAGAATTCATTGTGCAGTTTCTCGCATTAAAGCACGCAAACCATGCAGCTGCTGTAATTTTCTATACTGATAATATTCGCATTTTAGAAGCATTATTAAAATTTAATATTTTGTCTGAGAATGAAGTTGCATTTTTAAGTGATATTTATTGTAAATTTCGAGAAATTTACCATCGTGCAGCTTTACAACAAGAAAAGCCCTTCGTAAACAAAGGACTTTTTGCTCAACAAATAAATAAAATTTCTGTTTTGTGGAATCACTATTTTAAACTAAGCTCCATTAGTTAAACGTTTTAACAGCTTTTTTCTTAATGATGGCATTTGTGACCATGAATATTGAATAGATGTGCACATATTAATAAATTTAATAAATGTCTTAGAATAGCCAAACACTTTATCGACTTTTAATTGTTTAGCTAAAAACCACGCTTGTAAATTTACCATGCCTTCAGCAAGAAATTGATGCTCCGGTTTAATTGCTAACTGTTTTCCTAAATTAATTAATATTTCTTTGCTTTTCTCAGTTTCTCGTATTACAAACTGCAATAATTCTGGCGATTGTAAAGCATAACTTGGAAGATGCGGTGTAACATACAATAAAAAATATTCGGTTCTATCTGATTTTAATACTCTTGACCGTTGAATTATCGTTTGATAATGTTGAATTTTAACCTGTAATTCTGCTTCATTTTGATTATGATTGCCAATAACAATCAAAAAACGTTGTGATAAATATGTCATAATTTCACTCCCTTAGACCTCCATGGTCTGCTATATAAACCCATTCCAAATACATTTCCATCCATAATGAAACTAAGTTTAGCAAAGTTTGCAGAAAGCGCCATCAGCAAATCCTACATTCTTATGTGCGATATCTCTCAAGGTTAATTTTATAAATGTATTTTTCATTCAATGTTCCTAAGTATAATACTCCTTTATTTTCAAT
>JBGSLN010000322.1:0-4200 GCA_041740675.1 Gammaproteobacteria bacterium | reverse complement strand
TTTAATTGCTTTTGGAGAAATTCTCTGAAAATTGCCTGATACCAGCCAAATTAAAATATTAGTATCAAGATAAGTCATTTTGCCATTCCTTTGACCAATCAATATTTTCTAACTCTTCAGGCTTACAATTAATTAAATTTTTCATGGGTGTAATATTTTTTAATTTGCTAGAAGGAGTTTCGGCAATAATTTTTAACATTTTACCATTTCGTTCAATTTCTAAAGGTACACCGGTGCTGAGGACTTCATCTAGCAATTTATAAATGTTTTGTCGTAATTGTGTAGAGGTGACTTTCATATATAATAAACTCATTTAATTCTCCTATTCCCTATTATAATATAAGGCGTACACTTTTAAAATATCAACGTACGTATGTTTACTCTGATGACATTCATTACATTATCTTTAATATAATAATTGCTAATAATAATAGCAAATGTTATTATTTGAGTTAATTTTAAACACATGAAGCGTTAATATGTCCTTTAAAAGGATACTAGTCTTTTTCATACTCTATGCTTTTCAATTACTTTGTTTTGCCCAAAATTTGAATATTACAAATGCAGGCGACCCTAGTGTTGCTTATATGAATGTTTGGCAGGCTGCTGAATTGGGCAAGGCATTTAAAGCTCGATATGTGAATTCAGGATTAGTGCTTGATGATCCAATTGTAAATAATTATATAGAAGCCTTAGGCAAAAAATTAATTGCACACTCACCTGCTCCTAAAGATCCTATTCATTTTTTTATTGTTAACAGCCCTGAACTCAACGCGTTCACTGGCCCTGGTGGCTATGTGGGAGTCAATACTGGCTTGATTGGTTTTGTAAAAAATGAAGATGAATTAGCAGCAGTCATGTCACATGAAACAGGTCACGTGGTGGAAGGTCACTTAGCACGCATGTTAGCTCTGGAAAAAGAAACAGAAAAACCCACTATTGCTGCCGCACTTGCTTCGATTGCTATTGGTGTTTTCAATCCTGCTGCCGGTGCGCTTGGATTGACTGCTAGTGTTGCTGGTTTTCAACAACATATTTTGACCTATACACGCGATGATGAAAAAGAAGCTGATCGAGTTGGCATTTCAATCCTTTACAAATCAGGTTTCAATCCCATGGGAATGCCTGAGGTTTTTCAAGCACTACAACAAAATTCTGAATTGTATCCAGCGACACCCAGTTTTTTGCAAAACCATCCTTCGGACTCTTATCGAATTGCTGATAGTTTAAATCGCGCAGTACTTTTTCCCAAACGCCAGTACCACGTTGATCCAGAATTTTATCTAATTCAAGCACGAATTAAAGCTGAAACTAGCGATAACTTACCAACGTTAGCAGCTGAATTTAACCAACAACAATATTCCAAATTGTCTTATATTAAAACTGTTGGATTATATGGTTATGCTTTAGTTGAAATCAGTTTACAAAATTATGCAACTGCACAAACTGCCCTGAATCAATTATTACAATTAGAACCTAAACAATTTTTATTTGGTTTAGCACAAGCAGAGTTAGATCAAGCTCAACGAAATTATCAAAAAGCTTTTACTGATTTAGAAAATTTATATAAAACGCACCCTAAAAGCTATCCTATTGCTTATGATTTTGCTATAGCAGCCTATCAAAATAGCAACTATAAAATGGCTATTTCAATCTTAGAAGATTTAGAATTTGAACATCCTAATAATGTCGTCATTTATTATTACTTAGCACAATCAGAAGCTGATGACGGAAATACTCAAGCCGCATTAATGACTGAAGCAAAATTGCAAATGCAATTAGGTGGTGGTATTGACGCAAAGGATTTATTAATGCGTGCTTTACGCACCCCAGGCAAAAATCCTTATGCAAGAATTCAAATTGAAGCAATGTTAAAGATGGTTTAGTTTATCTCGTAGCATCTGCAATATCTCCAATAGTTCCTTCGATCCATTCTTGAGCCTCTTTTTCTCTATTTTCATCAACTGCTATTTCGCGATAAGCTAATTCTAGATCTAGATGTAAAACAAGAGATTTAACTAAATTTTCAATTAATTATAGTTTTCAGAAAATCTTTTAATGACTCAACTAAAAGCATCAAATCCTGTTAATTTCTTGCCTAAAATCAAAGTATGTATATTGTCAGTGCCTTCATAAGTAAATACGGTTTCAAGATTATTCATGTGCCGCATCACGTGATAATCTAAAGTAATACCATTTGCACCTAATAAATTACGTGCTTTTCTAGTAACCATTAATGCATCACGACAACTATTTCTTTTTATTAACGAAACCAAACTTGGGTCATGATTACCTTGTTCACGTAAACGACCCACTTGTAAATTTAATAATTTCGCTTTAATAATCGCTGTGGCCATATCTACTAAATCAGCTTGTATTAATTGATTTGCAGCTAAGGGTTTGCCAAACTGCTGACGATCTTTAGTATACGCTAATACTAATTCATAACAATATTCAGCAGCGCCAATCGCACCCCAAGCAATACCATAACGTGCTTGTGTTAAACATGACAGAGCCGCTGCTAACCCTTTTTCTGTACCTGATAAATAATTTTCATCCGGTACAAAACAATTATTAAAAATTAATTCACCCGTAATAGAAACTCTTAATGAAAGTTTGTGTTTAATTTCATTAGTAACAAATCCAGGAAAGTTTTTTTCTACAATGAAGCCTCGAATACCCTCTTTAGTTTTCGCCCAAACGATAGCTAAATCCGCAATAGTTGCATTGGTGATCCACATTTTAGCACCATTCAGTATCCAACCGTCTGTTACTTTTTCTGCTGTAGTCTGCATACTAGCTGGGTCTGAACCTGAATTAGGTTCAGTTAAAGCAAAGCAACCAATGAATTCTGCTTTTGCCATTTTTGGCAAAAATTTTTGTTGCTGCGCAGCTGTACCGAATCGAAAAATTGGGTACATACAAAGTGAACTTTGCACTGAGACAAAACTTCGTAACCCACTGTCCGCTCTTTCTAACTCTTGGCAAACTAAGCCATAAGCAATATATCCAGCTGCAGCACCACCAACAGTTTCTGGCAAAGTCATACCTAACAAACCCAATTCTGCAGCGCGTTTAATAAATTTTTTAGGAAAAGTTGCTGCTTCAAAATGTGTGCTAATTTCAGGGATACACTCATGCTCGACAAAATGACGTATGGTATCTTGCAGCAAAATTTCTTCTGCAGTAAATTGCTTATCAATCTGAATAAAATCAGTTAACGTATTCATCTTTAATGTTCATCTTTATGTTTATAATTGCTAATACTCATTGGGAAGAGGTAAATAATTGAATTAAAATCTCAAAGACTTTTTCAGCAAAATTTTTTGCTGTTGTTTCTGAAATGTCTGGCTCAACATACATAAATGAAGCAAATAAATTGCCCGCAAAATTATTAACAGCTGACGTAATCACAGGCGAACATCGTTTCACCATACCAAAACCAAAGCGGCAACTAAGCCAAGTATATTGTCCATACTGCTTTTGATAATTCTCTTTCCCAAGATTACTGATCATCACCGTGCCATGGCTATAATAATTTTCTAAACCTCCAGTTTTAATTTCTCTGATCATTGCAGCCACTTGTTCAGGGGTCGCGCAATGAAGTAATAGTTTAGAAGTAAAGTCACGGGTAATATCTCCTTTGATCTGCTGTGCTAACCGACAAAATTTAGCTTGATTGAATGCAATGAGTTCGGACTTTGAGATTGTATAACAGTAAGCACAACCGCCTGCAGCTGGCCCAACATAAAATGCCATTATTTCATTTTTTAACTGCATATTAATATGTGGTCGATAGTCAAACCATGTGCCGCATTTAAGAGTGAAGTTTTCTTGTGTTGGCTTTTCTTGTGCTAACAAAGCAGCCGCAGCATAAATTTCAGCTGCTGCGATAGCAGCATGAATAGTAATATTTGTGTTTTTACAAACCTGTTGCAATTTTTCAAATTGTTTTGCAGTTATTTCTTGTAGTACAAAACGTGTTTTCCGTTGATCTCGTGGTACATTTTTTTCTAATGACAAAATCTGATGCAGTCTTTCATCCACATATTCAGCAGTATTTATACCAGGTAATAAATAATCATCTATTGCCTTGGGTATAGGTAATGTGGTTAGTGTATTCATTTCTGAAGGACTACCTAATAACTGAATAATATCATGATGTAGCTTTAATAACGCTGCTCCATCACAAATAGCATG
>JBGSLN010000321.1:0-3136 GCA_041740675.1 Gammaproteobacteria bacterium | reverse complement strand
TTTTAAAATTTAATAAACCTTTTGCGTTTAAAGTGAGTATTTCTGAATCATATACATAAACAGGGCTATTAGTTTGTGCCAATTCTAGTAAAGCCAACTTTTTATCTTGCCACCAAGGAGTAGGACGCGGCTGAATCTCACCAAACTCTTCAAGCCAACTCTTACTTAAATAGTGGCTTGTATGATTTTGTTCGATCAATATTACATGCAGTTTTTTTGCTAAACGTTCTGCTTGCTCTTCATCCACTACAAAAGTCAGATTTAGATCATTTGCTGCTTGAGATAACAAATGGACTTTTTGTGATTCAAACACAGAAAATAAATCACTGACTTGATGTAGCACAGCACGAATATTACGGCCAACTAAACTAATTGAAGCACATGGGCCAATGAGCGTAGCTTTAGAAAATTTATTTAACTCGACTAATAAAGCCTCAATTTTTTCGTGATCACCGCCATCAGTGGGATCGAGTGAGACTGACACATTGCTTTCTGAAGTTGAAACTAAATTCACTGAAATTTCGTATTTTTGAAAACACGCAAAAATATCAGCTAAGAACCCAACATGTTGCCACATACGAATAGTATCAATGCTAATTAAATAAACTTTATATTGCGTAATAATTGATTTAATCGGCAACTTATTTTGGGTAACATTATAACTTGCGATACTACCCGGATGTTCAGGTCTTTCGGTAAATTTAACATGCAATGGGATTTTATGTAGTCGTAATGGTTCAATACAATTTGGATGCAAAACTTTTCCACCAACAGAGGCTATCTCTTGCACTTCATCGTAATCTAAGTCAGTTAATAATCGGGCTTCTGGAATTAATTTCGGATTAGCTGTGTAAATGCCTGGCACATCAGTCCAAATTTCACAAGCTTTGGCTTGTAATTTTGCGGCAAAGTAAGCCGCAGAGGTGTCTGATCCCCCGCGACCTAATAAAACAGTTTCATGTTTTTCATTGCCGGCAATAAAACCTTGAGTAATTAAAATCTCAGCATAAATGCCAGTTAAATTTTCAGATAGTTTGTGATCAAATTCTGTATGACACTGCGCTGATAAATAATTTTTATGAATGCCTTGTTTTTGAATTTGTAAATGATCTCTAGCATCGATACGAACACAATTAAGACCTTGTTTTCGTAAAAAAGCTTCGCCTATTAGCGTCAGTATTAATTCACCCTGTGCCAAGATCCGTGCGTGAATACGAGGACTTACTTCATTAAGCAAAGCAATTCCTTCACATAATTGCTGTAATTCTTGAAAATTTTTTGTTAACACAGTTGGATCGATCTCAAGTTCAGCAGCAAGATTTACGTAGATAGTTTTTACAGTCGTTAAACAGTCAGCATAATTACCGTTTCGTGCATCATTGAGTAGTTGCACTAAGAGATTGGTGATACGACTGGCTGCGGAACAAACTAACAAAGGTTTTAATCCTTGCTTTAAATGTTTTTGACAAATAGCTTTGATATTTTGCCAACAGGTAACACTGCTAACACTCGTACCACCAAATTTACAAACAATCCAAGCAGTTTGATTTTCTTTAAGAGAAGTCATGGGCAATTTAAGATCAATTAATTAAAATATGTTGAATTTTAACATATTAAGGCTGAATGAAAAGCTTCTATGATAATTAGCAATGCTGATAATATTCATCAGCAAATCAAATTGTACATTAGTATAAAAAAATCATATAATTCAATATATTCAATTAATAAGCAGGTGATCTCTGTGTTACTAAGTGAAACCCTTGTCAATTTATCTCGCTTTCAATTTGCCTTTACAGCGATGGTTCATTTTATTTTTGTTCCATTGACGTTAGGATTAACCTGGATTCTAGTAGTTTTTGAAGCGTGTTATTTAATTTCTGGGAAAATAGTCTATCGTGATATGACTAAATTTTGGGGGAAGTTACTAGCGATTAATTTTGCAATTGGGGTAATTACCGGCATTACGATGGAATTTGAATTTGGTTTGAATTGGGGCTATTTTTCTCGCTTAATTGGCGGTAGTTTTGGACCAGTGTTGGCTATTGAGGGAATTACTGCATTTATGCTGGAAGCCACAATGTTTGGTCTATTTTTCTTTACTTGGGAAAAGCTGAGTAAAGGGGGACATTTTATTGTGACATGCTTAATGGCATTTGGTGCAACTTTATCAATCATCAATATATTAGCGGCCAATAGTTGGATGCAGCATCCAATTGCAAGTGTATTCGATTATCAATCCATGAGTATTGATTTAAAAAGTATTGTTCAATTGTATATTAATACCTTGGCACAAGTGCGGATAGGTCATGTTGCGTTTGCAGGATTTTTAACATCAGCAATGTTTGTGATGGGTATTAGCGCTTATTATATTTTGAAAAATCAAGATGTAAATTTTGCAAAACGATCGTTTGCAGCAGCAGCAGGATTTGGTTTAATCTGTTCTTTATCAGTGGCTTTTTTTGGTGATGCAAATGGTTTACAAGTTTCTGCTTATGAACCAGAAAAAATGGCTGCGATTGAAGGACAATGGGTTACTCAAAAAGCACCCGCTGCTTGGTATGTCATTGCTTTTCCAGATCAAAATTTAGAGAAAAATTATTTTACTATTTCAGTTCCCTATTTACTTAGCATTATTGCAGATCATTCATTAACGGGCACAGTCGAAGGAGCAAAAGAACTACAAGAAAGCTATATTCAACGCATCAAAAACGGACAATTAGCTTTTACAGCTTTGATGAATTTACGTAACGGTCAAATTACCCCGGAGAATGAAGCACAATTCAAACAATACCAACATGATCTTGGTTTTGGATTTTTATTACAGAAATTTACTAACGATGTTGCAACTGCGACACCAGAACAAATTGCTGCAACAGCTAAATATGCAATACCTAATTTTATGACTGCATTTTGGACTTTTCGCCTCATGATTGCTTGCTGGGGCATTATGCTATTACTACTTATTTTTGGCTTTATTTTCAGTCTCCGTAATACCTTAGAAAAACATCCGGTTTTCTTGCGCATGTGTCTTTATTCAATACCATTGCCGTGGATTGCTGTTGAAATGGGTTGGGTATTGGCTGAAGTAGGCCGACAACCTTGGGCAGTACATGACTTTTTGCCAACCTTTTTAGGA
>JBGSLN010000320.1:0-8881 GCA_041740675.1 Gammaproteobacteria bacterium | reverse complement strand
GGGCCTTGGCCGCAAATACCAATGTATTTATTTTGCTTTCGGCAAGCTTGGATTGCCAAGTGTAACATTTGTTTCACTGCAGGATCACGCTCGTCAAATGAATTTGCAATCAAACCTGAATCACGATCTAATCCTAAGGTTAATTGTGTCATATCATTGGAACCAATCGAAAAACCATCAAAATATTCTAAGAATTGTTCTGCTAAAATAGCATTGGCTGGTATTTCACACATCATTATTATTTTTAATTGATTCTCACCACGACGTAAACCATTTTCAGCTAATGCATCGATCACTGCTTTTGCTTCTTTTAAGGTACGAACGAAAGGAATCATAATCTGCACGTTTGTTAATCCCATTACATTACGCACTCGCTTAATGGCTTCACATTCTAATTCAAAACAGGCTTTAAAACTGGGATCTATATAACGTGATGCTCCACGAAAACCCAACATCGGATTTTCTTCATGCGGCTCATACAATTCGCCGCCAATTAAATTTGCATATTCGTTCGATTTAAAATCTGACATTCGAACAATGACTGGTTTTTCATGAAACGCCGCTGCAATAGTCGCTATCCCTTCTTTCAATCGCTCAATATAAAATTCTTTTGGTGAGCCATATGCTTGGGTTCGCATTTGAATGGTTTGTTTTAATTCTCCTTCAAGTTTGTCAAAATTTAAAATCGCATTTGGATGTATACCTATCATCTGTGCAATAATAAATTCTAATCGGGCAAGACCCACCCCAAAGTTCGGTAAAAATTGGAAATTAAATGCGCGATCGGGATTTCCTACATTCATATTAATTTTGAAAGTAATTTCAGGCATGTTCTGTAAATGAATTTGTTTCACTTCAAAATTTAGTTCACCTTCATAAATATACCCTTCCTCACCTTCAGCACATGAAACAGTAACTTTAGTTCCATCCTTAATTCGTTTAGTAGCATCTCCACAACCAACCACTGCGGGAATTCCTAATTCGCGTGCAATAATTGCTGCATGACAAGTACGTCCACCACGATTGGTAACGATTGCTGACGCACGTTTCATGATTGGCTCCCAATCAGGATCCGTCATATCTGTAACTAAAACATCGCCTTCTTTAACACGATCCATTTGATCAATAGACGTCAATAACCTAACGTTGCCTTTTCCAATTTTTTGTCCAATGCTGCGACCTTTTACTAATATGCTAGATTTCTCTTTCAAAATATATCGTTCTTGAATTTGATGATCCGCACGACTTTTTACCGTTTCAGGTCGAGCTTGTAAAATATAAAGTTTGCCATCTATTCCGTCTTTTGCCCATTCAATATCCATTGGACGTTGATAATGTTTTTCAATACTCACAGCATACTGCGCTAATTGTTCGATTTCAGTATCGGTTAAAGAAAAAACTATTTGATCTTCTTTGGCGACTGGAATTGTTGTGACTGTTTTACCTGAGTTAGCATCCGCATAAATCATTTTTATTGCTTTTGTACCCAAATTTTTTCGTAAAATTGCCGGACGTTTTTCTGCTAAAGTAGGTTTGAACACATAAAACTCATCGGGATTCACCGCACCTTGTACCACTGTTTCACCTAAACCATAAGATGCTGTGATAAATACAACTTTGTCATAACCTGACTCAGTATCTATGCTAAATATTACTCCGCTAGAAGCCTTATCAGATCGCACCATCCGTTGAATACCCGCTGAGAGTGCTACTTCAGAGTGGGCAAAATGGTGATGAACCCGATAAGCAATTGCGCGATCATTGTAAAGTGAAGCGAATACGTGTTTAATGGATAGTAATACATTCTCGATGCCTGCCACATTCAAAAATGTTTCTTGTTGACCAGCAAATGAGGCTTCTGGTAAATCTTCTGCCGTTGCAGAAGAACGCACAGCGACTGTTAGTTCACCATTAACTTCATCACAAAGCTTTTTATAGGATTCTCTGACAGACTGTTCAAAGTCAGCGGTAAATTTTCCATTTAATACCCATTGACGTATTTCTTTTCCAGCTTCAGCGAGCGCGCGTACATCATTGGTATTTAAATTATCTAATTTTGTATAAATCCGCTGAGTTAATTGATTAACTTCAAGGAATGTGCGGAATGCATCTGCTGTGGTAGCAAATCCATTAGGAACTTGAACACCTAATTTGGAGACGTGATTGATCATTTCTCCTAATGACGCATTCTTGCCCCCCACAGTTTCAACATCGTTTATGCCTAATTCTTTAAACCAACGAATATTTGCCACACTCTATCTCCCAGCTATTTTGATGCGATAAAGTGTAGCATAAACTAATTTACTTGCAGAGTGAATAAATGTGAGCTAGATATATTTCAGTTATGCTGCAACAATTTGCGGTGAATTAATTTCAATCAATTGCACCACATCTTCCAATGTGTGAATAAAGTTAAAATTGTCAATTTGTCTTTCTGTAGGTAATAATGGGTAATAATTTTGTAGTAAGCAATGACGAATATCATCAGCAATTAATAATAATCCATTTAGACTTCGTCTCAAAATTGAATGATTTAATTGTAAAATTAAATTATCAATGTATGAGATGCGTCGTTTCAATTCAAATGGGTATTTATTATTAAGAGACCTAGTTTTTCGGCAAAGTTTATATTGCTGTAATGTAGCAATTGCTAGTTGTATAGACATTTTCATTCCCTGACTTAATTACAAACTTGAAGTAGAAATCATTTTCAGTTTTCCCTAACCCAGGTACAGTATGGCTCAAACTATGAATTTTGCAAATAAGTTATCTCTGAAAAATATGATGGACAATATCTTACAACTAGAAGACTTCTAGAAGAGTATATACTTATCGTGTAACCTGGAAAGGAGGAGTCAAGCGAATCCAGGATCACTTAAGTTTTAATCTTTAATTCCATTGAATAAACAAGCGGATCTTCGATGGGGATCGATGAGTCTACTAGTTCTTTTACAGCAATTGTTGCAAAGTCCTGCGGCTCAGTTGTTGCTTGGGCTGGAACCCCTGACCAAATACTATAAGCTGGCAGCCTTTCACCTTTCATTAATAATGACAAATTGCCTAAAGTGGAATATGGCTCCATAACAGTGTTATAAAGAATCACTGACATTGCACCTACATTACAACCTTTTTTAATCTGAATCTTGGCCATTTTAAAAATGCGATCTTCAAACAAATGTGTTTGAAGAATACTATCATCATTCAAAGCGACATCATCATCTATCGTAATTAGATCATATTCGGCAAAATTATGTGTACCAATATACACACCCTTGCCAATTTTGCAGCCTAGCATTCGGAAAAACATTGCGATAAATGGTGTTCCAAATAAAGGTTCTAATATCATGGGAACAAGAAATTCATAATAAAGATGATCAATAATATCGTATTTCCAAATAAAAACACTCCAAACTGGTTTTATATCTGGTTTAAACTTTCCTATTAGAATCCATTTTAATAATATTACAACTCCCACCATTGCCAAGAGAATTACAATATCAAATAAGGGAAACAATAGTATCATCGTTAATAGTGAAAAATTATCATATAGGAAATCTACAGTTAAAAATATCGCTACTAGGCTCATAAACATCAAAGTAGATGGCAATATAATTCTGATAAATTCTATACTCAGCCTTGTTAAATATAATAACTTTGTAGGTTGATAAATATGTTTATCTGGAAATCCAGAAAATATTTCTCGTTTAGGTAAAAATACTGCGGGGGTACCAAACCATGAAGTGTTTTTTTCTTTTGCTCCTTTATTTATAGGTGGAATCGATAAACATCCCAATAATGATCCATCACCAATTTCAGTATTTGATGGAATCAAAGAAATATTGCCAACAAATGCTCGTTTACCAATAGTTATAGGTCCATAATTTACATAACCGCCATAAATCCTGGGCACTCCCATTGAAACCCAACTTGCATTAAAACTTTCTTCACCCATCGTAAGTAAATCTGCAGTTACAAATGGTAGTTCACCCGATTCAACACGTTTGCCAATTTTAGCACCAATTAAACGCAAAAATATGGGGAAATATAATGAATCGCACAGTACCTCTAATTCTGCATTATTCAATAGACGTTCAACAATCCAAGCCCGTAAATAAAAAAAGCTTTTAGTTTTATGGCGTCCCGCCGTTATTTTTCCGAGTAATATTTTTTTCAGAATAATTGACGCCGCACAATATAAAAAAATACTGCTTATGCCACCAAGCGGAGCTCCTAGCAATAAAGCTTTTACAAAGGAATGTTCTTCATAAAAATGATCAACGATGAAAAGCCCAGGTAAAAAAGTAAGATAATGTATCACCGTTACAAAAATTAAACCTATATATTGCATCATCGCAAATGTTATGTTTTTTATCCGGCCCGAATGATCAAATAGTTCAGGATTGATTATGGATCGATCTTTTTCGATTTCCTTAATGCATGCTGGCGAACCATGATAATGTTTACCACTCTCTAACGTGTTTCTGCTTGCTAACATTGATAGATCTTCAAGTACTGCATTATCCTGCATCACGGTATTTAAACCAATAACACATCGAGTGCCTAAATAACAATTATTGCCAATCTCAATTGACCCGATTTTTAACCAACCATTTTCTACAATATAACCTAATATAGATGAGTCATACCCGATACTTGTGTTATCACCAATGGTTAGTAAATCAAAACTGTTGATCATATGTGAATTAATATGACAATTTTTACCAACCTTCGCTCCCATTAAACGCAAATATAAATTAAGGAATGGTGAACCAATGATGTAGGTTGTAGGAACAAATGTCCTTTGAATACGAACCGCCAACCACCATCGAAAATAATACCAACCCCAAAGCCGATATTGACCAGGTTTTATCTGTCCAAGTAATATCCATTTTGCTGCAATGGCAAAACCTATCATCACCAATGGCAATCCAACTATCAAAGAAAGAACGGTTAAAAAAATAGGTAAATAACCTGCTGCAAAAACAAATAAAACTAAATACACTAATAAAAATTCCCAAGCACGTACAGCAAATTGGAATAAACAACCAAAAAACTGTGCTACCGCGCATAAATAATAACGCCAATCACGACGATCTTGTGCGATATTTTCTACCGCAATTTTATTGGTTCTACCCTGATTGATACTACTATTAGCGCTTTCAAATTTCTCAGCTAATTTTGCAACAGTAGGATTTTGGTATAAATCCAACATTGAAATACTTTCAAATTCAGCGAGCTTTCGAAGTTTGGAAACCGCTTTAGCAGCAAGTAATGAATGTCCGTTCAATTCATAAAAAAAGTCATCATCCATAGAGATAGTGCTGCGATTAAATAACTCTTCCCACACCGCAACGATCTTTTTTTCCATTGCTGAATAAGCTGCTCGATAATTTTTTTTGATTGATTCATAGTTAAATTTAAGAGCCGGCAAATTTTTTCGATCCACTTTACCACTTGCTAATAATGGCAATTCATCAATCACCTCAAAAATACTCGGCATCATGTAGTCAGGCAATCGCGCACGTAAAAATTCTGATAATTTATTAACTTTCAGTTCAATTTTATTATTTGGTACCAAATACGCAATTAAAGATTGTACACCTGCTGATAATTCCCGCACAGAAACTACCGCATTAGCAATACCGGCAAATTCTTTAATTACAGTTTCTATTTCAGTTAATTCGATTCGGAACCCGCGCACTTTGACTTGATCATCAATTCTTCCTAAAAATTGTATTTCTCCATTTTCGAGTAATCGACAGAGATCACCCGTGCGATAGAGACGTTTATTATTTAATGCAGAGTGAGTAATGAATTTCATTGCATTTAAATCAGGTCTATTCACATAGCCTTGTGCTAAACAATCTCCACTGATGCATAATTCTCCTTCTCGACCGGTAGCAACAGGCTGCAAATGTTCATCTAAAATAAAAACTTCATAGTTCGATAATGGTTTACCTATGGTAATTGGTTTATCTGGCGAACATTCAGCATAAGTGGTTACAACCGTTGCTTCAGTTGGCCCATACGTATTTAAAATTCTTAATCCTGGAGAACTCCAACGCTTAATGAGTTCTGATGAGCAGACTTCTCCACCAAGTATTAATAACCGCAAATTAGTAACTGGTGGATCTAAAATAGCTAATAAGGTAGGCACACAACTGAGTACAGTTACTTTGTGATGAACTAAAAATTCAACTAAGTTCGCTCCTGCATGAAGTGCTTTATCTGTCCCTGCAACTAAGGTTGCGCCATTGGCAAAACAAAGCCAAATCTCTTCGACAGACGCATCAAATGCAATAGAAAATCCTTGATAGATTCGATCAGCAGATTTGATTTGATAGGCTGTTGTCGCAGATTGAAGATAATTATTGACATTTTTATGGGTGATTTGTACACCTTTAGGGTTTCCTGTTGATCCTGAAGTATAAATAATATAGCAAAGATCATTTGGAGTCAGACCGATCTCTGTATGTTTCTGTGCAGTAGTTGCTTCACGTGCGATTGTATCTTTTACAGATTCCAATACTAAATGATCACAGGCAAATGACGGATGTTTAATTGCAAGATGAATATTAGTGACTAATAGTTTTGCGCCAGAATCAGTTAAAATATAATTGATTCTCTCTGCTGGATATTCTGGATCAAGCGGTACATAAGCTGCCCCAACTTTCAAAATACCTAGCAAAACTGTGTAAACATCAGCAGATCTATCCAACAATACCCCGATGCAGTCGCCCTTTCCTACTCCTTTTTTCTTAAGATATCTAGCAAATTGATTGGCAGCTTTTTCTATTTGTAGATAGCTAAACTGCTGGTCATCACAGATTAAGGCGCATTGATTCGGTGTATTTTGGCTGTGAAGTTCAAATAATCCATGTAAGTAATGTTGTGATTCTATTGTTGTCTGACTTGTGGAAGTATTATCTACACGCATACGCAAATTCAACTCCATGATGATATATTTTTCGTTATTTTTAACAGTTTAATTATTGAGCAACTTTTAGAAACCAACATGATAATCCTCAAATACAAATTTGAATTAAAATGCACATAAACCTATTAAAATTTAATCTTGCCAGATATTGTTAGATCACCAACATATCTATGAATTGGTTAACAGCTAATTGATCTAATTTGGCATGATCTTGACAAAGGTCATACATTGCCTGAGCTTGCTGCATTGGAAAGTGGGAACCCAAACTTTTGCGAAATTTTTTCAAAAGCACGGGCATTCCTTCAGCTCGGCGACGGCGATGACCAATAGGATATTCGACTGTTATATCATCCGTGGAAGAACCATCATTAAATTCGATCCGAATACTGTTTGCAATTGAACGTTTTTCCGGATCTAAATAATCTTTACTGAACTCTTTATTTTCAGACACCATCATTTTATCACGTAATAAATCTACTCTAGGATCTGCAGCAACATCAGCTTCATAATGTTCTGCGCGTAAATCTCCATGAAGCAATGCTATTGCTACCATGTATTGCAAACAGTGATCTCTATCAGCTGGATTATGCAATGGTCCTGACTTGCTAATGATACGTATCGCTGATTCATGTGTCGTCAAATGAATTTTATTAATTTGATTTAGCCGATTTTTTATTTGCGGGTGTAATATCACCGCGCATTCAACGGCAGTTTGTGCATGAAATTCTGCTGGAAAAGAAATTTTAAATAAAACATTCTCCATCACATAAGATCCATAAGGACGTTGAAATTCAAATTTCTTACCTTTAAATAAGACATCATAAAAACCCCATTTGGGAGCAGTCAATACACTGGGATATCCCATTTCTCCTTTTTTAGCCATCATTGCAAGGCGCACTGCTCGACTAGTAGCATCACCTGCTGCCCAAGATTTTCTTGAGCCTGTATTCGGAGCATGACGATAGGTTCGTAAACTTTGCCCATCTACCCAAGCAAGAGAAAGTGCATTTAGCGCTTGTTCACGATTACAACCTAATAATTTAGCAACCACTACTGTTGAAGCAACTTTAACTAAAACCACATGATCTAATCCGACACGGTTGAAGCTATTCTCTAAGGCTAAACAACCCTGAATTTCATGTGCTTTAATCATTGCTGTTAATACTTCGCGAATAGTCAGCGGGGCAGTCCCACTCGCAAGATTTTGTCGACTGATAAAATCAGCAACAGCTAAAATACCACCTAAGTTATCTGAAGGATGACCCCACTCTGCTGCTAACCAGGTATCATTGAAATCTAACCAACGCACTAAAGCACCAATATTAAATGCTGCATGGACAGGATCTAGTTGAAATTGTGTACCAGGAACTTTAGCACCACTTTCAACTTTTGTACCTGGTACAATGGGTCCTAAATGCTTGGTGCATTCAGGATATTTCATTGCTAAAAATCCGCAACCTAAGGTATCCATTAAACAATAACGCGCTGTGCTATAAGCTTCTTCACTATTAATTTCTGTGCTGTAAACATAATCAATTATATCTACTAATTCTTTATCAAAGTCTGGCCGAACATTATTATCAGCTTGTGTTGACATACTTACCTCTATATTTTTTCACTCATCAATAATTTTAACACTGAAGAAAGCACTTATCGCTCTGTGGGCATACAATGCTACTATCTATCCTTAAGATAAACGAACTTTTTAGGTTCAGGTCCAATATAATCTGCTGAAGGTCGAATTAATTTATTATTCCCACGTTGTTCTAAAATATGTGCCCCCCAACCGGTAATTCGAGAAAACACAAACACAGGCGTAAACATGTCCGTAGGAATTCCACAAAAATGATAGGCAGTTGCACTATAAAAATCTGCGTTAGGAAATAATTTCTTTTCATCCCACATAATTTTTTCAATTACTTCAGAGACTGGATATAATATTTT
>JBGSLN010000319.1:0-14174 GCA_041740675.1 Gammaproteobacteria bacterium | reverse complement strand
CAAACACACTATTAATTTCACCGATAGTAATGTTGGAATTAAATTATTTGTATGAGATCAATAAAATTTCTCAAGGTGCGGAAGTTATATTGAGACATCTTGAAAAATCCATTGGTTTAACGCAATGTGAATTGGAGTTCTCTAAAATAATAGTCAAAGCACTGCAATGTAATTGGACTAGAGATCCATTTGATCGAATTATTACTGCACAAGCTGCACACCATGAAGCTGGATTAATTAGCTGTGATCAACAAATTCAACGCTATTATCCAAATATTATATGGTAAAATTGCCAAATGACGAAGCATACTGATTTGTTGGTACTTGCATTAAAAGAAGCGGAAAAAGGCCGAGGTTTTTGTGCGCCCAATCCAGCTGTTGGGGCAGTGATAGTAAAGAATGGCGAAGTGATTGCGACAGGTTATCACACGGGTCCAGGGAAACCGCATGCTGAAGTGGAAGCGATTGCAAAATTGACTGATGCAGATTGCCATGACGCAGATATCTATGTCACGCTTGAACCTTGTAGTCATTATGGTCGAACACCTCCGTGTGCAGATTTATTAATAAAGAAAAAGTTTGGTCGTGTTTTTTATGGATTTCAAGATCCAAATCCAATTGTTGCGGGTCGAGGCGTTGAAAAAATTCAAACAGCAGGAATTACTTGTCAGTTAATTGAGTTATCAGAAGTTAAGGAATTTTATCATAGTTATTTTTATTGGACAGTTACAAGAAAGCCTTATGTAACTGCAAAAATAGCGATATCGCTGGATGGTAAAATAGGCATAGTAGCTAAAAATCCTACAAAACTTACAGGCATGATTGCAGATCAATATACGCATCAACAGCGAAGAATGACTGATGGTATCTTATCAACTGTGAAAACTATCATTGCAGATAATCCTAGATTTAATGCAAGAACTGCTGATGGTGAGTATCAGAAAAAACTATTTTTAATTGGTGGGAAAGATCATTTACCATCGGAAACAGTGATATTTAATTCTACAGAATCTATTACCTTGTATAATGATAAGCTACAATCTAATTTGAAAAAGGAAATTAAACAAGTAGAAATTCCAAGAAATGAATATGGCTTGAATTTAACAAAAATTATCGAAGATTTAGGAAAGCAAGGGCTGCACGATCTCTGGGTAGAAGTGGGCGCAACGTTATTAAATCAATTATTGCAGCAGCAACTACTCAATCGATTAATAATATATATCAGCCCAAAAATTTTAGGAAAAGGAACGATTGATGCATTTTTAAATTTTTATCAATTACCTATTCCACAGTGGCAATTGATGGGCGAAGACGTAATGGCTGAGTTCATTTTTTAAGAGAGGGAATTATGTATACGGGGATTATAGACCATATTGGAAAAATAATTGCAATTCATAAAATTGAAAAAGGTCTGCGTTTAACGATTCAATGTAATTTTAAAAATTTTCAGATGGGAGAAAGTGTTGCTTTAGATGGAATTTGTGTGACAGTGGTGGCTTTTCATGATGGAACATTTGATTGTGAATTATCACCCGAAACACTCAAATTAACCACGGCCAATACTTTTCAAATCGGTACTGAAATCAATCTAGAACGTTCATTGACTTTGCAAGATCGCTTAGGTGGACATTTCGTAATGGGGCATATTGATACTACGGCGATCGTTAAAACTATCGAAAATCAAGCAGATTTCACTCGAATTATTTTTCATCGATTAACTAAAGAAGCGATGCAGTATTTTGCTAAAAAAGGCAGTGTTTGTCTTAATGGTGTGAGCCTTACTCTCAATGAAATTTACCAAGATGGTTTTGAGGTGATGCTAATTCCCCATACATTAGACCGAACTAACTTGAAATATTTGAAAGTTGGTATGGCTGTTAATATTGAGTTTGATACGATTGCAAGAATTGTAGTACATCAATTTAAGCAAGCAAATTATTGTAAGGTATAACTATGACTATGAAAGCTCCGTTTATTACAGTTGAAGAAGCCATTGCAGAATTAAAGAATGGCAAAATGATTATTTTAGTTGATGATGAAGATCGAGAAAATGAAGGCGATTTAGTATTTCCAGCGGATTTAATTACTCCTGAAATTATTAATTTTATGGTGACACATGCGCGTGGACTGGTTTGTTTGACTTTAGAGGAAAAAATTATTGAACGGTTACAATTACAAATGATGACCGATCGGAATAGTTCAAAATATGAAACTGCGTTTACGATCTCCATTGAAGCGGCTGAAGGTGTTTCATCAGGAATTTCGGCTGCGGATAGGGCGAGGACAATTAGAGTCGCAGTAAATCCAGATGCAAGGCCAGAAGATTTAGTGATGCCAGGGCATATTTTTCCAATTCGAGCGCGAAAAGGTGGCGTCTTATTTCGAGCAGGTCATACTGAAGGTAGCGTTGATTTAACCAAAATGGCAGGGTTTCAACCAGCAGCGGTTATATGTGAAATCATGAATGAAGATGGAAGTATGGCTCGTTTACCTGACTTACAAGCATTTGCAAAAAAACATAATATCAAATTAGCTTCATTAGATGATTTAATTGCCTATCGTATGGCAAGAGAATGTTTAGTGGAGGAAGTTGCGAATGCTAATTTGCCTATTAGTGGTTTAGGTGAATTTCAAGTACGAGTTTTCACCAGCGAATTAGATCATCTTGAGCATGTAGTCCTACAACTGGGTGAAATTGATCCAGAAAAACCAGTCTTAGTCCGTGTTCATTCTGAATGTCTGACTGGCGATATTTTTGGTTCATCTCGTTGTGATTGTGGCTGGCAACTGAACTCAGCATTGCAACAAATTGCAAAGGAGGGTGGAGTGATGTTGTATATGCGTCAAGAAGGACGTGGTATTGGCTTAGTTAATAAAATTAAAGCCTATGAGTTGCAAGACAAAGAAGGATTAGATACCGTAGAAGCAAATCATCGATTAGGATTCAGTGATGATCATCGAGACTATGGCATTGGATCGCAAATTTTGCGTTATTTAGGCATTAAGAAAATGCGGTTGATGACCAATAATCCAAGGAAAATTTATGGGATTGATGGCTATGGATTAGAAATTGTTGATCGAGTTCCCATTGAGATGACGCCAACACGCGAGAATTTATTTTATTTACAAACCAAGCAAGATAAACTCGGACATATTTTGTCAGTGAAAAAAGGTGAGAAGCATGAGTAAAATCGAAGCCGAAGCTTTAAAGAAAAATTTTAATGTTGCTATTGTAACTAGTCGATTCAATGATGAAATTACCTCACGTTTAACACAAAGTGCTATTACACGATTAAAACAGTTAGAATTTAGTAATGAACAAATTACTACAGTGTCAGTTCCAGGAGCAATTGAAGTTCCATTGATTGTGCAGCAATTAGCAAAAACCAATGCGTATGAAGCAATTATTTGTTTAGGCTGTGTTATTCGCGGTGAAACCTCACATTATGATTATGTGTGTGAACAAGTGAGTCAAGGTTGTCAACGTGTTGCACTCGATCATAGTATCCCAGTTATTTTTGGAATATTAACGACTGAAGATGAAGCTCAAGCGCTTGCTCGTTCAGGTGGTGAGCACAGTGACAAAGGATTGGAAGCAGTAAATACAGCAGTTGAAATGGTTGCTTTGATGAGAAAGTTTCAGTAATGGAAGTGACTGGTTATATTTACAAATGGAACTATTATCACTATAATAATGTACATGATAGCGTACACATCGAGAAGGTGTCAAAATGAATATTGTTAATGCAACTAATGCAAGAAAAGACTTTTTTGAAATTATCAGAAGTGCTGTAAACGAACACAAAGTTTATCATATACAACATAAAAAAAGTGCAACTGTTCTTATGTCTGAAGAAGACTATGAAGCTCTAATAGAGACGTTGGAATTACTCTCACAACCAGGCTTTATGAAAAGTCTTACAAAGTCAGTTAAGCAAGCAGCTTCTGGCCAGACATTTTCGATGCAAGATATTTTTGGTAAAGATGAATGAGCCAATATGAGATTCAATTTACCAAGGAAGCGGTTAAAGACATCAAAAAGTTAACTCCAAAAATGCGAATAAAACTCAAGAAAATTTTGAAAAATTGTATTGCCGTTGATCCTTATACAGGAAAAAAATTAGTGGGGGATTTATTGGGTTTTTATTCAATGCGACTAAATTATAAAGATAGAATTATATATAGCATTGATGAAAAGGAAAAAATTATTTTTATATATAAAGCTCGTATACATTATGAAGAGTAAAAAAAGATTAATTATTATCAGCAACTTGCTTGGGACCGGTGACTGAATTAATTACATTTTCTAACATTTCATCCATCAAGAATCCAGTCATCACATAAATTTTTCCAGCTTTGGTTTGCATGAAAATCACCGGTGTACCAGAAAATTTATATTTTTGCATGAAGTTCCAATTGTCTTCTAAGATTTTTTCACTTTGTGCAGTAACATGATTGATCGGTGTAATGCCGCCGGTTTGAGAATTATAATTAAAATCTTTTGCATTAAGTGCTAATGCGGCATCAGGATCTTTAGCTTGTAAAATGGCGGCAGCGCGGGTGTCATTGTAGGGTTTTAAATAGCTAACTAAAATCCAACGCACGGCTAAATCGCCTTTATCGATGTAAGTGATCACATGTTCATATTGTAAAGGAAATAAGGGGCTATTTGGATCAATTAAAATCGAAATCATATGTTTTGCATTAGGCTTGCCTTGATAAATCCAATGTGTGCTTTTTAAATCATAAAATGCTTGATCGACTAGGGGATCATGAATTAATTTTTGTGTTGCTTCAATGGTGATGTTTTGTCCTTTGTTATTAATAATATCCCCCATTAATAAATAGCGACCTTGTTTATCAGCATAAATAATGGCTTGATTAGTGGGACTATTTTTGAAGTGCACCAAAAATCCAACTAAATTGTCAATGGCAGGAAATTTTTTTTCTACGACTACAATGCCTTTAGTTTGTTTTAATACCAAAGCCAGGGCAGCATTGCCGGAGATTTCTTGGGATTCATGATTATATTTATATCCATAAATCCCAAGAGCGATAATAGCTATGAGAATTAAAATAATAATTATTATTGTACAATAATTTTTTTTCATAATTATGCAGCAGGGGAAGCGGCACTAAATTGTTGTTCTGAATCTTCCTGCTGTAGGCTGTTGTTTAAATATTCCCACTGTTCAGGACATTTCTTTATTAAGTCATTTAATAAATTATTTACATTATTAAAATCGTTTGAATTTTCTGGATATTTGTGACGTAAAGAGAATAGTTTTTCACAATAATCCTTAAATTTAGCAGGTGTAGCTTGTTTAAAAATAAAATGATTTGTTGCGATGCTAAAATAGTTTTCTGGAGACAGTTGCTTACTGCCCTTTTTAATTTCAATCAGAAGGTTCATTAGTTCTTTTATCTTAGATAGAATTGTATCATTTCCTATTCTAGGTTGAACAAACATGCTGGATTGTGCCATATTTAAACGTCCCTTGATTATTATAGAGTTAAATTATCACAAAAATTTAGCAAAATACATCGTGAAGACAATTATTTTTCTACCATAGGATTATAACTAAGTCCACGAATAGTTGACGTTACTTCTTCCAATTCTACGTCGTTCAACGTATCTATATTAGAAGATTTAACTTCCGAGGATTTTGCAAAATGTGTAAGATCTTTAACTGCATATAATGAATTTGACCCTATTTTTTCTTTAATTGGGTTACTAACTTCTTTCAACTCAGTTCCCTTTTCTATTGGAGGTGTTTTTGATAGTTTTTGCATATTAAGAAATCTAGGAGTCCAATTAAAGGATTCAGATCTAGAAACCTGAGATTTTACTTTTTCAAATGGATTCACTACCGTAGGGGTTGTTACATTAAATGCAGGAATATCACTCGTTAGTGCTATCAATAGATCTCCAGGTTTTGAAAAATCTGAAAGCTTATGAACATTGGTTTTATTTTCTAATTTCTCATTTTGCCACTTCGTCTTTTTTCCCACAACTAAAAATGCATCTGCATTTTTAGTTTGGGATTCCCAGTTCTTGCTATATCGTTCTGCATCACTAATGAAATGAAATTGGATTTGAGTTAAGCCTTCTTTTCCATCCAATTTGCAATTCAATATAGCAAAACCACAGCCAATCGTAGTTTTATAAATACCGATTTGACTAAGATCTTGTTCACTCCATTTATTGCCTAAAAATTTATTCAGAGCTACTTGTGAAGATATTGGTTTTTCATCAAGTCCATTTGGTTTTTCTGTCCCTATGACTACAATTTTATACATGACAGATTACCTCTTTTAAAGCTAAAAGTAGTTTACATGGACTTAAAGTATAAATCAAACTGAAAAGTATGGAGATTGTCATCTGGAACATAACATTTGTCATCCAGAGTGTAGCGAAGGATCATAAAAAAAGTATGAGGAACCTCTGATGGAGATCCTTTGCTGCGTTCAAGATGGCAGGCACAATAAACTTTTCTTCAAGCACTGAAGAAAAATTCCATATATTTAATATTTTAAAGTTGAATCACAAAGAGTTAAGTTTTACCATTGCTTTCAATGGCTCAAATCCTCCTGAGGAAATACAATGAAAATTTTAAAAAATATTGCTTGCATCATAACAGGTGGGGCATCTGGCATGGGAGCTGAAACAGCAAGAAGTTTAGTTAAGCAAGGTGCGAAAGTTGCTTTGTTAGACATGAACATAGAAAAAGCTGAGTTATTAGCAAAGGAAATTCAGGGCATTGCTGTGCAATGCGATGTCAGCAACGCTGAAAGTGCAGAATATGCAATAGCACAAGCAAAAGAGGCTCATGGAATAGCGCGAATCTTAGTAAATTGTGCTGGTATTGCGCCTGGTAAACGAATTGTTGGACGCGAAGGTGTCATGCCATTAAGTGATTTTAAAAAGGTGATTGATATCAATTTGGTGGGTAGTTTTAATTTATTGCGATTAGTTGCGGCAGATTTAGCAGAAGCAGAACCAGTGGATGCAACGGGAGAGCGGGGAGTGATTATCAATACAGCTTCAGTTGCAGCTTTTGAAGGGCAAATCGGCCAGGTGGCTTACAGTGCTTCAAAAGGCGGTATAGTTAGTATGACAATTGCTTGTGCGCGTGATTTAGCAAAGCTAGGGATTCGAGTCATGACTATCGCACCTGGAATTATGCATACTCCGATGATGGACGCTATGCCTCAATCAGTGCAAGATAGTTTGGCCGCACAAATGCCATTTCCTCAGCGATTGGGTGAACCTAATGAGTTTGCAAGTTTAGTTATGCACATTATTGACAATCAATATTTAAATGGCGAAACCATTCGATTAGATGCGGCAATTCGAATGCAAGCGAAGTAACAGCCTGTCGTCAAATTATCTTTTTGTCACAAAGACAAAGAAAAATCTTACTGTGGCGGACGGCAGGCTCAAACATTAAGTCTGATACTGTAGAAGTGTATAATGATTGCAAACTTTAACCTGACACTAATGTGACTTCTGCAAATCATCAATCAGAGCTTTTAAAAATCGCGCTGCTTCACCACCCGTAATTGCACGGTGATCAATAGTGACTGACAGTGGCATAATTTTGTGAATGGTGATGGCATTATTCACCGCAACGACTTCTTCTCTAATTTTGCCAAGACCTATGATCGCAACGTTAGGTGGAACGATGACTGGATTAGCATAACGACCTGCAAATGTGCCAAAATTAGAGAGTTGAATCGTACTGCCAGTTAAGTCTTGTGGAGAGATCGAACGACTTTTCACTAAGGTTTTAAAGCGATCTAATTCTTTACGGAAGCTAGTTTGATCATGTTTTTCAGAATTTTTTAGTACAGGTACAAATAAACCTTCGGGTGAATCCATAGCGATACCAATATTTACTTCGGGAAACAAAGTGCGCTCTAATTTTTCCATATTAAAATGCGCATTTAATGCAGGCTCAGTTCTGCATGCTGATACAATCGCACGAATGACTCGCCATGTAATATCCGTGCCCGGCAACCAAGCATGAATATCTGCATCATCAACTAATGTCACGGGCACAACTTCAGCATGTGATTTCACCATTGCATTTGCCATCGCACGTCGAGGTCCGCGTAGTGGTTCGACAGTTTTGATGGTTGGAGCAACTGCAGTGAGTATCTTTTGTGCCGGAGTTGCATGAACAGCATTCTTAACGTCATCTGCGGTGGTACGGCCTTTAGGACCAGTCGGATTTACTTTTATTAAATCCACATCAAGTCTTTTTGCTAGAGCGCGTACGGAGGGCATCGCTTTCACGCGATTTTGAAATTGTTTTGTGCCACGAACCGGAACGACTCCCGTTGCAGATTCTTGTAAAATTGTATTGCCAACTTCAATTGCACCAGCAACAGTGCCTTTATCTTCAGATTTTTCTGCTACTTTAGCAGCTACAGCTTCTACTCGGGCTGATGGAGCAGCAACAACTTCATCTGTATCAGCAAATTCAACTAAAGCTGCACCAGTTTTAATTATGTCTCCAGGCTTTCCATGTAATTTGGCAATCTTACCATTTTGTGGCGCAGGGACATCGACTACGGCTTTAGCAGTTTCCATGGAAACTAATAAATCATCAACTTTTACAGTATCGCCTTCTTTTACATGCCACTCAACAATTTCAGCGTCAGGCAAACCTTCACCTAAATCGGGTAATTTAAAAATCTTCATTTTAGAACTCCATAACATGGTGTACTGCTTTTAATATGCGATCGACCGTTGGAATATATTTTTTTTCTAATTTATAATAGGGAACAATAGTGTCAAATCCAGTAACACGCATCACTGGTGCTGCTAAATCCATAATCCCTTTTTCAGCAATTTCAGCAGCAATTTCTGCACCTAAACCGCAAGTACGTACCGCTTCATGAACAATCACACAGCGGTTAGTTTTTGCAACGGAATTTAAAATAGTTTCTGCATCCAAAGGCTTAATCGTTGCTACGTCAATAATTTCTGCACTAATACCTTCCTCAGCTAATTTATCCGCTGCTTGAAAAGTTTCATGTAGCGAGGCACCCCAACTCACTAAGGTTACATCTGTACCTTCACGTAAAACGAAAGCACGATCTAACGGTAATGCTTCACCGTTGTCAGCAACCTCTTGTTTAACTAAACGATAAATTCGACTGGGTTCTAAGAAAATGACTGGATCATTATCGCGAATTGAAGCTAACAATAATCCATAAGCACGCGCAGGCGAAGAAGGAATAACTACTCGTATTCCAGGTGTATGCGCAAATAGGGCTTCTGTACTTTCTGAATGATGTTCAGGAGCATGAATACCCGCACCATAAGGTGCACGATAAACGAGAGGGCAATTTAAACGGCCGCGGGTACGATGTCGCAAACGGCTGGCATGATTGATCATTTGATCTATGCCAGGGTACATAAATCCCATAAATTGAAATTCTGCAACAGGTCGTAAACCTTGTGCCGCCATGCCAATAGACATACCCGCGATCATTGATTCTGCTAGTGGTGTATCTAATACTCGATCGGGGCCAAATTTTTTAAATAAGCCCTCGGTTGCGCGAAATACGCCACCATTAATACCAACATCCTCACCTAATACCACAACATTTTCATCGTGAGCCATCTCATATGCTAACGCTTGGGCTACTGCTTCAACTAAAGTAATTGCTGACATATATTATGCTCCTTCAACTAATGCTTTCTTGGTAGAATCGTGTAATTCTTGGCGTTGCGATTCATAAGCCTCTGGCAAAGTTTCATATAACCATTTAAACATAGATTCAGGTTCTTGCGGTGCTTGGTTCATATATTCTTCAACTGCTGCATCAACTTCTGCGGCACATTGTTGTAATAAGGCTGTTTCTTCAGCATCAGACCATGCACCAGTTTGCATCAAATAAGAACGAATACGAAGTAAAGGTTCCTTTTTCCAAGCATCTTCGACTTCTTTGGTATCGCGATACCGTTTTGCATCATCTGCAGTAGTATGATCACACAACCGATAAGTAACTGCTTCAATTAATGTAGGGCCTTTACCTTGTCGTGCTTTTTCTAAAGCTTCATCCATCACCGCGCGCATAGCAATAATATCATTACCATCCACTTGGATGCCTTCAAATCCCGCAGCAATTGCTTTTTGAGCTATGGTGGCACAACGAGTTTGGATACTGCGAGGAATTGAAATCGCCCATTGATTATTATTCACTACGAACACAAGCGGCAACTGCCAATCTCCAGCTAAATTCATCGCTTCATAAAAATCGCCTTGTGAAGTACCGCCATCACCAATGCTAGTTACTGCAACACGCTTTTGCTTACGAAGTTTAAACGCAGTAGCAACTCCAGCCGCATGTAAACATTGTGTGCCTATCGGTACACAAATTGGAAAATCTCCTGAATGCGCAAAATCATTGCCACGTTCATCTCCGCCCCAGTAACGAAAGACATCAGATAGTTTCATGCCGCGTTGTACAAATGCACCATATTCGCGATAGCTGGGACATAATACATCATCTTTTTGCATTGCAGCACCCATCGCAACAGAAATAGCTTCTTGTCCTAAAATGCCTGCATAGGTTCCCATTTTACCCGTACGTTGTAATGCAACTGATTTTGCATCGAACACGCGCATTAATGACATGGTTTTATACATCTTGACTAAAGCATCTGTTTTTTTAGCAAAAGCCGGAAGATTAGTAACAAGCTCTGCATTTTCATTTAAATATTGTTGATATTTAATTTCAAATTTTGCAATTGTTTTCATTCAAAACTCCAGTTAAGCAACCTTATCCGTAGTTAACTTCTTAGTAGAAACGCTATTAATTTTTTCTTCAGCAATAATATCAGCAATCGTATGTGTAGGAACATTTTCTGCTGCAGATCTTTCAAAAATAGACAGCGTGGTGCCATAAATGCTTGCCACTTGTTTACGAACTTGTTCAAGCGGTGTTTTATAAAAATCAGCGCAAGCGCACACTAATCCACCCGCATTGACTACATAATCTGGTCCATAAAGAATGTTAAGATTATGTAATGCATCTCCATGACGTGGTTCAGCCAATTGATTGTTTGCGGAACCTACAACTATGCGAGCTTTAAGTTGAGGGATTGTTTTATCATTGATAATAGCGCCTAATGCACATGGAGAAAACACATCGCAATCAACACCATAAATCTCATTTAATCCAACAACCGTGGCCTGATATTCATTAACGCATTTTGCAATCGCTTGCGGATTACTATCTGTTACAATCACTTTAGCGCCAGCATCGAAGAGGAGTTTAGCTAAGCGTATTCCAACATGCCCCACACCTTGAATAGCTACTTTAATTCCATCCAATGAATTTCGATTTAATTTAATTTTTACTGCTGCCTGGATGGATGAAAATACACCGTCAGCAGTAAATGGGGATGGGTCACCATAGCCAGTCGTTGTACTGGAAACATATCGAGTTTTATGCGCAATTGCATCCATATCTTCAGGATTAGTGCCGCTGTCTACTGCGGTGATATAACGACCCCCTAGTTCTTCAATGAATTCACCGAATTTCTCAAAATAAGCAGAACGATTTTGAATAGCTTTTGGTTTGAGTAGCACTGATTTACCACCACCTAAAGGCAAACCTATCACTGCGGCTTTATAAGACATGCCTTGTGCTAAACGTAATGCATCACGAATTGCGTCACTAATTGTTGTATATTCTAAACAACGACATCCACCTAGTGCTGGTCCAAGCTTGGTACTATGTATTGCAATCATTGCAAATAGACCGGTGGAATTATCCAATTTGAAGTGTAAGTCACCAAAACCTAATTGTTTAGCATAACTCAATAGAGCATCATTATTAATTGATGATTCGATATTCATTACATAACCTCCGATTCTAAATACTGGAATAAAAGTTGAAGTGAAAGACTGCGAGCAAATTTATTTATTAACAAGTGGACTGAATAGTTTATAAAATTGGAGACAATTTAACGGTAAATAAGTATGATGTAAATGGTTTTTGTATTAGTTTAATATTTTTTTGATATCCTTATTGTAATTTAATGATTTTATTAGCAATTATGCTCAGAGGTTCGGATGAAAAAATTAGCGATAATAGCATCTTTTGCATTGTTCTTCAGTTTTTTATCTATAGATGCAATGGCAGTATCTGGAAGCTTACCTCCTTTAGATAAAGTTTCATTTCAGTTATCAGCAGAACAATGGGCAACGTCAAACACAGCAAAAGTAATGGTAGGCATTAATGCCACCTTGAATAATGATCAATTAGGAACAATCCAAAGTCAGATCATGAACAATCTGCAGAAAATTGCAGACAATGTTGATTGGCATATTACAGAATTTAGTCGAAGTAAAAATCAATCAGGATTAGAGCAAGTGTATGTTCAAGCTGAAGCCAGAATTCCTGAAAGTGGATTAGTCAATCTGCGAAAAAATGCAACAGCAGTTAGCAAACCAGGAGCAACATATAGTATCGCGTCGATTGACTTTTCACCTAGTCCGGCTGAAATAGAAAATGTGAAAGCTAGTTTACGACAAGAAATTTACAATGAAGCACAAGCGGAATTACAAAGCCTTAACAAAATATATCCCGATGAAAAATTTCATTTACATACTATAAATTTTATCAATTCAGAACCAGTTCCTATGCCACAAATGCGCACAATGCTAATAGCAGAAACGAATGGCAATGCAGCTTCTGCGCCTGCAGCTATGGTTGTAAGTAATAAAGTAGAATTAACTGCTAATGTAGTTCTAGCCTCAAATTATGTGTTGCAGTCGTAAGGAGCATTGCAAAAATAATATGAATCGATTCAAAGTGAGTGGTTTAAAGGAGCGCAGCAAGGCTTATTATATCCTTGCACTCGCTCCACTTTTGCAGACTATTTTCTACCGTTTACTTTCTTCTACAAAATCTCTTTTAATAGAACCGGTGTATAATTGTCGCGGGCGACCGATCTTATATGGATGGCTTAACATTTCATTCCAATGAGACATCCAACCCACTGTACGTGCTAAAGCAAAAAGAACAGTAAACATATTAGTTGGAATACCTAATGCGTTGAAAGTGATGCCAGAATAAAAATCCACGTTTGGATAAAGTTTTTTCTCGACAAAATAGTCATCTTCTAAAGCAATTTTTTCAAGTTTTAATGCAATCTTTAATAATGGGTCATTATGTTTGCCCATTTCTTCTAATACTGTATGCGCAGTCTCTCGCATCACTTTGGCACGAGGGTCATAATTTTTATAAACACGGTGACCAAAGCCCATTAATCGGAAAGGATCATTTTTATCTTTAGCTTTTTTAATATATTCGCCAATTTTATCCACATGGCCAATTTGATTTAGCATATTGAGACAAGCTTCATTAGCACCACCATGTGCGGGTCCCCATAAAGCAGCAATACCTGCGGCAATGCATGCGTAAGGGTTAGCTCCGCTAGATCCAGCTAAACGGACGGTTGAGGTAGAAGCATTTTGTTCATGATCAGCGTGTAAGATAAAAATTTTATCCATTGCTTTACTAAGCACAGGATTTGGATCTTGATCAAACGTAGGAAGGCCAAACATCATATGTATAAAATTTTCCGCATAATCATAATGATTTTTAGGATACATAAAAGGATGACCGATAGAGTATTTGTAACACCATGCTGCGATCGTTGGAATCTTAGCGATCAAACGATATGCATTCAAATTTCTATCAGCTTCATTATTGATATCTAAACAATCATGATAGAAACTAGACAAAGCACCTACAACACCTACCATAATAGCCATTGGATGTGCATCTCGTCTAAAGCCGGAATAAAAACGAGAAATTTGGTCATGCAACATCGTATGCGCAGTAATAGTTTTCTGAAATTGAATTTTTTCTTCCTTTGTTGGTAGTTCGCCATGAAATAATAAGTAAGAAACTTCTAAAAAATCTGACCTTTCAGCCAACTGTTCAATTGGGTAGCCACGATATAGTAAAATACCTTTATCCCCGTCAATATAAGTAATTTTCGATTCACAAGCAGCAGTTGAAACAAAGCCGGGATCGTAAGTAAAGTAACCACTTTTGCCTAATTGGCCAATATCAATAACCGGAGAACCTAACGTAGCATCAAGAACTGGTAGCTCAAGTTCAGTACCATTGTCGAGCTTTAT
>JBGSLN010000318.1:0-3508 GCA_041740675.1 Gammaproteobacteria bacterium | reverse complement strand
GTATTGATTGATAAAATATGTTTCACCATATTATCTATATCTTTTTTTGCTTGCTGTACTTCTTCTCTTGTATATGTGTTAGCGCAAATGTCAACGATACCTACAATTAAAGATTCTGACTCTATATAGTCTTCTAATGCTTTAAACATCGCAGCGGCAGCGTAGAGTTGATAACTTTTTATAGCAATAGGGATGGTTAATAACTTGTCTGGAACAAGAAAAATTCGATCTAAAATCCAGAATGCATTGTATAATACTTCATCCGAATCAATCTGGATTTCTGCAGTATCGGATTCTTCACCGTCATTACATTTAATTTGAGTTTCAGAGGGGGCAATTAGAGTAGCGCTAGTTGGTTGTGTCAATTCGGTAATTGCTTCAAACACCCAACCGCGGAGCACATTGCGTTCTTTAGGTTTAAGTATGCGATATAATAGCGCAGGGACATCTGTCTTTACTAAATCTTTGAATAAAGTATTTCGACATAATAACTGGATAAGCCTTGGATAAGTAAATTCAAAAATACATAAAGCAGAGACAGCCATTTTATCATTGGCGGTATTTGTTTCAATATAGTTAGCTAGCTTCAGAAAGTAAACTAATACTTGCTCAAATGGGACTGGTTGTGTACTTGAAAAAAAATTTGAAGTTTTCATAACCAATGGTTCGAATTTTTGTTGATAATAGCGACGTTGTATACGATGCCAATTTTTACTTACTTGTCCAAAAACCCCTTTATCGTTTTCATTAAGAAAGTCCAAAACTAAGAAAGCTACATCATCAAGTGGGATGAAGTCTGATATATCCATCATTGTACTAAACCTCATTATTTTTATTATCTTGTCAGTTTAACAATCGTATAATGAATATCTAAACATGAGAAGTGCTTTTCCTGCTGCAACAGAAATTTTTAGATAAGATTGATACAATCATAAGCAATAATTCCACAAGGGCAAATTTAACTCCTTACATGTGCTATATTAATTAAATAGAAGAAAAATTATAATCATGGTAAAGCTATGAGAAAAGTACTGCTATTGTTCTTAGTAGTTGTCTTAACTTCATTCACTCATGCTCATGCTAATGCAGAGAATTTTAATCAACTCTATCCAGAGGAGCTGCAACAATTTATCCCTAAAACTTTGATAAATCTTCCCTATTGTAAAATACCTAGAGTTCCATTAGATGAAATTAAAAAAATGTTATATTTGCATGCAGATACTTTGAATAAAGCAGTTATCAATACTGTACTGACTACAATAAAATGTTCTCGGGAGCATAATGTTCAATTTAATAATATATTAACCATTATTGATTATTCCTTATCGTCGGATAAAAAACGTTTATGGGTATTTGATTTGCAAGAAAAAAAATTATTATTTCATACTTATGTATCTCATGGCATTAAATCTGGGACTTTAACAACCACATATTTTTCAAATAAAGTCGACAGTCAAGCGAGTAGTCTCGGAATATTTGCAACTGGGAACACTTATTACGGTCGCCATGGACTATCATTGAAATTATTAGGCTTAGATAAGAATTTTAATGATAGGGCTTATCAAAGAGCTATTGTCATGCATTCAGCTTGGTATGTAAATAAAGCGTTTGTTAAAAAATATGGAAGAGTGGGCCGCAGCTGGGGATGCCCTGCTGTTCCTTCAAATTTAGCTAAACCAATAATGAATCTTATAAAAGAACAATCCTTATTTGTTGTTTATTATCCTAGTAGCCAATGGTTTTCAACTTCAAAATTTTTAAACTGTACTAATATCTCTCTAGCAAGTGGGAGCAAAAATCTTGAAAATGTGTCAACCACAGCGGAAGATGAACATCGAGAAGAAGTTTTTTTTGCAGACAAAAATAATAATAAAAAGCGCGAAGAAAGTGAACCGATCTTAGTGATGTCAACAGAAAATTATCAACGTATTTTTAAAACTCAAGTGCCATTAAAACGGATGCTGCGTCGTCAAATCAATGATACAGAATATATTGCATTAGATAATGAAGAACTAAAAAGTTTAGATAGCAATCACGATAATGTTATTAATAATAGCGATATATATGGATTAAGCAATGTAGAATTCGTTATTCCTCTCGTTATAAATATCAAAGGATATTATGCTACCCAATTTAAGTTTGTGAATTTAGGAAAAATACAAGAGCTGAAACTAAATTCAACTTCTTATACCAATGTTCAACAAGACTATACCTATTTAATTAATGTTTCCGATAAATATTTTATTAATCTGAGATCAACTAATTATTTTATTCGTTGGCTTGGATTGTGAGCAACAAATGTGATGACTATAATCCAATAATTGAAAAGCCAAAGCATGCACCTATGTTAGTAAACATTGAAGATGAACCTGATGTAGTCGCTGTGATTGTCACCTTACATAAAACAAATGATTCAATACCATTGATGTTAAGTCAATTTCTATTTTCTAACAAGAGTGCGTTGTTTATTTCAAAATGGTTTACAAATAATAGTAAGAAATTTAAAGAGCTGTTGAATGATCCTTTACATTTTTGTTCATCCACTTTATTATGCGGAAAAATAAATACTGAAATAGATCAAGCACTGTTAAATACAGTTGCACAAAGCGCAGCAGATGGATTGTTGTACCTAGGATATCAATACACTGAAAAAATGCAACGTACTCAAGAAGTAATCTAAGCCATCATTACAAAACATGAGCAAATAAAAAAGAATTTGATCCACACAGGGTTCAATTTCGTGGCGATTAACGCGACCCTTTAGAAAGTTGAAAGCCTGAGTTTTGAAAATAGTGAGTTAATTGCAAATGTCTCTAGCAATCTTGAGTTCAGATTTTAAAAAAAATAATAATGATAATTATGGAAGTTGATAATCATGTTTAAAAAATTACCGGATGGATTTACCAATGGTCAGTATTTCTCCTTTAATCGAATGAATGCAACAGAACTTAAAGAATATCTTAAGAAAAATATAAAAGCAGAAGAGTCTGTACCATGCTATTTTGGTGTAGAGCTAAATAGCGAAGGTGATGAACAACTGGTGGTTGGTTATTTTGGAAAACCTTTTGGAAAAGGCTTAACCGCAACTGATCCTCTAGTAGCAGAAACTATCATTGTTTCATTAGATCGATTAGAGAAAGATTTTAAAAATGATCCCCAAAAAGTAGCTGCTGGTATTATTGCTCTATTCGGTGCTGATTTTGATCTAACTTTAACGCGATGGCATTCAGTTAAGGACTTAGGAAAAATTCCTAGGGATATACAACCGAATAAAATAGATAGTTCTTTACGCAATAAACCTTTGGAAGAATTATTAGAAGAATATGCTAAGTTTTTGCAAGATAATTTGAGATTTTTGCAACAGACAGCGATAGTTTTAAAGCAATTGGCTGATCGATCTGCTGTGAAGTTGATGTTACCAACAAATTGTACTCATTATAATTATCTAAAATTACATTTGGATGCTATGCAACGTTATGCACAAACTTGGAAAGATCTGAATTCTTGG
>JBGSLN010000317.1:0-8257 GCA_041740675.1 Gammaproteobacteria bacterium | reverse complement strand
TTTAAAATGATCAAAAAATGGCTCTTAAACTATTTAGATTTGGCAAATTTCCTTGCCTAGGAATTGATATCAGTGATTCATCAATCAAACTAGTTTCCTTAAGTAATAACAAAAGCTCACATCGATTAGAGGCATACGCTAGAGTTAGCTTGCCAAAAAATGCAGTAGTTGAAAAAGAAATTAAAGATATCGAAGTAGTGGCGACATGTTTAAGAGAAGCTGTATTTTTATCTCAAAGTGTAGCTAAACATGGAGCAGTGGCATTATCAGATTCATCAGTAATGACAAAAATTATTGAGATAGAAAAAGAATTACCCGCATCCGAGTTTGAGGAACAAGTTATGTTTGAAGCAAGCAAACATATACCCTATCCATTAGATGAAATACGTCTCGATTATCAAGCAATGGAAAACTTAAATTCTAACACTGCAACAATGCCTGTATTAATTGCAGCCTCTCGTTCAGAAACTGTTGATGCATATTTACAAGTATTAGAAAAAGCTAATATAACGCCAAAATTAATCGAAATAGAATCATTTGCAATGCGCAAATCATGTATGAATTATATTGAAGAATTTCAAAACACAACTATTACAGCTGTTATTGATATTGGAACTATCCGTACTACAATCGTCATCTATCAATGGGGCATGCCAGTATTTACTCGAACCGAATTATTTGGCATGAAATTTTTAACGAAAGACATTTCTGCTGATAAGCTAGATTTACTTGATAATGTAAATCAAGAAAATTCAGCAGTATATGAAAGCTTTAAAAAAAACTTAATACAATATCTAAAACGAGCATTACAATTTTACTCATCGACTTCAGATGCTAGAACTATAGAAAAAATAGTGTTAACCGGTGCAACAGCAAAATTAAAAAATCTAGATGAATTATTAGAAGCAGAATTTAACTATGAAGTGATTGTAGCGGATCCAGTTTCTAAATTAATACATAGCAGTAATATCAATGCAAATATAATTTCACAAGCATCCTCTGGATTGATGATAGCCATAGGTTTAGCCTTAAGGAGTTTTGATTAATGGATGGAATCAATTTATTACCTTGGCGTATTAAACAAAAAGAAGAAAAGCAACGAAATTTTTTTTTGCTATTAGGAATAGCAATTATCAGCGGTTTAAGTATTATAATATTATTACATCTATTAATAGCGGAAAAAATCAAGCAACAAATCGAAATTAATTATTATTTACAATCAGAGGTGAATACACTTGATGTACAACTTGCACAAATTAAAGATCTTAAAACAAGAAAAGCAGAAATGATCCAAAGACTTAATTTAATCTATAAATTACAAGTAGACAGACTATTGATTGTTCATGCCTTTAATGGTCTAGCTAAAGTCATTCCACCTGGTCTATATATTAAAAATATTAAAAAAGACGGTGATACTTTAACTTTGATGGGAAATGCAGATACGATGGGTCATGTATCAGAGTTAATGCAAAATATAGAATCTTCGAAATGGTTTGCTGATCCTGTGGTACAAGAAATTAAGACAAATGATACTAGCAAGGAGTTCCCTCATGTTTTTATTTCACATTTCACGTTAACTACTACCAAACTACAGATGAAAAAGGTTAGGTAATATGGAAATTAAGCTAAATCAATTAACAATAGAAAATGTGGGGATCTGGCCTTCGGCAATAAAAGCAATTATTGTAGTTATTATTTTTTCTATTAGTTTTATTTTAGGATATTGGTTTAACACAGTAACACAACTAGCACATTTAAAATCCTTAAAATTGCAACAGCAGGCATTATTACAAACTATTAAAATTAAATATCCTCAAGCAACGAATGTTAAGGTTTATCAAAAACAATTAACGCAGATCAATGATATTCTTAAGGAGTCATTGTTAAAGTTACCAACTCATGCAGAAATACCCGGTTTGTTAAACGATATTTCTAACATCGGAATTAGTAATGGATTAACATTTGTTGTATTTAAACCTGAACCAGAAAGCAAGCAAGGATTTTATATTACGTTACCGATACAAATCTCTGTGATTGGTAATTATCATCAGTTAGGCAAGTTTGTGAATGGAATTGAGACGTTAAAACGCATAGTGACATTGCATAACTTTGTAATTAAACCAATGACAAGTGAAGAACTTCGGAGTATTTCGGAAATTAATGAGTTACATAAACAATTATTGTTTATAGTAACAGCAAAGACTTATCGCTATATGAAAAATATGACTTAGGAGAAAAATTAAGTGCCAGGATTAGCAATCGGACTTATTTTATTTTTTTTGCTGACCTTGATTTCCTGCGGCAGCAGGCAAGATCAACAAAAAGTGCAAAATCAAGTAGCAGCCATTAAAACACAAGCCGCATCCGTAATAGAGTCGTTACCGACATTGCCATCAATCAGAAAAAAAGTCCATCAAGTAACTACAATGAGCGATCCCTTTCAGCAGCCTAGAAAGTTATTTTCAAAAAATGGGAACCAAGCGGATCGTAGCGTTAAAAAACAACCTTTAGAAGCCTATACTCTTAATTCTTTAAAAATGGTTGGAACTATCAAAAAAAATGGACAGTATTGGGCATTGATTTTAGCTCCAGATGGAAATATTTATGCTATTACTATTGGTCAGTATATAGGCCAGCAGAGTGGCCAAGTTACGGCTATTTCAATAGACAAAATAAAAATTGACGAAAAATTTGTAACTAAAAGTGAAAGGAAAAGACGCGAAATCCAGCTGCTTTTGAGGCAATCATAACTAAGGAAAAATAGGAATAATATGTTAAAAAAAATAATTCAAATAATGAGTTTAATTTATGTAATGTTAATAACGATATTGTGGTCAAATTATTCAATGGCGTCCAATTACTTACCTGAGAATCAACAGCTAATACCAATAAAAGTTAGAAAATTAATAGCATCAAAGGCAAAATCTAAAATAGAGGTAATGGGTTTTAATCATGCAACTGATATCGCAGAAAATAAACAACAAACGCCACAAATTGATTCAATAAATAAAGCTCAAAAATATGTTGGGCAACGATTATCGTTAAATTTCCAATCTATTCCAATTCGTTCTGTATTACAACTGTTGGCACAATTTGCCCATGTTAATATGGTTGTGAGTAATTCTGTTGTTGGAGATATTACCTTACGATTACAAAATGTTCCTTGGGATCAAGCATTGGATATTATTATGCAGACCAGTGGCTTAGGAGATGAAAAAGTTGGAAATACATTTATTATTGCATCAGCTAAGGAGATCGCTCAGCATGAAAAGGATACATTACAAGCACAGCAGCAAATCCAAATTTTAGAACCATTACAATCTGTACTTATTCAAATCAATTACGGGAAAGCAGAAGATATTGCCGGCTTACTAAAAGGTTCTGCTCAATCAATATTATCTGAGCGCGGTACAGTAAGTGTTGATGCACGGACAAATACTCTTTGGGTTCAAGACATACCTCAAAAGCTTACTGAAGTTCGTAATTTAGTTTCAAAGCTTGACGTTCCTGTTCGACAAGTATTAATTGAAGCACGAATTGTCAATATCGATAAAAGCTGTGTACAACAGTTAGGTATTCGATGGGGCATATCCAATACAAGTCATTTAAGTGGTACTTTGAATGGTGCTGCGCAAATAGCCAATGGGGTCTCACCCAGTGCTGTTAGTGATTATACTAAACGATTAAATGTGGATTTACCTGCACAGAATGTAGGCCAACAGGGAGGTGCTGCTTCGCTTGGTCTGGCATTAGCAAAATTAGGTAGCAGTACAATGCTTGATTTAGAATTATCAGCGTTGCAAACAGAAGGCGATGCGAAAATCATTTCTAGTCCACGTTTAATAACAGCAAATCAACAAGAAGCGCAAATTATGTCTGGAGAAGAAATTCCTTATCAAGAATCGACCAGTAGTGGTGCAACATCAGTAGCATTTAAAAATGCTGTATTAAGCTTAAAAGTAACACCCCAAATCACCCCAGATAATCGAATTATTTTAAATCTATTAGTGAACCAAGATAAACGTGGTGCTGAAGTATTACTTGGGGTACCGAGTATTGATACTAGACAGATTCAAACCCAAATATTGATCAATAATGGTCAAACTTTAGTATTAGGAGGTATTTTCCAAAATGCCACAATTAATAATGTTACTCGAGTGCCTTTTCTTAGTGATATTCCTTTACTTGGTCATTTATTCAAGTTTACCGATAGGGAAACCCATCAAACTGAATTGTTGATTTTTGTGACTCCGAAAATAATTAAGCAATCATTTTATCAACAGTCGTGATTTTTATGCTAAAATATCACTTTTGAAAAATAGACTTCAATACATAGGCTTACAAACAGTCTAAATAAATTTATCACAAATCCTAAAATTGATGTAGTGAGCAATGAGTAAAGTTCCAAATATATATTTAATTGGCCCTATGGGGTCAGGAAAAAGTACAATCGGTAGACATTTAGCGCGAGAGTTGCAAATGGACTTCTATGATTCTGATAAGGAAATAGAAGATCGTACAGGCGTTACTATTCCGTGGATTTTTGATGTCGAAGGCGAGAAAGGGTTTCGGCTTCGAGAACAAAAAATAATCGAAGAACTTACCGAAAAGCAAGGTGTTATTCTTGCCACGGGGGGTGGGGTAGTTTTGAGCCCGGAAAATAGAAACGTATTAGCAGCTCGGGGAATAGTAGTTTATTTAAAAGTATCTTTAGATGAACAAATCAATCGTACTGAAAAAAGTCAAAATCGCCCTTTAATTGAGAAGCAAAATATTCGCGCCTCATTAGAGGCGTTGAATGCTGCTCGCGAAGAATATTATCTTGAAATTGCTGACCTTGTTTTTGATACTGATGAACGATCAGCGCAATCAGTAGTTAAAGAAATTGTTACTCGGATCCATTCGGGCCGATTTGGTTCTACAGATACTGAATGAGCATGGATACGCAAACTATCATTGTTGACTTAGCCGATCGTCGCTATCCAATTATTATTACTGATAATCTACTCAGTAATATTGGATTGTTACAAAATTATTTGACTAATAAACAATTATTTTTTGTTACCAATGAAACTATAGCGCCACTTTATTTGCCAAAACTTCAGGCAATTTGTACCCACAAAAAGGTTGACCAAATTATTTTGCCCGATGGTGAGCAATTCAAAACCTTAGCAACTTTTGAAAAAATTATTGATAAATTAATGCAAGGCAAATTCGACCGTGGAGTAGCTTTGTGTGCTTTGGGAGGTGGTGTCATTGGCGATATAACAGGCTTTGCTGCTGCTTGTTATCGCCGTGGGGTTGATTTTATCCAAATTCCAACCACATTACTTGCTCAAGTTGATGCATCAATCGGTGGTAAAACAGCAGTCAATCACCCACTCGGCAAAAATATGATAGGTGCTTTTTATCAACCAAAAGCAGTATTAATTGATGTCAGCACTTTGGAAACTTTACCAGAAAGAGAATACAGAGCAGGATTAGCAGAAGTAATAAAATATGGACTAATTAGAGATAAAGAGTTTTTTCATTGGATCATTCAATTTGTCAATGAAATTGAATCGCGCAAACCAGATTATTTAATCTCTATGATCAAACGCTGTTGTGAAATTAAAGCAACAATTACTGTTGCAGATGAACATGAAGCTGGCGAAAGAGCAATCTTAAATTTTGGACATACATTTGGGCATGCTATAGAAGCCGCTACTGAGTATAAAAGTTGGTTGCATGGCGAAACGGTAGCGATTGGTATGGTCGCTGCAAGTTATATAAGTTTGCAATATAAACATATCAGGATGGAAGAATTTGATAGCCTAATTAATTTGCTAAATCAACTTAAGCTACCAACAGTTATGACTCAAACTATCCATGTTGCAACGTTGAAAAGCTATATGGCACAAGATAAGAAAATCATTAATGAAAAAATGAAATTAATATTATTAAACGAAATTGGCCAAGCAATTATTAGTGAAGAATGTTCAGAACACATGATAGATATGGCTCTAAGATATATTGGGGCTATTTAGGGTTTGTTGACATTTCTATGATGCAGGCCACAATTCGTTGATTTTCTGTTTCGACTTAGCGAAATATCAACAGGCCCTAGTGAACCGATAATAAAATAATTTCTCTTGCAAAAAATGTACAATTGAGTATTCTACAGCAGATAATGTGAAAATACGTTGGGGAGGCTACAATGATAGACCAAAACGGAACTGGTCAGTTGTCAAAAAGTAGTAGAAAAGATGATGAACTCTCGTTTTATTGGCAACAATATGGGTTAAAGCGAGATCCATTTTCTGTTGTTGCTGATCCAACAATTTATTTTCCATTATTGGAATGGGAACATCATTTGGATCTAGTACAACACTTAATAAAAAATGAGAATGCTCTTCTAGCTATAATCGGGGTTGAGGGACAAGGTAAAACCACTTTTGCAAATCAAGTTTCGCAATTGTTTGACGAAAGTTTTCAACTTCATCGTTTTGATGCCGATAGTTTATATAGTACACGAAAATTAGTACGTGAGTTAGAATTAGGTTTTCAGTTAAAAGTTATGCCTAATGAATCTCCAGACGAACAATTAGATGCACAAATTGCAGAAGTGCAACACAAAGAAAAGATGTGCTTGTTGATTATTGATGATGCTCATTTTTTACCTTTAGAAACAATTAATTCATTAATTTTTTTATTGAAACAACAATCAAAAAATCAAATGAAATTGCATATCATTTTATTTGGCGACAAAAATCTGCAAGCTAAACTTGCAAATGTGGCTAGACTTGAAATGAGTAGTAATATCATTCATACCATTGAATTAGCCCCTTTAACCTTGGAAGAAACAGAACAGTATTTATATTATCGATTAAATAAAGCAGGATTGGAACATGACATTCCTTTTTCCCAAATGCATATAGAAAAGATTTATGCTAATTCCAATGGAATTCCTGATAAAATAAACTACTTTGCACAACAAGTTTTATTAGATAAATTAACGAAACAAAAAAAATTGGCGACTTCATCTATGTTTAAACAACATCAAACAAAAATAATTGGCGGCTGTTTATTAGTAATTGTATTGATTACAGCATCTTATGTATTGGATAGACAAGGCCAAGTTTCTTCTCCCACAATACAACAACCTGTAATTTCATTTGCAGAACAATCACAAACGGTTGCTCCACCAACGCAACAAGCATCACCACAACAAACGAATGCGGTTAATACTGATCAACAAGATTTAACCGATGGCAGCAATAATTTGACTGCAAATAATACAACCACGGATAGTACAGCTGGCACTGTTGCAGAAAACAGCGCTAATGCTAATACTCAACAAAGTGCCACATCAACGACCTCCGAGATTCAAAATAACACTGTTGCGAATAATACTACAAATAATGAGAGTGACATTAATAGCCAGGCAAATGTTGCCGCAAGTGCTGTACCAGCAACAGCACCTGTTCCGGCACAGCAAACTAATACTCAAGCTACTGAGCCAACTGCATCAACAAATATTCAAAATGTGGCACAGCAACAAGCAACAACTCAACCATCAGAATTACCTTCTGTAGCTTCTCAATCAAAAAAATTGATGAAAAAAAATGTAATATTAAAGACTCCGAAAGTACCGGCATTATCCAAATCAAAATCTACACAGATTGTTAAAAAAGCAACTTTAGGACATAACGCGAATATAGCAACCAATCAAAATGCAAATGATTTCAAAGTAAAGACAGGTGAGGGAAGGTTTATAAATCAAAATGGCAAATATTACACTTTGCAAGTTTTGGGTTTAAGTAATGAAAAATTGATGCTTAACTTTATCCAACAGAATCATTTACAAGGTGATACGCATTATATTCAAACATCTTTAAATGGTAAACCATGGTTTATTTTAATATATGGAATTTATAAAACAGAACAAGAAGCGGTTAGTGCGGTGCATAGTTTACCAAGTGCCTTACAAAAATATCGACCTTGGCCAAGAACTATAGCAAGTGTTAAAAACGATGTGGACAAAGGGTAGAATTTTACTAACCTAGAGGTACCGGTGAATTTATGAATGCTACAACAACAGTTCGTTTAATAATTTTTGGGATTGTGACCCTCATTATTGCTGCTTTCTTTTTTTTCGAACCGGCTTTAAATATTGGAACAAGTCGAGCGTTATCGATGTTTCAGCAAATTAAACAAGGCCAGCCTATGCTGCCTATTTTAGTCAAGTGGATAATTATCACAATAGTAGTTTTTTTTG
>JBGSLN010000316.1:0-3600 GCA_041740675.1 Gammaproteobacteria bacterium | reverse complement strand
ATTATATTTATTGATATTGTTAAAAAAGCGTAGTGTGAAAAAACAATGCCTCTCAAGGAACAAACAAATAGATTTAGGACTTGTGATTGCAGTTCTAAATGTCCTGAGGGTTTCCTTCATGAGATTATAATCAAATTTTATAAAAATTATCCAAAAATATGTTAAAGTATTGTATAATTCCATTTATTATCATAAAAATGATATAATTATTTTTCACAAGTTATCCACAGCTCATTAACAGTTTGTTGTGGTATAATGAAGCAGAGAATGCAAGATATTGAGTCTGGGTTCAATTATTACGCAACGATATACATCTAAGCTGTTGAATATATAATAATTTTCTCTTGCGTCGCGTTATTGATTTGATTTATGATGTAAGTATGGGTTCTAGGGAATGAACTGTAAAATAAAATCAATTGGACGATTTTAGTGGGAGAGAAATCATGGTCTGGCAAAAGACTGAAACCATAACACCACGAGACTATTTTCATTTAGCCTCGCATAAATTTCCACAACGCGGCAGCTTTTTAAAAGGTTGGAAAATTGAAGCATCGGAAACTTTTTATCGTCATGGTTTAATTGCAATGTCTTTTGTTAATTCTGACATAAAACACCTTGTAATAGCTTTTCAAGTACTTGATAACGTACAAGTTACTCAAGAGAGTTTGAGTTATGCAAGAGATTTTGTAAAACACGCAAAGCAGTTAGCGCAGCGTTTAGATTATCAGGTTTCTTATACGGGCAAATATCTGGGTGGCACAGTTGCAGAACTCTGTGCTATTCAAGACAAATTACCCTGTTACACTTTTGATAGTGAATCAATCTATGAAAGTAATTTGCAATAGTGGGGAGAAATAGTCATGGCTACACCAACAAAATATCCGAATTTAACAAGAGTACAAACAGGTTTAAATCAAAACCTAGATAGCACATATGGTAATATTTTAAAGCTTGTTCCTACAGCACATGATCCAGCATTAGCTGCTCGATTCGAAGCAGGAAACCAAAAGAACTCAAGCTCTTTTTTATTACGTCGCAATTCAGATGAAGTGATTAAGAATTGTATGGGACCAGATGGAAAATTTGTTTATGTTGAAACATCTTCTCTTAAAGTTGAAGATCCTTATTTTCCTGAAAAAGCTCCTCGCAGAAATGGAGTGTTTGGAAAATCAGCAGTATCTTATTCTACAGATACTCCAGCAACTGATTCACCCCCACCAACTTCTACCCCAACAAAAGGTTTCGGGCCTAGTAGCAGCAACTAAATTTTATTAATTTTCTCCCCTTTTATACCCAACATTAGGTTGGGTATTTTTTTATATGATAGCATTGGGAGTTGCAATCAGCATGCCCGTTGGATTTCCTGCTTTATCGCGTTGGATTGATTTTCTTGGCATTTCTAATGAATATGTGAATCATTGAGCCCAGCTATTACAATCTTTTCTTTTAAATCGATGATACATGTTGTTTCGTTTTTTAAACTTAGTATTTCTTTGTCGGTACCGAACCTAATAAAACAGTTATTTTTTTATGGGTACAAAATATAAAGGTAGCACAATTGAAATTAACGCGCTTAATGCTTTTATTGCTCTTGTAAGATGTGTCACAACTTTGTCTATGAAGCTTGAACAGCACATAGCCAAATATAATTTGACATCAGGGCAATTCGGTATATTAGAAGCCTTGTTTCATTTGGGAACTATGTCACAACGTGACCTTGGAAAGAAACTATTGTCCAGCAAAGGAAATATTACGCTTATTGTAGATAATCTCGAAAAACGAGAATTAGTGGAGCGATTATCTGATCTTGAGGATAGAAGGATAACTAATATACAACTCAGTAAAAAGGGTAAAGCATCAATAAAAAAAATAATGCCAAGCATGTGGAATCTATCACTTATTTCTTATCTGTATTAACTGAAAAAGAAATAGAATTATTAAGACAGTCTTGCAAGAAAATAGGGATTTTTGCTAAGTGAAGATAAGATAGCTAATACTTATGGCAACTACACCAACAAAATTCAACTACATGGACACATGAAATTGATTCTGAGGAGATTAATATGAACTTATTTTCATCATACAAATTGGGTGATCTTGAACTTCCAAATCGTATTGTTATGGCTCCGATGACACGTAGCCGCGCAACGGTTAATGGGAATGTTCCCAATCCACTTGCAGTTACCTATTATACTCAAAGAGCATCGGCAGGACTGATCATTACCGAAGCAACGCAAGTAAGCGAACAAGGGATAGGCTATATTCGAACGCCAGGAATTCATTCCGCTGAACAAGTTGCTGGATGGAAAAAAATAACTGAGGCTGTGCATAAAACAGGCGGCAGAATATTTCTTCAACTTTGGCACGTGGGACGAGTATCTCATCCCGACTTTCATAATGGCGAATTACCAGTTGGACCATCTGCTTTGCCAGTTGAAGGCGAAGTATTTACCTTCAAAGGTAGACAAAAAATTCTGCCGCCTAGAGCGCTTGAACTAAAGGAAATCCCCAACATTATTGAACAATTTCGTAAAGGTGCGGAGAATGCCAAAAAAGCCGGATTCGACGGTGTTGAGATCCACGGTGCTAATGGATATCTACTCGATCAATTCCTAAAAGATGGTACTAATCATCGAACGGATGCATATGGCGGAAGTGTGAAAAATCGCGCTCGTCTACCACTTGAAATTACTGAAGCTGTCATTGGTGTCTGGGGCCCAGAACGAGTAGGTTATAAAATTTCACCCTACTTTTCAGGTTATTCAACATCTGAATCAAATCCAATAGAAACTTTTTCCTATCTAGTAGAACAATTAAGCGCGCTTAAAATCGCTTACTTGCATAATGCGGAGGGAATCGCAGGGCCTACTGCAATACCTGTTGACGTCGTGCGTTCGGCTCCAATTTTACGTAAAAAGTTCAAAGGACCTTATATGCTAAATGGAGGTTATGATTTAAACACTGGTAAAGCCGCGATTGAAAAAGGTATAGCAGATCTTATTGCATATGGTGTTTTGTTTCTCGCAAACCCAGATCTTCCCAAACGCTTTCAAGTAAATGCATCACTCAATGAACCGGATAGCGCTACTTTTTATGAAGGAGAGGACAAAGGCTATATTGATTATCCAACACTATAAATCCATTATTAGCTAGGATGTTGATACTCACCAAGCATAATTAATAAACTCCACTATACTTAAGGTATTGATAAACGACTAGTTGGGAGAATTTATGTCTAATACGTGGATTTTAGTTGCTAATGCTTCAGAAGCACATCTTTACTCTTCCCCTAAAGCCAAGCTATTGAATGGTCATGCAAAATTAGCTTTATTGGAAGATTTTAGTCATCCTGATAGCAGAAAAAGACCTTCAGAATTAGTTTCGGATCGTCTTGGACGTACCCTTCATGGTACTACTTTTGGACGTACGCTTCATGGTGCTTATGATGAACCTAGTGACCCAAAAAAAGTAGAAGCGGATCACTTCGCTTCTCAACTAGCAGAATGTTTAGAACATGGTCGAGTAAACAATGAGTTTGATGAATTAATTTTAGTGGCGCCAGGACATTTTCAAAGCATGCTGAAAGATCATGCTAGTCAA
>JBGSLN010000315.1:0-12823 GCA_041740675.1 Gammaproteobacteria bacterium | reverse complement strand
GCGTGATTATTTATTAGGCGAGAGAAGACCCTTAAATGATCTCATGGCGTGGGATACGGACACCACACGATTGCCGTTTAAAATGCATACTGAATATTTGCGACACTTATTTTTGAATAATGATTTGGTACAGGGACATTTTAAAATTTCAGATAAAAGTATCGCATTACAAGATATTCATACACCTATGTTTGTTGTAAGCACCCTAACTGATCATATTGCTCCTTGGAAGTCAGTTTATAAAATACATCTTCTCACAAAATCGGATATTACATTTGTACTTACCAGTGGAGGGCATAATGCTGGGATTGTGAGTGAACCTGGACATCTTGGTCGTACTTATCAAATATTGTTTCATAAAAATAAAGATAAGCGTATAACTGCAAAAGGTTGGCAGGAAATCGCGCCGCACTATGAAGGTTCTTGGTGGCCAGCATGGCATAAATGGTTGGTACAGTCAGATGAAAAAAGCAAACCACCTTCTTTCGGAAATGAGAAGCAAGGATACTCTATTCTTTACGATGCACCAGGAACTTATGTGCTTCAAAAATAATTTTTGATATTTTTTCTTAAAGTAAATATTGTCCGCCATTGATCATTAAGTTTGAACCGGTAATAAAGCCGCTATCTTCTGCAGCCAAAAATCCAGCAGCACGAGCCACTTCTTCAGGCTTTCCCAATCGGCCAATAGGAATTTGCGCCACAATTTTTTCTCGAACTTCCTGAGGGATCGACATCACCATACTGGTTTCGATATAACCAGGTGACACAGTATTCACAGTGATACCTTTGTGTGCTACTTCTTGTGCTAAACTCTTTGTGAATCCATGAATTCCTGCTTTCGCTGCAGCATAATTAGATTGACCGAATTGACCTTTTTGTCCATTAATCGAAGAAATATTAATGATACGTCCATAATTACGTTCAATCATTCCAGAAATTACATTACGTGTAACATTAAACATGCTATCGAGATTTGTGTGTAACACTTTCTGCCATTGTTCAGAATTCATCTTATAAAGTTGCACATCACAGGTTATTCCAGCATTATTCACTAATATATCAATACGACCAAATTTAGATACTACATCTTGCATCATCTGTTTACAGGATTCAAAGTCAGTAACATCTAGATAGCTAACATAGATATCGTGACCTTGGTTTTTCTGTTGTTCTTGCCATTTCTTTGCTGCATCATGGTCACCATTACGGTTATAGCCAGCAATAACATGTGCATGCCTTTGTGAGAAATATTGACATATTGCTGTGCCTATCCCTCCCATTCCACCTGTTATCAAAGCAACTTTATTTTCCATAGCAGTTATTCTCCCTCTATACTTATATCATTTGAGTTTGCATGAAAATTTTCCAATAATCCATAGGTGATTAAATTTATTTTAGTGTTGTCATTCCGAACGTATACTTTTCATCCTGAGTGTCCAACTGTCATCCCGAACGCATACTTGTCATCCCGAATGAAATGAGGGATCATAAAAAAACATGAGCAGCTTGATGGAGATTCCTCGCGTTGCTCGGGATGACAAAGGGTTGTCATCCCGAACGCATACTTGTCATCCTGAGCGTAGCGAAGGATCATAAAAAAACACGAGCAGCCTGATGAAGATTCCTCGCGATGCTCGGAATGACAAAGGGTTGTCATCCCGAACGGAGTGAGAGATCATTAAAAAACACAAGTTAAAGTATAATGCAGATGAGATTAGATTATGGCATATTGATTTTGGAGAGTAGATTCGTATAGCTAATGAACTAGAGGAATGTATCATGTTTAGGTTTAATTTTTTTGGTAGAAGAAAAGGGGTGTCAGATAAACAAAGTGATTCTAAGGATGAGAAGCACGCTAGCAGTTGGAGCGAATACCCTGGGAAGGATTCTGAAAAAGCGAGAGAGCGATCATTAAGTACTACTGTATTGCTTTCTCCACTCAAATTTTCAAGCGACAGGAGTCGTCAGTTATCCATAGTAGGAAAACCTACAAGCTATCCACAACTTACTACTACGCAACAAGAGCTAAACTCATATCCAACGCAAGAACTAGCTGATTCAAAAGAAGCAGAGAACCTCAAAAAATCAATTCTAGAATATCTTAAAATTAATGAGAGTGGAAACATTGATTTTTCTATTTTAGAAAAAAAAGAATGGGAATTTTTAAAGCAAATTGAAAATATGAAAAAGAATACAGAAAATTATAAATTTATTGAGGATTATGTTTCCTGTATGAATAAAAATATGAAATGGGATGTTTTGTATCAAAAATATTTTTCTATTAATGCAAAATATTCACTAAATATTGATGATAGCATTATAAAAGGATTACGCGAAATAGCTAAAGAAAATCCATCCATTACAAGAACCGAAAATCTTAAACAATATCTCAAAGAAACAATACTTCCATTAGTAATAGATTTAATCACGCTTAATCTCCGCTTGGTAAACTCACAAATTGTAAATGAAGCATATCAAGCGATAGTTCAATCGAAAGGGGTTATTAAAACTTACCCATAAAACCTGAGTGCTGCTCGCAAGGGATGAGCTTCGCAATATTACAACGCAGGTTGTTTGACATCTGCAATGCGGTCTGTCAATATTATTTCCTAGTAATAAAAAAAAAGGGGGTCTACTCGTGAATTCATGCAATAAAATCCTATCTGCAATAATAGTTGTTCTGCTTTCTTCTGGGACTGCGATTGCTGACCAAAATGATACAACTGATTCTATTCAAGGTCCTTGGATGACCGGCCCGTTGTTGGCACCAGGTGGAACTACCATTCCAAAAGGACATATTAATTTTGAACCTTATGTGTTTGTCACCGATGATAACGGGATTTATAATAATCGTGCAAAAGTAGTCAGTGCCCCGTCTGCGACAAACATTTCACCAACAGCTATTGTTTCTTATGGGTTAACTAATTGGATGGACATAGCAATCTCTGTTCCTTTTAACTTTAAAGAAACACAAGATCAGACTTCTTCAGGAGTAGGTGATTCCAGTGTGACTCTTGGCTTTCAAGCTTTGCATAGCCATGCGTGGGTTCCAGATCTGCGGCTGACAGTTGAAGAGACTTTTCCTGACGGACGTTATCGAAATTTGGATCCTAATAAGCTTGGGGTTGATGCAATTGGCGCTGGTTCATACCAAACAAGTTTGGGTGCTAATTTTCAAAAAATGCACCAGTTTCACAATGGTAAATATTTAAGTACACGGCTGACTTTTACTGATACTATTCCAAGTAGTGCCCATGTAACAGGCTTTAATTCTTATGGCGGTGGTTTTGGAACAGATGGGGATGTTAAACCCGGCAATGTTTTTACCACTGATTTGGGCCTTGAATACACGTTGACTCAACATTGGGTGCCTGCATTGGACGTGGTATATACAACTTCACAATCAGCGACTTTCAGCGGAACACCCGGTGTAACAAGCAGTGGCTTACCTGCGGTAAACAGTACACCGAGCGGTGATCAAGTATCACTGGCCCCGGCTATCGAATATAATTTTAATTCTAATGTTGGCATAATCGGTGGAACGTGGTTTTCAGTTTATGGCAGAAACTCGAATGAGTTTGTAGCAGGTGTTGTTGCATTAAATGTTTATTTCTAAAGGATAACTAATTGGGTTATGTTTAGAAATAAGTGGGTAAATCGGATAAAGAAAGAGTGAATGCTGATGTCCGTGATGCCAAACCAGATTAGGCCTCTTTTTCAGCTGAAGAAAAGGTGCCTAATCTTTAATTGTAGTCTTCCAAATATTTTAACAAAATAAATGACATTACCTATCATAGCAAATAATGAAGCGCATCTATATCATTTGATTTTCAAGACGTTAAAAATGAGTTAAATTTTGAGTGGATGAAATTAAAGTTGCCAGGGCATAAATATTACTAATTAAAAAGGAAAAATGATGAGAAAGTTAAGATTAATTCGTCATGAGGAAGATCTATGAGTAAAATGACGATTGAAATAAGTGACCATTTAATCACTCCACAAGGCATCGCAGCGATACTTGAGTTTTATCGGACAATAGCCATCGATGAATTACAGTTTCCTGGCTTGAATGTGTTTGCAACTGGGGTTAATTCATCCTCCCTCAATGTGGTCATAGACACTCGAAAGGATGAAGCTGTCAGTGCTGAAACAGTGAATGTTATCGATAGTTTTTTTAGAAAACATAAAGTACCGTGGGATTGGTGTATAACTGCTACTGCAATAGATGAAGACATAGACATAAAGAAACTTGGATTTAATTTATTATATCAAGCGCCAGCCATGTATTTAGATTTGTCCAACGTGCTTGAAATACACACGGTCAATATTAAAGAAGCAAATGATGATTTACATGAATGGATAGGGCCAGTGCAAGAAGGATTTCCAAGTGCAGATAAGGGTGAGGGCTATCGTAAACTAAATGTTGCATTGCAACGTATTGATGAGAAAAAGTTAAGACATTTTACTGCTTATTACAACAATGAAGTTGCAGCGTCCGCTACTTTATTTTTATCGGATGCTGCTGTCATGTTACATAATTTAGCAACCAAGCATAAATTTAAAAATCGTGGGATTGGCACATTATTAACGTTACATATGATGTCTGAAGCGAAAAAGGCTGGTTATCAACATTGTTTTTTAGATGCTTCAGAAGAGGGATTTAATTTATATACTCGATTAGGATTTAAAATATATGCTATGACAAATGCATATAAATTGATAATGAGGTATTTATGAAAAAAGTTGCATTTATTACCGGCGCTGCAGGTGGCATTGGTCAGGCTATAGCAGAAAATCTTGTCAGTCAGAATTACCGTATTGCTCTTGCGGATATAGCAAAAGATAAATTAATTGAACATACGAAAATATTGAAACATAAATATCAATTGCAACAACAAGATGAACCAATAATTTTTGCCATTGACGTGTCTGATCCAGCGCAAGTCAATGCAGCGGTCAATAGTTTGATGAGACAAGTTAACAGAATTGATATTCTTTTTAATGGTGTGGGTATTGCTCGACTTGGTGGCAGTGAGATTGATTTCAATGAGTTTGAAAAAATTGTTAAAGTGAATCTACTAGGACATTTTAACTGTATTCATGAGATAGTTCCTATTATGAAAAAGCAAGCATCAGGTTATATTTTCAATGTTGCTTCACGGCAAGGAAAAATGGCGGGGTCCAATTTAGCGGCATATGCAAGTTCTAAATTTGCTGTGGTTGGATTAAGCGAATCTATATTAAAAGAATTAATTAATACCGGGATTAAAGTGACAGCATTATGTCCTAGTTATACCAATACAAGCATGATGGATTTGTTAGATTTTCCTAAAGAAGAAATGTTAGAGCCAGATGATCTTGTAAAAACTGTTAATTACTTACTAAGTTTATCCGCACCAGCTTGTATTAGAGAAGTTCTTATTGAAATTCGCAAATTGGTTTAAAGGACCAACGCTGAAACTCCAGCTAAATTTAAGTCCAATAAACTCTTTCTCTTGTATTTTAATAGACAATCTACCCATAAGTAGGGGTGAATAAATTGGATTATGCAATTTTCAAAAATGAGGGGATTTATGAAATTCGCAGCAGTTTCTAGCGGATTATTTGCTGTATATCTTGTTCAGTTAAACCAATTTTCTTGTAATGTTCACGCACCGCAGCTAAATGCGTATGAACATCCGTGATTGAATCTATTTGTCCGCAGGGATTCACATAAATTATAGGACCTGCTGGGATCACACTATAAAGTAGAGTGTCCTCAATAAAAGTGGGTGTGTGCATTTCACCGGGTGCTTCATAAAGAAAATGTCCGGTTTTCGCTTCCCAGTCATGTTCTGGATAATGCCAATGACCTGACACAGTGAAAACATATAATCCATTGGGGTGATAATGTGTAGGCATCTTTGAACCAGCTTTAGCTTTAACTAATATTACCCAACCTCCATGAGAAACATCTAGCATTAGATGTAAACATTTAACTTCTTTTTGGCCTATCCAACGTTTATCATTTTCAATGTCAACTTGATTACTCAGTTCATTAATAGTATTTTGCATTGCAAATTTAATCATGCCTACCTCATAGCTGTGGGAATCATGTAAAGAGTTCACAAAGGGATACAGTAATTTTCTGGAAATAAAATAAAGTTATTCCGCGTTGATTATAGCAATCTATCATCGATAAAATAAGCAAAAATTCAATCAATAAGTGAATATTTTTTAAATACACGAAATCAATTTTTAAAATTTTCTCCTATTTTTCTCCTATTGATATCGGTGTATTAATTAAGCTAATAATTTCATTTTAGTCGTTTCTTATATTGTATTGTTTCATAATTTTGTTATAGAAAGCAATTTATAAGGCGCATTCTTAATATACAATATTCCTCTCTAAGTCCATACAACAATAAAAAATCAGGACTATAAGGTGGTAACCATTTTCGACATGCAAATCTAAAATAATTCCAGAACTGTCGAAAGCGATCTTGGTCTATTGGCCTTTTTTCGGACGTACATTTTGAAAAACAGCACCATTTTTTTCTTGAGCATATCCAATAGGCTCCCCTAAAATTTTAGCCATCATAGCCAGCCAAAATTCACTGTAAAAAGTTTTTTTATTATTAAAAATGGTGAGTTCAGATTCATAAGTTGGAATAAGATTAGGATCTTTTTCAAAACCCTATTACGAGTATCAACTATATTTTTCATATACTTCTCTTAATTAATTTAGTTGAAAAAAGTATCTTGCTGCCATATTCAACAGTTAGATTCTATATAAGATGGCACGTGTCATTTCACCACCATCAATCACATAATAATGACCTGTTATGAATGACGCGTCGCTTGAGCATAACAGAACATGGATGAGATATATAAAAACGCTGTAGAGCTATTTACTGATCTCTAAATTAATGGTATTATTGCTATAATCTTCTTTTTGCTATTAATATATTTGAAGATCGTTTTGTACTAATGCGAACACATACCATCAATACAGCGCGGCAAATTAACATGAACGAAATAGAACTAAAACAAAGTCTCTTTTTGGTGATGGGATCGTTATTTCACGATGCTCGTCGATATTTAGATAAACAGTTTAAGTCATATGGATTACCTCGCAATGAGTGGCTTATTCTTGCATTGCTTCGAACGAATCCGGCAGGCATTACGCAAACTTATGCTAAATCTTACATTGGTATTGAAATGAGTTATTTCACTAAAGTACTCAATGGACTAGAGAAAAAAAAATTTATTATTCGCGAAGTTGATTCAAAGGATAGACGAAATCGGATTATCAAACTCAATCCAAAAGCGCCAGTAGAAATTAAAAAAATATTTGATACCATTTATGATCTCAATAATAAAATACAGTGTGATCTGAATAAAAAACAGATGCAAGAATTACATAAATCTTTATCGGCTATCCACAAGAGACTGGAACCATTCAAACAATCAATCTAGGAGCAACCAATATGAAAACCCTATTATTTATCAATCCACTTAAGCCCGGAAAACTCCATGAATATAAAGCATTTACGGCTGAAATTACGGGGCCTCGTAAAACAGAATTTGCCGATCTATTGAAGCGTTATTATCTGAAAACATCTGAAGTGTGGCATCACAAACTGGGTGAGGTTGAGTATGTGATTGTGCGTCATGATGTAGAAAATGACATCGCAGATCCACTAGCAAATTGGTTATCTTCAACTCACCCGTTTGATCAATGGTTCCAACAGCAATTATTTAATCTCCATGATATGGAGAACGTGACACCACCCAATTTTTTATTTTATTTTGATCCACAAAAAAATCAATGTTTGGAATGATATGCTTCGTTCGGGATGACGGTTGGGCCATGTGCAAGCATCCTAATAAATTTAATCACCCTAGGTTGGACTTATGAATTCAGTGGAACGTGTTGCTATTTTCGTGGATGTACAAAACATTTATTACACGGTAAAAAGTTATTACCAATGTCATTTTGATTATACCGTTTTTTGGGCAATGGTAAGCAAAAATAGGCAGGTTGTTAAAGCTATTGCGTATGCAATAGATAAGGGCAACACTAAACAGATTGAGTTTCAACGGATATTGAAAGGCATTGGTTTCGATGTAAAACTGAAACCCTATATTGCAAGAAGTGATGGCACTGCAAAAGGTGATTGGGATGTAGGTATTACCATTGATATACTCGATCATGCCCGAGAAGTAGATACAGTAGTATTAGCTTCCGGAGATGGCGATTTTAGTTTATTACTGGATAAAATCCATCAACAGTATGAGGTTATCACAGAAGTCTATAGTGTTAAGGCGCTCACGGCTAACTCACTCATTAAATCTGCACAAAAGTATGTTGCTATTGAAGAATCCTTGTTAAAAAAATAATTAAATTGAGTATGTTAAGAAAATTAGTTTTTCTTTGCTTTTTTAGGAAAGAATAATATAATTGCTCATCGAAAACTTCCATGTTGTTTTTTAATTAAACTACAGGCTGTATAAAAAATAAATAAAGAAAATTCTTCTAAGACTTTAAAAATTAATTTAACAAATAAAATAAAAGATTATATTCGGTAAATTCACTTTCATTCGTTTTATAAGCAAACATTTTCTCAAAAATATCGTCTTACCTAGTAAGACGTTGTATTGATCTATCGAACTATAGAAGAACTGATAACCCAATTGAAATGAGAGCTCCATGAGTGCTGTTATTATAGAACTTTTTGACTATAAAAGTGATGATTATCAGGAAAAAATAACTAAAAAGCTAGCAACATTATCCGATGATATTAGCATTATATTAGATGAGTGTAAGGATACAAGTAGTGCAAAAACTCTTAAAAAATTTTCTGATCAGCTAAATATAATTAAAACTACTCAGTATAATGAGACACAATGGAACATCCAATATTATCCAAGAATTTGGGCTAAATCTAATCGAATAGGCGCATCAGATTTAACACTTGATACAGATCTGCAATGTGAGAAACAGATCTTTGGTAAAAAAAACGAAAAGAGTGTAGAAGGAACAGGTGATACACAAAAAACGATAACTAGAGAAGTAGCATATAACGGAAATATCCTCTCTGCTCATGAACACATTATTTCATATCTGAAAAAAATTCCTAAACCTTCACGATTTTCACTCAATAAAAATAAACGTAATGCCAGAAAGGCAATTGACAATTGCATTAAGGAAATTGAGCAGATTACACAAGTGGAAAGTGTATTTTTTCGACAGGATTTAATGAGGCGAACTGCAGAGCAATTAGAACTGGATTTAGCAGAATTAGAGAAACAAAATAACATCGGTAGTGATAGTAAAATAGCAGAATTTAGAGACAAAATTGCTGAAGCTACCCTAACGACCACTGATTGTGATTTATTATTGATGTCTGAATCACAAATACCCACTGAAGAGGAAGAATTTGCGAAATTACCAGCCGGATCTCGATTTGCTTATGTACTTACGGAAAATTGTGTTTATTTTATCGATAAAGCAAATCATAACTGCTTTAAGTTTCCCAAGATCGAATCAGTTTCGATTAAATATCAACTTAAGTTAGAGTATGACTCTCCTACAGATAAGCAAGACCCTGTAATTCTTTTTGAAAAATTATCTTCTATACAACTTGAGAAAATTACAGAAAAAACAAAATATGATTGTACCAATGGTAATTTAATTTTTAGAACAGCAGATGATGTGCGCAGGTTTACCCAAAAAACCGATACTATCTCTACGGAATTATTAAATTATATAAAGGAAAAGCGTGATTCACTCAAATCAAAATCAACCCTCCAAAATAATCCAAATGTTCCAAATGCTCAAGAGACTAAAAAGAAAGATCTTCTAAACAATATAACTGCTCGAACACAGCAGTGGAATATCATAGCAAAGCGCTTTACAGATCCTTTTCACGATAAGCCCTTAGAACTTTCTGCGGAAGAACAAAATCATAGCGATCGTAAAAGAGCTATGAAAATAATAGCTGCTATCTTAGCAGCAGGGGCGTTTGCTGCGGCGTTTTTTTGCCCGCCTTTAGCCTTGGGTTTGGGAATAGGGGCAACTTTAACAGGATCATACGCTTATTACGATGACATACGTAAATTTGTTCAGGAAGTTAGGAATGGCCGTTCTCCTAATAAATCGGATGTTTTTCCTTATTTAGTAACTATCCCACTGGCAGGTGGTTTCATCGTAGGAGGAAAAATAGCACCCTTAGCAACAGCTATAAAATCAGCTGCCGTTTTTCTTGGCAAAAAAATTATTCATGCGCTGCCTTCATTAGATACGGTTTATAATTTTTTCGAGAATAAGTTGCATTATTTAAGCGGGTTATCAAATTTATCCGCGATCCAACAAGAGGCACTTATTGATCCTATTGTAATTGCTCTTGCTACACAAGTAGGGAATAAAACTACAGAAAAATTGCAAGAACAAAAACAAGAAAAGCAAACTCCCGAACCTCCAAAGCCTGCAAGATTATTTATGTTCGAACAGACAGACAAGGGTAAAGGAGAGTTTCTCATTGCAAGGGCTAACGTGTTTTTAAGGTCCTGGAGTCGGATTTCTGGAAAAAATGATGAGCAGGCAAAGTTGGATTTTGCAAAAAATAAAATACACGAAGTCAAACGCTTCTTAGAGAATATTAAGAATTGGGTGGAAAAAAATCCTGATAAGCGAGATGAAGAAATCTTTAAAAAACTTCACAAAATAGAAGCAAGCTTGAAATTGATAGAAAAAAAAGCTGAGCCTGTTATTAGCGTCGCATCAAGATCAAGCAATAGCGATCATTCTTCTTATACTCCATAAAATCACAATCAATCATCATTGATCAATTTAACCCACCAATGAATCAAACGTTTGTCATTCCGAGGAACGTACCTGTCATCCTGAGCGTAGCGAAGGATCTCCATCATACTGCGCATGTGTTTTAAAGATCCCTCACTGCGTTCGGGATGACAAACATTTGTGATTCCGAGCAATGTACCTGTCATACTGAGTGTAACGAAGGATCTTCTCCATGCTGCTCATGCTTTTTAATGATCCCTCATTTCATTCGGGATGACAGTTGGACGTTCGGGATGACAATTTATTTTCTAAATCCTATAAACCCATCCAAAAGAGATTTTTGTAATTCAGTTAATTCTGGAATCACATAATCAGCACTGACTGGACTACTAGGAAAAAAAGTACCAAAAGTATTTTTACCCACCAGCTTGGCAGCGATAGAGTCATCTTGGTTATCTAATTTTGCCTGCAGACCTTGCACGGCTGTATTGACTAGATCTTGTCTTGCTGGCGGAAATTGATTCTTTTCATCACATAAGATGGACAAAAATATTTTGATCTCTGCTATGGGTCTTTCTATTTTACTATCCTTGATAAATTGCCAATACCTTGTGCCCAATATATCTCTGACATAAGTATCATGTTTTTCATCTGATTGCTCATGTAAATGAAAATAATATAATGCTGTTTCAAAATCATCATGTTCTGCATAGGTCACAGCGCGGGTACTATGTTTAAGTTGTTGATACATTGTTGATAAGTGATCGCTGTCTTCAACAGAAAATGGAATATCCGTAACGATCTTATTCATATTTAGTTTTTTGGCTACAGCATTTAGCAATCGAATACAAGAAGGGATAAAAAAAATTGCAGTGGTTTTTTCAAATGAGTTTTTTATTACTGATGGGTTATAAGCTATTTCGTTAAGTGAATCTATGGTTAAGGATTTTGTATCGTGTTTTATCACACTGCCTAATTTAAATTGCCAACCTTCAGTGTTTTTATAAAACAAGACGTTATCACGTCCAATAAAATCCATAAACATGTTTGTTTCACTGTAAAATTTCTGAAATTTACTTAGAAATTCACGCATAACTTTTTGTAAGTCAGCATCCTTTTCGAGCAGAGCAAAGATAGGCTGACATGCTTTATGAAATATCAAATAATCATTGATGTTGAATGATGCAAAAGATTCCTCATTCCCTAGTAATGATAAGTTCATTTCTGTATAAAGTTCTAAATTTTTCTTAATCGTAACTTCATCGATTTCTAGTGGTTCCGCATTGAAACCAAACTTTTCCTCGCTCCGAAAACAAGTATCAAATGGAACGACTGAAACAATAGCCTTTTGTGTGGTGGGTACATTATTGATTACTAAATTTTGTATTGAACGAGTTTCTACTAAACATCGTTGCACGTCAAAAATACTATAAAGCGTTGTGTATTGCTTTGTGAGTTTTTTTAATTGTTCTGCAAGTACGGTCTCTTCTTTGCCGATACTATTTTGAATCACCTTCAACAAAAATGATGGAGGTTCATCTGATTTTATTTGGTAAATATCATGTGTACCACCACCGGGTATTTGTTTTAATTGGCTAAGATCAATGGTTCCGTCAGATTGACGAATCTTATCAATAAAGAGTGATGAAGCGATTGTGAGATTCGACTGAAGCATTTTGAGGTTTGATGTAGCAAGTAGTTACATGCTAAATTAATGCGCAATTTTTGTCAATAACAATGGTGGATTTTGTAGGTAAAAATCACGCGTGCAAACACAATTGCAATTATTCTCCATAATAAAAAACACACTGATTAACTTGGGTAGCTTTACAGATACGACTATTCCCTAAATGGGATGCCCAATCAGGTTTTTGCACGTATTTATTTGGATAAATAATTATAGTCTTATTATTAGATTGATTCTCATAATAGCATAAAACGGTATATAACATTCCATCGTTGCTCAAAGGTGTCCATATAACTTGTTTAAATACCAAATTACGATTCCAAGATGGATATTCGAAAAATTTCCAA
>JBGSLN010000314.1:0-10427 GCA_041740675.1 Gammaproteobacteria bacterium | reverse complement strand
CAACTGCCAACTAAATTGCAACTTAATTTGAAAAAGCTACTAATTTTGAGATTAATCTTGCAGAAGTATCTAATTCACTAAAAATGAATTGAATTATTTTTATATTAACCACGACGGCGTAATTGTAAAAATATGTTTGATGAAATTTCGCTGTTTGTTATTCCGTCTTGAGATATTGTTAGTGCAATTCGTTGTAAAGATAATATTCTTTATCAGGCTTGACGAATCTTGTGGTTTATCATGAATTAAACGTAACTATTTCAAATATTGGTGTAGTGGAGTTAATATTGTTTAGTAAGACAAACAGATAGACAGCTAATAATATGATAGTTATTATTATCGATATCAAATATTGAGATTATGGAAAATGTTACGATTTACTGTTAATACGTTTCATCCAGCATTTATTTATCTTATTTTAGCAATATTTTACGTTGGATTCGCGTTTGCCATGTATGAGATTGCAACGAAAAAACTTGGACACAACAGACAAGAATCAGATCGACTTGATGAGGTAGTAAATATTTCGATAGCTACTATAAGCAGTGTTTATAGCATTCTGGTCGGATTTATTGTTTTTTTGCTATGGAGTAGCTTACAAAACGCTGAACAGGTAGTAGTTGATGAATCAAGCAAATTAACAATTATGTGGTATAATAGTCAAGTGTTCCCAAAACCTGTCAAACAGTCATTGCATAAATTAATTGAAGAATATGTAAATACGGTTACGAAAAGCGAGTGGCCAGCAATGGCCATAGGAGCATCTGATCCGCAAGTTAATTTAATTATTAATAAAATGTATAAAACTCTGCAAAATTATTCGCCAAACACACCTATTACTCAAACATTTTATGAAGAAATGGTGACGGCATTAAGTAATGTGGTAGAACTTCGTAACCATCGCTTAAGCATGTTAGATGTATCTATCCCTGCCGCCTGGTATTTGTTTCTTTTCATAGGTGGTTTTGCTATTATAATGCTAAATGCTTTTGTTTTGCGTCAACATAAATTGCAGTTGGCTATGCATATTTTGCTAGCATTGACAATTACCTTTTACTTAACAGCAATTACAGCATTAAGTTATCCATTTTCAGGATATTTGTCTGTTAGTAATAAGCTATTTTTGCATAAAGATATTATGGATATGAATCCCACCAAAGTTGAAATGGGCCCAACCACTACTTCATATAAATAATACTGAAAATGATATTAAGAATTATTTTCTTAGATAAGATAGGACTTAAAGTCCTATAGAGTTTAGTCGCCGTACTCTGCCAATTGTTCCGCTTGATGCTCACGAATAAGCGGGTCAATCACTTGACCTAACTCACCTGCCATAATCATATCTAATTTATAGAGAGTTAAATTAATTCGATGATCAGTCACACGACCTTGAGGATAATTATAAGTTCGAATGCGTTCAGAACGATCGCCACTACCAACCAATGATTTTCTTGTAGCTGCTTGCTCTTTTTCTTGTTTAGTACGCTCTGCATCTAATAATCGTGCTTGTAATAACGACATCGCACGAGCACGGTTTTTGTGCTGCGAACGTTCATCTTGACATTCCACCACTGTATTAGTTGGTAAATGTGTAATACGAATTGCTGAATCAGTTTTATTAACATGCTGACCACCTGCACCAGAAGCACGAAAGGTATCAATTTTTAAATCAGCGGGATTAATTATAATTTCATCAATTGCCTCAATTTCGGGCATAATGGCTACTGTACAAGCTGAGGTATGGATCCGCCCCTGCGATTCTGTTTCTGGCACTCGTTGCACTCGGTGTGCGCCTGATTCAAACTTCAGATGCGAATACACTCCTTGCCCACTGATCCGTGCAATCATTTCTTTATAGCCACCATGATCACCGGAATTACTATTGACTACCTCAATTTGCCAACCTTTTGTTTCTGCATAACGGCTATACATTCGAAATAAATCACCAACAAAAATAGCCGCTTCATCACCACCTGTGCCCGCCCGGATTTCTAAAAAAATATTTGCATTATCATTAGGATCTTTTGGTAATAATAGAATTTTTAACTCTTCTTCTAGGTCAAATTGTTTAGCAAATGCAACTTTAAGTTCTTCATCAGCTAATAATCGCATTTCTAGATCTACATCTTTTTGTAATTCTTTAGCATTAGCGATTGCTGCTTCTGTAGCAACATATTTCTTGAAAGTTTCAACAAGTCCACCTAGATCATTATATTCCTTGGAATAATCGCGAAACTTCGTTTGATTATTAATTATTTCTGCTTGACTTAATAATCGTGACAACTCTTCATGACGTTCAGCTAAACTTTGCAACTTTTGTTGCATCGATGGTTTTAAGGACATAATTTATTTTACTCTTCTAACTCAAATAATTGCCGAACCAGTGCTAATAGATCTAGATTCTGTTCATATCCGGCATGTCGCAATTGAACTGTTGGGCTATGTAACATTTTGTTGGTGATATTCCTAGCTAAATGACAACATACTTCTTCAGCTTTTGTACCTTGTTGTAATAATTGTAATGCATGCTGAATTTCATAATCTCGGATTGCTTCAAACTTTGAACGAAAACTACGGATAGTATCTACCACATCCAATGATTTCAACCAACGCATGTAATGCTCAACTTGCAAATCAATTAATCTTTCAGCTTCTTGCGCTGCTGCATGACGATTATTTAAGCTTTTCTCGATCATCACTTTTAAATCATCAATCGAATACAAGTATATATCTTCTAGCTCAGCAACCTCAGGTTCCACATCTCTTGGAACAGCTAAATCAACTATAAATATTGGCCGATGTTTCCGTTTTTTTAATACACGTTCTACTGTGCCCTTACCAAGAATGGGAATAGTACTACTGGTTGCTGAGATAACAATATCAACGTCAGCAAGATAAGTTGCTAAATCTGCAAAGGTTGCAGCTTTACCATTAAATTTGTCAGCTAAATGTTGTGCTTTTTCTACTGTGCGATTAATCACAACTGTATTCTGAACTTTATTTTCTTGTAAATATCGCAATACTAATTCTATTGTCTCACCTGCACCAATAACCAATACAGAGGTTTTTGCTAAATTTGAAAATATTTGTTTTGCTAAATTAACTGCGGCGTAAGCAATTGAAACAGGGTTTGCACCAATTCCAGTACTTGTTCGTACATCTTTACTGACAGAAAAAACATATTGGAATAGCCGCTGTAACTGGGGCCCTAAAGTGCCTGCAACCTCTGCTTGAGAAAATGCACCCTTCATTTGTCCCAAAATTTGGGGTTCGCCTAAAACCATAGAGTCTAACCCGGTGGCGACACGTAAAATATGTTTAATAGCAGCAGCTTCACGATGAATATATAGATAAGGGAAAATATCTTCCTGGGCACACTGATAATGCTTGTAAAGCCATTCTAATAGCGGGTGATGCGTTTCTGAAGCACAATAAAATTCTGTTCGATTACACGTCGATAAAATTGCCACTTCTCGCAATGGTTTTTGTTGGTTAAGCGACAGCAAAGAGGCCTGCATTTGTTCAGGCACTACGCTAAAACGTTCTCTCAAGGGTAAAGGTGCTGTTTTGTGATTTAAACCACAGGCTATAATGGACATATAACAAGTTGCAATAATTTAGTTGTTAAAGCTCTAATTAACTAAGTTTATCACAGCTAAAAATCATTTTCTTCCCTATTACCAAAGATTATATGCTAGGCCGGCATTATCTCGTTTCGGCATACCTGATGACAGGGCCTTTGTCATCTCGAATGAAGCATGTCATTCCGAGCAACGCGAGGAATCTTCTGAAGAACATGAGCAATCTGACGGAGATTCCTCGCGCTACTCGGAATAACACTGTGTTGCCGTATTGCCTCAAGTTCGTTACAGTTAAATATTTCAGCTATTTTAAAAAGTTCAATTATTGGTTGGGTAGTGGCAGCTGTAGTTGTCTCTTGGCTACAAGCACAACACCCTCCTCAATTTGCGGCTGAATTTCATTATTATCCGTATTTTCAAAAAATGCATCTTTTGTCACAGGTTTACTTGCATACTTTTCCGCAGGAGTCTGAAATGGAAACTTTTGATTAAGTTCCATTTTGATCAACTCAAGTGTTTTTAATGTAGGAAAATTATTAAGCAGCTCAATGATTTTAAATGAATATTTGCTTTCTTCAGAGCCAGGAGCCAGACCAGTTAATGCTCTAGCTGCTTTTAATCCTACATCATCGGCACTATAACCTAAAGCAAGTAGTACTTTTTTCTGCAATCCAGAAATTTTCGATCCATTAAAATTAATATAAAGTAATGCATCAAGCACAATTAATTTATGATTTTCATGAACAGTATCTAGTAAATTCGCATAGGCATAACCTCTAGAAATCCCCTTATTTACTGGCGCAAGCGAATCATAACTGTCTCCATTATAAACACACACCCCTAAATAAGCTTTTTTCCATAAAGGCATTATTATTTCATCCATCTCATCCTCAATTTTCGGCAATATTTTATTTAATAGCATTTTAGTGTTTTCAACAGTAACAATTGAAAAGTTATTTGATGCAACCCAAATACTTGTAAGAATTTCATTGCTGGAGAAATGATAGTCTTTCGTACTACTCTGCAATGCTTCTTTTGCGTCAGACAAACAAACAAATCCCATCGCTCGAAAAATATAATTTTGCAACACGCAAAATATTGTATTTGGGTCAAAAAATAATGCTTTAAGCACAACTTTTTTTTGTTCTATCGTAACAAGTGGTGCATTGAGTAAATCAATATAAAAACAGTCGTATTCATTAGCATGAATATTGATATTGTAAGCAATTTTTGCTAATAGCTCAGATAATAACTTTTTCCATTCTTCTGGCGAACTAGGATTAAATATAATGTCGTTAGTATTAGCAGGTGCTAGCCATATTTCAGGAGAATGACTCTTTTTTGCAGCCGGCTTTATCGCTAAAGTATTATTAGATGCTAATAAATTGTTTGCTAGAAATGCTTGATTACCATTCATATTCTGGTAGCGTGGATCCATTTTTGATTTTATGTTATACCAATCTTTAATAGCTGCTTGCAGGTAATTGGGTAAATATCCCATAACACCATCAGGTGTTTTGATACCGCTAGCACCTGGAGTATTCTGTGCTGCATTTGTTTGTAAATGTTTACTACAATAAATCTCCGCAAAAATTTTAGAAAATTTATCGACATTTTCAGGTGTATCATAAAATTTAAATAATTCAGCATATTTTTCAAAGTATACTCGCATAACATTGGTATAAATAAGCTCAATAGCTTTTCGATCTTTATTACTAATGCAGCTGCCAATAGATATGCCCAGACAAGGTTTAGATAAAATAATCAGTTGTTCAAGCGAGGCAATATGCAATTCTCTGCCAGGTATCAAACAAGATACTTTTGCTGTGCTTTCCAATTCCTTAATTGCCAAATTTAATAATTTATCTTGCACTAATAAATTTACCGATGTTGCATATTGAATTAAAAAATTAATTGATGGCTGAGTCGTTTCAACAGAGGTAAAATCAATCGTCACTCCAGAATTTAAAGGATGATTGGTTTCTATAATTTTAAACTTTAACTGAATACCATTTATTAAAATATAATTGCTCGCATCTAATATTTGCTGCATTTCTTCGACTGCTCTTAATTTATCTTCATGCAAATTTTTATCGTCTTTAGTTAAGAGTGTGGGAGAAATTAATGTTTGGAATAGAATTGGAATCATAATTTCTTTACTATCACCAAACATAATTTTTTGTTCTTCTATCAATTTTTTCAGCTCTACCATTTTATTTTTAATAAGGATACTGATGATATGTGTTAGATTTTTTATTGCATGAAAATATCTAAGCTCAGTTAAGTTGGCATCTTTTTTAAAAATATCTCTAGATGAAATATGACTAGAACGAAACTGTGATGGACTCTCGATCACGGCTTTACTACCATCCGCTGCATTTATGTAAGTAATCAGTGTATGTTGTCCAAAATTACTAGGCACTGGAATAATGCGCAACTTACTTGAGATTGTATAGATGGCTTTAATATCATTTAAATCAATGGTTCGAAGTATATTAATAAATAAAGCTTGTTCTTGTTTATTAAATCCTTCAATAAACCACTTCGGAAATTCATTTTTGTTGCCAGTTAATATATTCTTAAAATCAGCGACTATTTCTTTACTAAAGGAATTTTCAGGTTTGTCTATTATCACAATGTATTCTGGATCTAGAGAATCAAAGGCTTTCATTACTGTACACAAAACAGGCCGTGGTCGCTGTAATAAAACAAAATCTTCTGCTCTGCCAAGATAGAATTGTACTTCTTTTTCATTGAAGCCAGTTGCAGATGCAAGAATACTAACAATAAATTTTGTATAGTTTGCCAGTGAATTCTGATAATCATTGATATCTTGCAACTCTTTATAGGAGATGTCTTTTAACTTATCTTTACAATGTCTTGCAACTTTATCCAAATAGGTTATTAATTTATTCGCTTGTAATTTATAAGGATTAGTGTTTGGTAAATTATTTAATAACAGTTTAATGCCAGCATTTATAGCATCGATTCTGTCTGTATAATGCCCGATAAATTGTTCATCATTCGCAATAATTTGAATAGTGAAATTCTTTTCTTTCCACTTAGTAACTCCCATTTTCTTCAAAATACTGTTTTGTAGTTCAACTGGGATTTTTCCAAAATCTTCAATTGTTTCAAGTCGCAGAATTGGTTTAAAAATATCTTTGTAAGATGCATTCTGCTTTGTTGATTGAGTACTATTAGGATCGAACCAAAATGCATCTTGAAATGAAAGTTTGAAATTTTGAATCAGGATATTGTCATTACGAATACACAAATATAACTCTATCGCATAATGGTCTCTACCTTTTTTTTCTTTCAATGCTGTTATGTGTGATTTTAGTTTGACCCATTTACAGAAATCAGTTAACTCAGGATTTCTCAAAATATAATCAATTGCTTTAACGCCTTGTGGATTGCCATGCTGCTGCCAATGTTCAAGACTTCCAGTTACTCCACCTAAAATTTGTAACTGCCGAGCCATACGATTTACTGCATATTTTTGCGCTGAAGTAAATGGAATGCTTTGATTAAAAACTTGTGGAGCATGTTTTTTTAAACAACCCTCTAAGCAAGAAACAAATGAAGAAAATATTGAGGAATTATTAAAACTAGAATAGATTTCAAAAACAATACAAACCAGAAGGAAATATTTTTCTTTTTCAGGCTCAGGGTTTTTTGTAAAGCTCTTAAGCGTAGTGAGCAAATCATTTTTTTCCTTCTCATAACGAGTGTTCAAGCTTGTCAGTGAAGTTGTTAATGCTATTGAAAATTTTGTATACTCACTATCCACTCTATCAACTATAGAATTATCTATCATATTTCAGCTCTCGGTTAATCAATATAAAAAACTTAGAAATAACTATTTAGAGCATCCGAGTTGCTGCATTTATTTATTTCAACAGTAGAACCCATTTTTATTTTTATTATGATTCAAGTAGCAAAAGAGTGTACGACGTTCATCATGAAGCGCTGATTTACAACTTTCTCACAATTCAGGTTGTGAGTGCTTTTGAAAAATTTTTTAGCACTCTACGATAAGTTAATTTCAGTTTCAATACTTAAAATTTTGCTATGATGGACATTAATATACGTAGTTAGCAGAAAAAATATGGCTTTCATTGTGTCTATCATTCCGAACAACGTGAGGAATCTTCATCAAATTACTCGTGCTTTTTTTATGATCCTTCGCTACTCTCAGGATGACAAGCACTCTGTGTCATTCCGAACAACGTGAGGAATCTCCATCAAATTACTTGTGCTTTTTTTTATGATCCTTCGTTTTGCTCAGAAAGTATTTGTATTTATGTCTATAACAGCTCGATATGGAATAGTCAGAGACGTTTCATAGCGACACTTCCAACGTTGCCCTGGATTAATCCCTTCAATTGTATTGCCATCTTCAATCACACATCCAAAATCCAGCAGATAGTTAGCTGTATTATATAGAAAACCTGCAACACTATTTGGCTCAAGATTTTGAAAATGGCATTGGATATCCGGGAGCGCAAATGTACCCATCCCCAAAGTATCCATTATTACTTCATTCTGCCTATCCTGATTCTGTATATGAAAAATTCTCACATTAATCGGGCCATAAAAAAGTGTTGGACCATACAGATCAGCATTCAAGAAAATAGCAGGATCGATGATACATTCAGACTGCTTCCAACAAATAGCTAAAATACCAGGAATGACTTCAAGTGCTGCATGTAATGTGTTGCCATGAAGAGTAAGACGTTTACCGGGATCGAGAAATTGAGCTAAGAACTCAGTTAAGCTTAATGTGTAATTGCAGCGAGATAAAGCTTCATACGCCCCAGGAAACGAGAAGGATTGCTGCAGAGAATTTTCAAACGATGTACGTTCAATAGGAACTGGAGATTTAGATAAAATACTACAGGGATTCACTAAATCATTATTGTCATTATTTTTGTAATCAAAATGAAAGGCCATCATAGAAGTGTCTTCCTCTTTTGAAGAAGAAGCACACTTGCCGCAATATTTTTGCAATGCTTTAAGATAAGCCTGTGAATCGAATTTTACAGGGTCTTCCAGCAATAAATCTGCACTTAACATCAGTGCTGGTTTATATTCTTTATGCATAGCATTTATCAACTATAGTTAAAATTTGCTTAAACATTCATATTTGAATCGCTTTCAACATATCATGCCATAATTATTGGAATTCAACATATAAGTATACTTATTGTGAAAACTAATTTTAGCAACTTATAATGCGAAAAGTATCTATGTTTTTTAATTTCAAAAAATTCCTATAGTAGTAGGTGTCTGCTATTAAAAATAGCGCATATTTTTAGAATTAATGCTTGGAAAACTCGCAACCAATTTATATATGTACTTTGGAGCTTTATAATGATGATGCATAGTAGTCCTGTATTCAATATCTCTAAACAAAAATCTCTTGCTGAATTATTAAAAAATTTCAACTTAAAGGAAATTGTAGAAATTTTTTCAAAGCCTGAGCATGTAGAAAAATTTACTACCGAAATTATTATTAAAATTGAAAATGATATCAAGAATGATAGTGAGCAACAGCATCTAATCTGCCCCATTGAACAGACGTTGATGTTTGATCCTGTTTATTATGAAATAGAAACTATATCTAAAAAAGATGGGCTAGAACAAATATCGATAGTAAAAAAATTTTTTAATAATGCTACAATTTCAGAATGGAAAAAAAACAATAGCACATGTCCTATTACTAAAGAAAATATTAGTGATAAAAAACTTCTTCAGGATCTTGATACCGAAAATAAAATTAAACAATTGATACTAAATGAGATAGAAAAGAAAAAATGGACATTAGATCAACTGATACAGGATGAAGAATTAAAGAAGACAATAATAATAAGAGATAGACAAGCAACTTTTTTTGCATTACAAGATGAATTAATCGAGATGCAAAAAGAGCTTAAAACAGACTCTGAATTAAAACATGAAATTGAGTATTACCTCGATATTCCTTCTATAAGCTCTGCTCAGCACCATTTTAGATTGTATTCTAACAATAGTATTCATCTTTGGTATGATGAAAAAAACGAAGTAGAACTATTAGTCGTTATAAATCATGCGGGTGTTAAAAAAGAATATGACCCTGAAGAAATCGCAGAGATGGGATTAACTAGCGAAATTAATAAATTTATAAGTTTCTCTGGCTCTGAGAGCGACTCCAAAGTGTTAGCTTTGAAAATTCGACGGACTTGTGCGCATATGAACCCTACTGAGCCGACAGAAAAAGTCAAAAGTTTCATTAACAGATATACACTCGCAGAAAAAAAACTTACTGCAGCAAGCCAGACTCTAGTAAATCAAAACATTCTCACTAACAAAGCATTGACGGACATTGAACAAGACGCACGTCAGAATGCAAAGCTTCATCCACTGCTGCAGAAATTATCACCGCATAAATTTAATAAGTCCAGTAAAGAATTGGAACACGAGCTTGAAAAGATCCAAAATGACTATAGCTTTGATAACGCCTTTGACTTCGGTGCTTTAGCCACGATATTTATTGGTATTTCCATCCTAATTATTACCCGCTTAATTCACATCATAAATGTTAGTAATCTCGAATCAACGATTGCCAAAACAAAGGAGATTGAACAATGTCCAACAGAAAAGATGAAACTTTCTTTTTTTGGTTGTAAAAAACAGATGAATAATCCAACGTTTAAAAGACTTAATTGCGTTGCAGAAATAATTAAGGAAGATAGTTCTCAGTTACATTCATCACCCGCTATGTGAGTTAAGTTTGAAGAAGTTGAGTCTGAATAGAGAGTAAGCTGCTCTAGAAATCGTACCTATTTTTAGAATTAATGC
>JBGSLN010000313.1:0-26217 GCA_041740675.1 Gammaproteobacteria bacterium | reverse complement strand
ATAGTATGAATATTAAAAAAAATAAATATTTAATATTCATATGGTTACACCATTTTGTCATGGGGGCAAAATAATGCAGCGTTAAATAAGTTTATTGATCACACTAGCCCTGATTATAGAACTTTGGACTCCTACTAACATTGGATTATACCTTCGTGCTTTTATCATCAACTCCTTCAAAACAGTCATAGTATTTTCAGACAAATAGAAAGCTTCTACTGATTCCAGTATCCCTTGGTTAATGTTCTCACCATCTTCAATTAACTCATTTAAATTGGATAAAACAGAAAGAGCAGTTATTGCCTCTGACACCCACTTACTTTTGCCATGCATCCCATAACCATTTTCAATAATGTCCTTCTCCATCTCTCGTTTCATTTTATTTGAAAAACGAACAGTTATTTTTTTTGTTTTTTCTTTACTCATCTCAGGCATGCTCAATTACATCTGTATTAATTAATATCAATATTTTTTTAAATGCCTGATTAATATTTTTTATGGATGCCCAGTCAACATCACAAAATTGATCTTTATATTTTGCTAATGATTGATGATCCAATAAAATATCAAAAACGACTTTTGCAACTGATTGCTTTTCAATGTAACCAAGATTAATTTTAGTTGAAGGTCTTCCCTGCTTATTAAATTTAGGTTTGCTTTTTATTGGGTTTTTTGCTTGCTTTACCTGTAGTAATATTTTATTTTTACTATGGTTTTTCTCCAAATTATTAAGTATTTCATTACGAGTATTTATATCTTTAAGCTTTGTAACCTCTTCTAATAATTTAATATTAGTAATTTTTCCCATCTGTACCGCAGCAATTACATCTGGCTCTGCGTTAATTAATGCAAGATATCGATAACTTTGACGTTGAGAAGTTCCTAAAATTTTACCAAGCTCATCAGCAGTAATTGCCTTAAGAGCTGAATGATGCTCTTTATATGCTTTAGTAATTTGTGTTAAGTTTTGATATTTTTCCCATAGACTAAGATCTTCTCGCTGGATATTTTCTATCCATTGCAAGTACCTTAAATCAAAGTCTGATGGCTTATCGCAAATGTGCACTCGAATATATTCTTTTCCTGCAGCTAACGAAGCTAACCAACGTCTTTCTCCAGAAATTATGCGGTAAACATTATTGAATTTGTATACTTCAATTGCATTCCTGACACCCACCTTTTTTATTGAATCAATTAATGGCTCTAATGCTTCAAACTCACTAATTTTCTCTGCTGAAAGCTTATTCACACCATTTTTGATATCTTCTAAGGAAAGCTTCAGTTTTCTGGGATTTTCAGGGTCAGGTTCAATCATGTTAATTGCCATCATTTCATAATTCAATTCGCCTTTATGACTAGATACTGTTCTTATAGAATCAATCAATCCATTTGCAATATTAGAAGAAATACTAAAACTTTTCTTAGCCATGTGCATACGCCTCCATTTTTGATTCAATTTCTTCACAAACTTGTATGATTTCAACTTTTGCTACGTTGGAATCAGGATAGTCAAAAATAGAAGGTGGTGTAGCCCCTTCAGAGTCAACTTCAGTATAAATTATTCGCCGGTTAATTACAGAATTAAGTACATGCTGTGACATTCTCTTTTTTAGATCATCATAAAAATCTTTATGAATAGAGGTTCGTTTATCAAAAGCATTAGCTAAAATACCGATCAAATTAAGTGGGTTTGAATTGTCTCTTCGTAAACTCTCAGTTTTCCAAAGATGCATCATTCCTTGCGTTCCTTCCATAGGTGATGGTTCCATCATTGAAGGAATCAAAATATCAGTAGCAGCTCTAACTACTGATCTTGTAAGAGGGCCTTTTGAAGGTGCAGTATCAATTATAATCATGTCATAGCTTTCTTTTAAATCAGCTAAATTCAAAAATTTGTTCAATTGGTCATAAACTTTTTCAATTACTTCATCTCTTGTTACTGCTTCTGCAAGCAACATTTTACTGCTGTAAGCAGGAAGTAACTCAAAATTTTTTATTTTAGTGGGATAAGGATAAACTGGATCTCCGAAAAAAATTCCTGCTATACTGCTCCTGCCATCCCAATCTTTGTCTTCATTATCTTCAGGATCATAATAAGGATGTATTGGTGGTACTTTACCATCTTTATCATATTCATCAATTTCCATTTGAATAAATCGGTTACTAAAATTAGCTTGAGGATCCATATCGATACCTAGAACCCTTTTTTCTCTGACTTTAGAAAAATATTCAGCAAGAATACGAGCTATTGTTGTTTTTCCAACACCACCTTTATTATTTACGACAGCAATTATTTTCATATAGCCCCCAATTTATATTCGCCTACAATAATACAAATAATATATTGTGATATCAAGTATCACTTTATTATCTGTTGTTTAGTATTTTACAGTTTTTATAATTTTAGATAGTATATCAATCTGATTTTTAATGAATTTTTATAAGATTGGTGTAGTTATACAGGAACAAAAGTGTAATTCTACAGGATTTAAAATGTAGATTTACAGGACATAGAGCGTTAGCATGCAGGAGATCAAGTGTAGGTTTACGGGGAAATAAAATAATTAAAACTAAAAGAATTTTTTTGTAGTAAAATCATACACGAATAGTGGTTCTTTTAAATTATAAAGTAATATTTGCTAAGTTGAGTACATTGTTGCAATTGTACTCAACTTCAAAAATTAATGCCGATCAAAAAGTTAGTTAAAAATGCTAAAATTGGTTAATGATGAAATGTTACAATCCATAACTATGTTAGAAACAATCATAATATGATTACGACCTATGCCTCATTGTGCGCTGAGTATTATGACTTAGATAAACCAAATGCACCTGAAAAAGCTTTATATTTTTTTATGAGTTTTGTACATGAGACTCATGGAAAGATACTAGAGCCAATGTGTGGAACAGGTCGGTTTCTATTGCCAATTTTGCAAGCAGGTTTTTTGATCGAAGGGCATGATGATTCGCCTCACATGTTGGACATTCTAAAACGAAAAGCAAAAATAATGCAGCTTGAACCTAATGTTCAGGAACTGAGCATTGAACAAATTAGAGTAGAAAACGTATATGCTTTGATTATGATTCCGAGTTGTTCGTTTGGGTTGATTACCGATGAAGAAAAATCATTCTCTATATTTGGCAAATTGTATGATTCACTACAACCCGCTGGAAAATTAATTTTTGATATTGAAACTTTATTCGCTGTACCGACACGATACAATGTGTGGGAGGGCAAAATTAGGCAGAGTAGTGATAAGAGCTTTATTATATTGAGTACTCTTAATTTACCACCAAAAGGAAATATTGGTACGGTGATATGTAAATATGAAAAAGTGCAAGCTAACCAGGTCGTACAAACGGAAGTTGAAGAGTTAAAAATTAAACTGTATGAACCTAAAGAACTTGCACAGCGATTAAAGGCTGTAGGTTTTTCGGAAGTTATACTTCATAAAGCACATCAACGTTCTGTAACGCCCGCAGAGAGTGATGTAGAAGTCGTGTTTGAATGTATAAAATAAATCACGTTCGCTAACTAGAGTATAATAGTTTAAAAATTTTTCATTCAGTCATATATCCACCTATAAATACAAGCCACGAACTATATCGTTGATAAAGGCTGATAGCTTCCGAATAAACACAAGGATAAAATGTGCATTGGCCGTCTTAACCAAATGTGGTTTCAAAATTTCTACTACTAGGGACAGAATAGTATGTTTGGACAACCTAACCCGATGTTTTTAAATAATCCGACAGGATCCGGTTTTTCACCGGTAGATTTCTCGAGTCATCTATTAGAAAACATGCCGAACCTGTCACAAGATTTAATTCCTACACTCAAACAATCCATTGTGGATATTTTTGTGTTGCGTGAATTTAGTCGGGATGACTTTAATACGATGCGAGAAGAAGTCAATACAATGATACCGATTGGGCATGCAGTAGTTATTGGTAGGGAAGGGCGGTTTTTTTTAACAGCGCGACATTTATTGAATGAGTATTTGCCGCAAGAACTGGTTTTTTTTAGTCCTGCCACTCAAGAGTTTTATAGTTTTTATGCCTTGGAAGACGGTGCAGAGCAGGGGCTTGATTATTTATTGGGCTCATTAGAACAATTCGATACGGTGTTGCCAGAGTATCCGCCACCGATGGCATTCGGTGAATCACCCAGTACTGTCGCAATGATCCACTTAATCAGTTGGCAAGAAAATTTAGAGTCGAGCTATGAACCAACGAACTCTTCAACACTGATGGAAAGTAGTTTTTTTTCGAGCCGAGAAAGTAACTGTGGTTTACCTTGGGTTAATCCGACTGGACAACTGTTTGCGTTGCATTGCAAGCGATGTGAAATGCCATTATTTGGTCAGCAACGGACAGGGTTATCGATAGCATTGCTTTTACAGAGTTCAAAATTAGTATCCGGTATTCACCAAGATACTCTTTTTTATAAAGATACATTAACGATTAAGTTTGACCCAACGAGGTTTGCGCACTTTACAACGGCATCTTATCTATTAAGTGAAGTGGACGAGGGCGGTAAACGCCGTGATTTTGCCGTTGGGCCAACGCCCTCCATTTCAAGTTGGAGCGCGACACCTAAACAAGTTTTATATCGTTTTTTTGTGAATGGGCGTGCAAAATTGGTTGTGCCAAACAAACCAGAAGTGACTATAGGATCTCTGGAACAGGTACACGGCACAAATACTAAAAAAATTAAAAATGCTATTCATGCATTAATTGATAAAGATAATTATAAATTGCACTGGCAGGTTAGTGTATTTGAAACAGTGAAAGATAAAATCCGTACCTTTGTGCCTTTATTCAGAGGTGATATTCACATGGGGCATATTTTGCCTGCTGTGGCTTTTTGGAATGAAGGGGCACAGAATTTTTTAGATGAACAATGTGATGAAATTAATGGGCTACTTAAAAAAAGAAAAATTACGAAGGAACAAGCAGCCAATAAAATAACCTATATCAGCGATTGTTTAACGCCGTATGTGCAACCAGGCATGGAGTCTTGGATCAACGGTGGTCAACGGCGAACGGGCTATATAAAAACGTTTATGGACGATAGTAATAATTATGAATTTGAAACGGGCGTTTATAATGATGTGAAATCTGCTGAAGAAAAAAAGAAATATGGCTCATATCAAGCACTGCCTGGATATGAATGGAAAAATGTGAGTACCACGAGCCATGATAAATTCGAATTAGTACCCTTTGTACCAGTGACTTATAAAACATTTACGCATTTAGACGGCGCTTTTCAAATACGAGATGCGGGTAGTCAAAATTACAAATCAGTCAATGAATTTCCTTGGTTGACGACTGCTCTAGAAGACAAGCCACGTGCTAAAACAGATTTTGTTAAAGACAAACTCAACGACAAATTTGAATTGCAAATTGATACATCGAATTTGAATAAACCACAAAAGCAAGCCATCACACGATTTTTTGAGGTGAAAAATAAAAAAATGGGTGATAATTTTACCTATACACAGGGTACAAATTTTTTTCGTGTAACCTATCAAAATACGCTTACCAGTGGCAAAGTGAAACGGAACCAAATTTATGATGTCGCGGAAGATATCGTTTCAAATTTGAATACATTCATGAAACCTTAAAGAGGTTTATTGAAATGATTGCGTTGACAGGGCACTTATATAAAGTGCTGCTATGCTTAAATCAAGAACAGTGATTTTAAAGAGAAATAATGATGACCATTTTTGGTAAACCACCACGGGAAGCTATGCAGTATGCTTTCTGGGTGCGCATTTTTGACAAGACGGGCCATATCATGCAAGACCCAGCAGTGTCATTAGATACAGCGATTAACTATGCTCGACAAAATATATCTCAGACAGAAGACATTGTGAAAATTGAGATTATTGATAGCGAAACTAGGCAGTGTGTTTGGGTAATCCAGAAAGATTTATCAGGCAATATCGTCATTGTAAATCCTACATAAGGTTTAATGTGTTAAAGGAACTATTTATTTTCAAAGAGACAGTTCAATTTGAAAACTACAAAATAATATGCAATTTTAGGCTTGCGATATTTCTTCTGATTTAAAATGGTAAGCAATTCCAATATGAATGTTATTTGGCGATATTTTACAGAAACCGGTTTTGCTTTAAGTTTGCTAGCAAAAGCATTATTTTTATCCCACAAGCATTTATTTTATATAGGAGAAAGTCTTCTGCTGGAGTTTCATTCTTAACCTTTTTTAGATTTAATACTATCCAAACATTTACGAGTATACATGCTTACCTTATTAGAGATTGGATACTTCTAGTGAGGGTAGTATATTAGCACCACTTACTTGTGGATTAGTAACCATACTTATGTATGTATGTTATGATGCAACTAACTAGTTTTAATGTATTACTTCAATCTTCTAAAACAAAAATTGTTTTTTACTGAGAAGATATTAGAAACGTTTTACATTAAGAAAATTTTCCATCAATTTGATCCACATGTTGGAGATACATGTTATCAAATTAGAGCATATCAAATGCTAATATTTATCGAATCTTTTACCAGATCAAAACGACTCTCTATTTTAACAAAATTAAGTGAAATTGATAAATTAATTTGTCGAATTGAGCAAGATATCAGTTATTATAAAAAGGTAGATAAAATTCGACAACAAAATAAAAATATTCGTACAATACTTAAACAATTTATTTTAGATAACTAAGTATTATATTGAACTTGATGAAGTAGTGATTTATATTTGACCAAAATAAAATACTTACTGAGTATAAGTGATCAAGTAATTTGAATAGAATCATATTTTTATTATAAAGAGGTTAGTATGCTATTAAGAGAATTTATTAATATTGTGTTTAGCTTAGGGTTGTTTATAAACGCTATGCTATTTATACTACAAGCCGCGCGCCTGTTCCAGAAAAAAGAATCAACGGATTTATCTCTTATCACATTTATTGGTTTTTGGATCACACAATTATCAGCAATAATTTATGGTTATTTAAATAATGATCGAATTTTAATGTATGGCTATGTGTTAGCAGCAACAACCTGTGGAATAGTTACAGCGCAAATTATCTATTATAGAATAAAACATGCATAGTTATGTTTAAATATAAAGACAATAAAATTTATAACATAGAGTTTAGTTGTATTGAGTTAATGCCACAATCAAGTACAACAGTAATAAAGAATAAAATCGATAAAGAAAATGTCTTGCAAATTATTGCATTTATAATTGATGAATTAATCGAGTTGCTTGAACAGTTTTATATTTTAGGAAATTATCAATGTTTTGATCCACACGTTGGAGATACTGCTTGCCAGATTAGAGCGATAGAAATACTTATTTTAAGTTTAGAAAAACACTCGCTATTTTTTTATGTCAATCGTATTATTGAATTGAAACAAATACAGTCTGAGATACATAAAACAGTTACCAATTTAAGTAATATTGATCAAATACCAAAAAAGCATATTTCTATTTTAGATTTTTTTAAGGAAAATAATATCTTATTTATTATAAATGAAAATGAATTTTTTTTATTTCATGCTTATCTTTTAACTAAATATAAAAATGAAACTAACGAAGGTTTAACTTACATAGACCACGAGAAGATATGTACGAGTAGTGAACTAAGTAAAAAGTTTTCTAAGAAAATTAGCAGACATAGTCAACAATATTTAGCAGAACATTCATGTGACAAGATCATAGAATGGGCAAAATTTTCAAAAAAACCACCTAATTTTATAGATGAATTAAATAAATTATTATTGCATGATGATGATGATAGATGCGTATTGCCATGTTTCTATTTTACAGATGTACTGGTATCAGTTATCAAAAAACTAAAATTTCCTATTTTGATTGTATCTAAACAATCTAATAGTACTATATCACACATTTTAATGGTTTTTATCTATTCTGAAAGAAAGAAGAAATTCATTATTATTAAAGAAAACTTGAGCAGTCGTTTTAACTCTCCTTGCTTTGTGGTCGAAGGTATTACTCAAAATATTTATTGGGTATCGCCGTATAACTTTATTGAACGTTTCAACAATATTGGCGTTGAAGAAATAATAATGTCTAATATGGCTGCCCATCCACAATATAGCGGAGAACGTCTTACTTTATATAAAGATAATCCATTTATTAAACAGGATCGCTTGATTCAAAATAATAATATGTGGACAATGCTACAAAATATGAAACAGTTAGCATTAATTAATGGTTGTTGTAAAATAAATAAATCTTTATTTTTTATACAGCACATTTTTTGTGACACAATAGAAGGTCGAATTAATAAAATTAGAGAAAATAATTATTTTGACATAGTAATTTTTGGTTTAAATAATAACGAAGGAGAAAAGAGATTACCGTTATTAGAAAGCGTAGGTGCATAAAAAATCATGGATAAAACAAAACTATATATGCAAGAAAAAGACATAAACTTAGAGAACCTTATTAATAGTCTCCCTGGATATGTTTATTGGAAAAATAAAAAGGGTATTTATATAGGTTGTAATGAATTGTTTGCACAGGATCTAGGATTTTCTTCAACAAAAGATATTATTGGTAAAACTGATTATGATCTTTCTTTGAAAAATAAAATGGAAAAAATCAGAGAGAACGATCAAAAAGTAATAAAACTAGGTACAGCCATTATTGTTGAAGAAGGAAACTATTGGTCAAGGAAAATACCACTACGCAATAAAACAGGTGAGATTATAGGAATTTTATCAATATCTCTTAATTTAGCAAAATTTAGATTTGAAAAAGAAGATGAACGAGATATTTTAGAAAAAATTGTAGCAATGATGCCAGGACATGTCTATTGGAAAAATAGAGATTGTATTTTGTTAGGTTGTAATAATCAACAGGCGAAAGATTCAGGATTTAATTCTCGTTATGATGTGGTAGGAAAAACGGCCTATGATCTATTATGGCAAAATCAACCAGAAGAAGATAAAAGAGCACAGGCTGCTATAACAAACAGTATTGATGAAGAAGTCATGAGTACTAATCAGTCAAAAACAATAGAAGAATTTGTTATTTTGCCTGATAAAACTGCCGCAACCTATCTGTCATTAAAAGCTCCAATCCATGATAAAAATAATAATGTAGTTGGTTTAGTTGGTATTTCTATTGATATAACCTCTAAAAAAGATTTAGAAAAACAACTCTATTCAGCTAATCTAGTCTCTGCTTCCATTGCCCATGAATTAAGAACCCCACTTATGACTATATCAAACTGTACTAAACTGATTGAAATGGACTTAGATAAAAATCCTTTACTCATTCATGAACATCTTCAGAATATAAAAAATGAAATTAATAAGGCAAATGAAATTATTAATATTATGTTAACTAATGTTAAACAACACGAAATCAAAAATTTTCAAAGCTTTAAAAATTATCATATCAATCAATGTATATTTAGCGCTATCGAGCGATTTCCTTATAGTGATTTAGAGGATAAATCTTTAATTGAGTACAATACCAGTAATGATTTTATCTTTAGGGGGGATCACACTTTAATGGTTCATGTATTGTTTAATTTAATCAAAAATTCTATACATTTTATTTATGAAGCAGGTAAAGGAAAAATTATTATTCATCTTAGCAAAGATTCGACTTCAAACTATCTTCATTTTAAAGATACAGCTTCTGGTATTCCGCAAAAAAACCTTGAGATGATATTTGATAAATTTTATACTACAACAAAGATTGGGTCGGGTGTAGGGTTATCTTTTTGCAAAATGGCGATAGAATTATTTGGTGGTTCCATAAAATGTTCTTCTGTCGAGGGCGAGTACACTGAATTTATTATTAAACTTCCGCAAATTGAAAACAGGGATGATGTATGAAATTTAAAACTATTATTCCAGCATGTTATTGGCCGACTACGGTGGTAATCATAGATGATGATTTGCAGTTTCTAAAAACCGCTTCAGCTGTACTCGAAAGAGGCTCATATGTGAAATCATTTCAAGATCCAGAAGCTGGCATTAAATACCTTAATAATGAAAAGCAAAGTGTTTTCATGAGTGATTTTTTATCTCATTCTGAAGATGATAACAACGAATCTGTAACCATTATTTCTGAAGATATCAGTAAAATTCTTTTAAAGGCGTATGATGCAGGCAGAAATAAACTTATTTCTACTTTAGTGATAGATTACAACTTGCCAAAAAATACTGGCATTGAGTATATAAAAAAACTAAAAAACCTGCAGCTCCAAAAAATTCTTTTGACAGGATATGCTAAACCTGATGAGGTGATTAATGCATTCAATGAAAAAGTCATCGATAAGTATATTGGCAAAAATACGCAAAATAGTACAGACAAATTGATTGAAGAAGTTAATTTTTCTAAAGAAAATTATTTTGAGAACTCGACTACTATAGTTTTACATAATGAGACAGAACTCTATAAATTATTATCTTCACCTAAATTCATAAAACTATTTAATCAAATGCTACAGAATAATAAGATTACTGAATTTTATTTACTGGATTCTTCGGGTAGCTTTTTACTCGTAGACGATAAAGATTCATTAAAGTTATTTGCAGTGACGAATTGTAAGACACTGGATGGACTAAAATTATTTTTTGAAAGCGGAGGGGAGCAAGTTAAGTCATTAGCCGCTGATATAAAAGCTTATAAAAAAATTCCTTTCTTTTTTAATGTATCACCTAAACCGAATGAGTGGCAAAAATACTGCCATGAATGTCTATCTATCAAAGGAACTGACATTTTATATTCGTTGATTTCTGATCTATCGGATTATCCCTTACGATCCATCGCAAAATTTAATTAACAGCGGCTTTTCTTTTAATCAATAGCATAGGAGCAATATATATAATCTCAGCCAAATTTAATAATATATGAGACTTAAAATCATTATTGATAGTTGCTAGACTAATAATATTAGGTAAAGTAGTTTTTTCAACAATCATAACAAAAGTAGCGTTATTGATGGTATTAATAATACATAATTTCTCATAAGCCATGACGATATCATCTGGCTTGTGTTTTATTCCAACGACAATATCTCCTTCATTTAAAAAGGGATGTTGTGTGTTACCGATGACCTTTGCAAATTCAAGACGTTCATAAAGATTATTCAATGAAGCTGCAAGTTTTTCGATGTGGGGATCAAAAGAAAAATCATTGATTATTTTTGCATTTGTCAGATTTTCATCTTTTAATCCACCATTTAAAATATATTCTTCTGTGCAAATAATGCCTTCATTTTGAAAGGCAGAAACAATTCTTTTGAGTCCTTTAACAGAAATTTCATCAGGAACCCCTTTTTCCCAATTTTTTAGTGTGGGAACAGGGATTTCGTATTTCTTACAAAATTCAGCGCGTGTTTTACATGAGGTCTGCTTTCGTAGACTCACTAATAACTGGCCTCTTCTTGTCGCTAAATCGATATCATCATTCATAATACATTATTTGTGAGATATTTCTCACAGTATAAATAGACATTTGCTGATGTTAAAATATCCAATAATAAACTAAAATAGCTATAAATGGATATCTAAATACCCTTTTATTAAAAAAAGAGATATTTAACTTATGAAAATACCATTTGTAACTATTTGATTATACCGCAATTTTAGTTCAGGGCATACATTTTTTGGATTTGAAACGATAGATTTAAGAGGAGAGCAACAGATGAAAATGGATACATTTAATTGTAGAGATGATCAAAAAATAGATATGTTTGATATCGTACAATTGCATCAATGGATTGATTTGTTTCTTTCCCAAAGAGCAATTACAAGAAATGAAAATTTTGTTAGAGAGTCAAATCTTTCAAGTTGGAAAGATAATCTAAAAAGCGTATCCAGAAAAGAGCTGGCCATCGGATTTGTAAATTTTGCAAAGTTAGTGGACGTTGTTTTAAAAAATAAATTAGGAGTTATTCCAATATCACCCACCATTTTTAAGACATTATGCTACCAGAAAACCAGTGAAAAAGCAGATCCTACAAAAAGTAAAATTTTTCATTGACAGTGGAGTACACCATGCTGACTCAATCAAAAATCATAAATACTCAGTTAAACGCTCTTGAAGATTCAGGAATTTTTCAATGATAGAAGGTTTTTACAAATTTTAATAGTTGGTTCTATAGGGAGTATAACAATGGAAGAGAAGCAATATACAATGAATACATTGGGTTCTGACACTAAACAAGATTATTTAAATGAAATCATTGCATCAGAAAAATATTTTGTTTCAACAGCAAATAAAGCCGATTCACTCACAAAAGTTAATCGTCGACAACGACTCAATCAACGATTAAATACACAATCCAGTGAACCCATGCATTGTAGTAAAATAAATTATGTTGCCATATTGACATTAGAAAAGCTGGGTTTAGATGCGCCTTCACAAGAGCAAATTGATACAGTAGAAACCTTAATTTTATTTGCTATGAAAACAAAACACTTAGCAAATAAAACTCAACTGGTTTCTAGTTAATAAGAGAATTTTAGATCAGCTTTGATTAACTGTTTTTTTTAATAGATGAGGACATTGTAATGAGTAGACAAATTAGTTATCCATCCTTTGAATCAAAAATAATGAAAAATAAGTTCAGAAAAATACCTAAATATTTACAAAGTGTAGCGTATTGTAGTGTGGCACAAAGAATTGTTATACGACATTTTTCCTTAATGATATCAAACGCAAAACCATAAATACTTTTACTAGAATAACGGATATTGTTTTGTAGAAAGTTTTCTTAACTAGAGAATAAAACTAATATGGAAAATAATAATGAATTTATTACGAATGAAACGAAAAGTTGGGCAAGGTTTTTGTATCAATGGTAACACAAAAGTATATGTGAATGAGTTAGATAGTGTTCAGCAGGAAATTGAGTTAGTGTTACTTGTTCCTAACGATATTGTGATTACAAAACGGGATAGAAACAAAATCTTTAAAGCTAAAAAATAAATTAATTTGTTGTAAAATTATTAAAACAGATATGATGTATTCATGAAACCTTGATTACAAGGTTGTGACACCTATCAAGCATAGAGTCACCTGGACTGTTTAAGTAACTATTTTCAATGTAACGTTATTTTTATTACAGGTGAATTATGTATCAATTGAAATTTTCAGCTTATAAGCAAAAAATGTTAGTTTTGCCAACAGTGAAATTAATTCACTCGAGTGGATTAATTTTATTATTTATCTTACTACTCATAACAACCACATTAATCAGGCCTAATTGCTTATTAACATTGAAAAATAACCTAGAGATAAGTAATGAATACGAATAACAACAGCATTGGAAATAGTCAATTGCGACTGAAAGTCGATATTGTAGAACTATTTGCATTATTGAATATTGATTTTAATCGTACAACCTACAAACAACTAAAAAATGCTAAATTATTTATTCAAACGCTACAATCAGTAGGAATAAATTTTAGTGATATCAAACTGTTGTTATTTAATATTGTTGAACGACTCCCTGTGTACACAAATTTAGATATAGAAACTTTAATGAAAATTGAATTACCAGTCACAGAGTTTGATTTAAATAAAAATCAATAAAAAATCATATGAACAAAAAAAGAAGGCTATAACGAGGTAACCTATGTTAAGTGCTATTGAACATATTTTAAATGTATATGAGGAGTCAACAGTCACCAAATTGTATAAATTAACTAGGGATGAATTTATTTACTTATATCTAGTAGCAGAAGGATATGCGCATTCAGAAATCATGGATTATCTAAATTGTCAAAAAGACAAATTGTATCGTTTGCGAGCGAAAATTATTCGTAAAACGAAAGCAAATAATTTACATCATGCGTTGAGTATTTACAGTCGAGCAGAATCTCATGCAAAAATTAAAAAATAAAATAGTAGCCACCTAAAATTACTGATAACAAAATCAATTCAAATGAGAACTTAAATAAAAGTAATATAGATTTGAAAGAAGGACAAAGGAACTCGCTGCAGAAGGATTATGCTCATCATTGGCGGTAATATTCTAGGAGAAACTACCATGATAATGACGTTTAATAATAAGAAGCTACATTATTACTGGGATACATGCTATCTGCCATTTCTTATAAAATCAATACACTGATTTTCATTGTATAAAAAAATAGAGTTTTTAATTAGTTAAACAAACATTTCATACAAGCACGCTGCAGTTGACAATTTGAAATCTTACATAATATAAGCTACGGCATAAGAAAAAAGTATGACTGTTCGTACATAAATCATAAATTCTGCGAATAATTCGCTTTCTGAGAATTTTTATTTTATGGGGTTGTTAGAATTTGAAAAAGAAGAGCACTAACTAAGCAGAAATTAAGCATTAAATGTGGAGTAAAACATTAGCTACTCTTTTGCAGTTCAACAAAATGAGGATTTGTTATGTTTACTTGGAAAAAACCGTCTTTTTCTTATTCTGAATTTCAAACTCTTTTAAGCCGTCTCCAAAAAAATGATCCAACGCTAACTGAACTAACATTTGTAAATATAGACCATCTTGTTTATTCAGAAGAGAATATTATGGCTCTTTTAAATGCTATAGGAAGAAATCATACGTTGAGAAGTATTTCATTATCATTTTCGGGTGGTCGTGATAATAAAGAGTATGATGGAAAAAGTTATTATGCTGGAGAAAGTTACGGTTATAAACTGTTTACGCTGATAGATTATAAAGTTATTCTGAAAGTATTAATACAAGTTCTAAGTGTTAACAAACAGTTACACACTATTAAATTCGAGTATGGTATTGATAGTGGTTCTAAGCGGCCTTCCTTTTCTGAAATAGATGTAGGACAATCAGTGCTAGCATTAATTAATGATCATCCAATGTTGAGAGTTCTTCATGTATATACAGCTAATAATGCGAGCAACAAAATATCTGAAAAAGAGAAAGTTCCTTTTATAAAATCTCTATCAACAATACTGATTCATAATCAAAAATTAGAAGAATTGGATATATCGGGTGGTGGATTGCAATTGAATACTAAAAAGGATTCAGAACAATTAGCCCATGCGTTAACTATCAATAACACATTAAAAATTTTGAAAATATATCTTAATGTATCTAATTATGAGATGTGGAATACTTTATTGGCTTCTTTCCGATTCAATAAATCTATCCATTCATTTGTATCAAATATGCCAACAGGTAAAGAAGATAATTATCTTCTTGCTGACATATTAAAGATCAATACTACACTCAGAACATTAAATCTTGGAAACGGTAATGGTTCTTTGGATCTTGAACAATGTGCAGCACTCGCTGAGGCTTTGGAAACAAACCAAACGCTCATTAAGCTTGATGGAATTGGGTTTTGTTGCAGTTCAATAGTTAAGAGTAGTATATATGCGGCCTTGGAAAGAAATAAGAACGTAACGATTTCTCAGTCATCCAATGTAATCAATCTTTTTTCTTCAATGAATGGTCAACAGCCGACAAAATCAGAGTCTGCTCTTTCCAAGTCGTCTATACCTTCTTTTAAATCATCTTTTCTTCCGTCAACATCAACCAATGATAATGCTTCAACAAAACAAGAACTAATGCTTGATAAAGACATTCGAGTGACAGAAACTAAATCTGAACTTTTGGAAAAACCATCTCTTATTTATCCATTATCTTCTGATATGCCGAAAAAATTATTTATAGCAGATAATGAAGAACCAATACCTATCGATCTCTATTGCCCTAATAAAAACTTGGCTAGTGATCAAACATTAAGTTTAGTTGAGCTATCAAGGGTACTTATGGTTTTTCGACCATGGAACTATCGAGACACTTATTATCCTCAAATACTAGGTAAATGGGCTAGGTGTACGCAAAAGGATATAAAATTACAACGCTCTTTATTTGAATTGATTGAAGCCTCTAAAACCGTTATTCCTCAGAAGCTAGTTTTCGAATACCCTTCTAAGAGTTGGAATAAAGAATATATTGACTATACTTGGAACATAGATGAGTTTAATTTTCATCATTCAGTGGATGATTTATTACAAATACGCTTTAGATTCAATGCTAAGTATGTTTTTGATATCCAAAGAATGATGCAAGTTGTTTGTGAAGGGTTCAAAGCGTATGCATATTTTCTGAAATTATTAGATAAATTTAACGATCAAGGATACGATCTATTATATGATTTACGGTTATGCCAAATGCTTGGATATGTAGACGATATGAAGCGGTGTTCTGGACCAGAATTGTCGGAACGTCTTAGTGATAACGTTAAGCAATGGGCCGTTATTATTTTTGCATTTGTTGATACTAAATTTAAATATAATCGAGATCAATCACAAAAATTTCAATTTCGAATTACAGAATATGATTTCGAGTTAAACTTTAAAAAAGAAAATAAACTTCTTTATGATCAAGCGTGCTCTTATTACAAGGAAGAAATGATAAGAGAAAAAAAAGATGAAAGTAGTCTTATGCTGCCTGAAATCGATCAGGCCAAGGTTGCTACTAATGCAGTGATCGTTTTGAATAGTGCAAGAATTTCTTTTAAAAAAAAGAATTTTCGGAATGCCTATATTTTACATGCCGGCTTAGCTTATGCTGACTTTCAATACAGTGATTGTACAGGTATCAATCTGTATCGCGCTGACATGAGACACAGTAATTTTACGGGTGCGAATTTAAGTGACTCATATTTGAAATATGCAGATTTACGTTCTGCTAATTTTAGCAGAGCGAAATTATATAATTGTGATTTTTCTTGGTTAGAAGAATCTGAGTATCAATATCATTGTATGGACCTAAATATTAAGGCAAAAGATTATTGTAAGGACTTAAATATTGACGGAGCCGAAGGATTATCTGCAGAGAGTATTAGTTTACTGAAAAAACATGGTGCTGTAGGAACGCCTAAATCCTATTCTTTATCAACCCAACAAGCAGAACAAGAACAAAAATGGCAAGAAGCCTATTCCATTGATACTAAAGAAAAGGTTAATAAAAAAAAACCATTAAAAAGCAATTCTAGCAATCAAGACGAAGTTGGAACATCAACACACATGTTCAGACGAGCGAGCTTTTCTGGTGAAGAAGTAAAAAGCTCTTCGATTCAAGACTTGTCAATCAACCAAAACAAAGTACCAAAATCTTCTGCGCCACTCAACGAGTTATCCGATCCAGTGGCAACACAAGGCCAAAGTAGTTTTCTTGCCAATACTACTCAGTCAATGTATTTTCCAACGACGCATAGCCATATTGATTCTGAAATAACACCTTATGTTCCACCAGTGTTTTCAGCACCACTAATGGAGTATGAAGGAAATCACTTAGCATCAGCCAACCTTGAAACCAAACAAGGATTGGATAAAAAGGGGTTAAATACCGATGAACAAAGCAGAAATCAATCACTTTTCATGCATCCAGTGGAGTTAAAGAATTCATGTTCTGTTGTTAATCATAGTAACTTTTTCCCTAAACTACCTGAAATATCTGTTGCCCCAGTACACGTCAAAGTACCAGAACATTTTTACTGCCCAATAACTCAAACTATGATGGGGGATCCTGTGATCACCCTGTTTGGAAAAACCTATGAGCGCAAAGAAATAGCTGAATGGCTTGAGAATCATGATACCGATCCACTCACGAATGAACATTTGCCTAGTAAAGTATTAATTCCAAATGACTTGGTGAGAGGCATGATCTTAGAATGGAAAGAACAAAACCCTGATCATCCCGAAGTCATTGCTGCCAATCATAAAAAGAAAGAGTTTTAATGTAAAAGTGCATTCGTTTCATAATGATAAGTTAAAGTATCTTCAACAGGTAATGTCATGCTAAAAACAAAATGGGTAGGAAAAAATCCAGAAGAATTAAGTGAACTTATATCGGATTCAGTGCCGATTCAAAGCACCTTGACTTATAATTTTGGAACTGCTGCTTCCACTCGTAATATAAAGAGTGTTGCTTTTTCCTTGTTGCCACAAATAACGGGTACTCGCATTACTCCACCCAGAACCACTGAGCCTGAAACACCCAAACAATACAAAGCACGATTAAATACTGTTGCGCTGAATTTAGAAGAAATGGTAGCGGAAGGAAAGGCCACTGATTTTATTTTGTTGCAAAACGTGCCAACTGATGATCCTGCTCGAGCAGATTTTATAGCAGCATTAAACAATAAATTAGGTTCTTTGAATTGGGAAATGGCAAATGAGGCCCCTGTTTCTTCCGTATTAACAATTTATAATTCTAATCTCTATGAATTGAAAGATCCAAAATTTACACGTCCTGAACCAAATCCACCCGAACCGCATAATTTTTCTTTGTTTAATCGGAAAAATGTAGATGGACAGCAAGAGCCTTTTTTAATGGCTAATATTGCTTTTGGAAACGATACGAATGCGAATACTATAATCGATAAGGAAAAAGAATATCGAGCTTTTTATCGTACTTTAGGCAATTATCGAGATGATGATGGATTAGTTCTTCTTAAGTTAAGCGTACTTCTTGGCGGCAGTTTGGGGCAAATTAAACATAACACGCTTGATCAAGATAGAATAAAAATCAGCAAACCTGGCGATAATACCGTCAAAAATACTGCTTACATTTATCATTTAGATCTTCAGCTTGGAGGTATCAATACTTCAGCTACGGCATTGAATGACTTCAACCGTCGCGATGCTGCTATCTATCCAGGTCTTGACGGATTTAAAGGGAAGGATGGAATGTGGGGAGGGGAGCATATTATTCAAGTTTGGGCTTCTACTCCTGGTTTTCATGAGATGTCAAGTTGTGAAAACTATAAATTTAATAAAGATACTTTAGATAGTATTAAAGTTGGCGCCGTTAATGGACAGAAACCACTGAAAATATTTGGCGCAGAAATTCACGCAGGAATGTTAGCAACGGAAGAGGGCAAAGGATATTTTGAAAACATTTGTAATAATGTGGTGCAAACGCTTAAAAATTCTTTTCCAACTAAACCTGTCACTGCAAATCAATTACCTGCTGAAATCAGACTGGCTGTGCCAGTGCAATGGGGAGATCCAAATGAAGGTCATTTTAATTTACTTAGTTTTACGATAAGCGTTGATTCTGAAGAGCTAGCTCGATTGATTAATGGTGATACTTTAATAGATGCACCTAAAGCTTTAAAAGATTGTATTAATCATCGTACAACTGCAACACTCGTAGATTCTGGCCTTGAACATCGTCTTCTTGCGCCTGATGTTGTAGAAGATGATTCTACTCGTGCAAAAAAACGATTAAGAGCAGGTATGGAAGTGCAAATTAACTCTGTTCTGGGGTTGGATGGTCATCATATTAGAACCACAACTCCTTTTTTGCAACGGGGTTTTCGTGGTTCGGATGATAGCAATATTGACTGTGGCCCTATTACGGCTGGGCAGGGTTGCAGATTTCTTAATGGCGAGAAATTCTTTAAAGTTGAAAAAAAATTTAATACGGGTAACGCATTGACAAAATTCCCTAAAGAGGAATTTTTTAAATGGGAGGCTAATACACCTCCGTGGCATTGTCCGCCTGAGGATAGAAAACGAAAAGAATATGCTGAAGAGTCTGCTCGCCTAAGTCTTGGGTTGCGTCGCAAATTTTTACAAGACCATGGTGTTGGTGCTAACGATGAAAATGTTGTTGAAGTTAAAGGAACTAAAAATCTAAACAAAGGATATCCTACGAAAGGCGAAACTGCAGCAATGGTAAAGACTGATACCCGATACAAAACTTTAGTGAACCAGTTTGGTTACACTGAACAAAATGGCTCTGTGTTTAGTCAAAAAGATTCTTTCGGAAAATCAAGTTCTATAATTACTGCAAATTATGACAAAAGCAAAAATGAACTTACTTTAGTTTCTGAAAGAGAATCGGCGGATGTTGCGCAATTAATGGCACTTAAGTTAAAAGCGGGTGGCTATAATGTTGTAGAAATCAATGTTGGATCCCCTAAATCAGTCGAGATATATAGACGAGCGTTTGAAAACGAAGGTTTCAATCCTAACTGTATTAAAATATGTGTAGGTGCAGCAAAAAGTAATGCGCCTGCTGCGGAAACTCATAATCCTGAAGATTTTGCAAGAAAATTGGGTATGCCTAGCTAAATAACATCAATGATGTGAACTATCAAACTCTAGTAATCTATTGTTTAGTTGATAATTTTAATAACCTGTCGCAATCGAGATTAGGATTTGCACCATAATTAATGTTTATATATAAAATGAGATTAGATATGTGTATTCTGAATCATGAATTTTTTAATAGTCAAAAAAACATACTATACATTCTGCGCAAATTTCGTTTTATAAGAAATTTTCGCCTTTTATTTTGTTAAAATTTAAAAAACAATAAGAATGATTTCCCTCAACATACAAATGAGAGAAGCTCTATCATCTATTATCCATGAATATGAAAATGCTCAAGTTGTTTATAAATACAATTTGACGCGGGATGAATTCATCTATCTTTATTTGACAGCAGAAGGTTGTGAACATGCTGAATTGATGGATTATTTTGATTGTCAAAAAGATAAACTCTATCGACTCCGCTCAAAAATTATTCGCAAACTGAAAGCGCTTAATTTAAATCATGCATTGGTTATTTATAGTAGAACCATGGCTAGTTAAAGAGAATATTTTACAGTATGTGCTTAGTATTTAGAACCAAGTAGAATCTAATACAACCATCAAAAAATAGAAGTTCAATAAAAAAATAACCTTTTAAGATCCAGCCAGACTTGGTTGTTCTAATTCTTGTATCGTTTTAGACATCACACTGGTGAGTTTCAATTTTATTAGTATCCATACCTTCTAGACTGTTTAAATTGCATTGCATGAAAATTAAAAATTTTTCGGTTAAATTTTCCAATGAATCTATTTATTGGAGAAGCCAAGAACAACGTGTTGCTTTATCTATTGAACCTAGTGTGAAAAGAATTACTGTTTAGTTATGACAGGGATCCTTTCCAATTGCTAGAAATTGACAATATAGCAATATTGCTATATTATTAAAGCATGAAATGGAAAGTCATAACCTTAAATAAAAAGGTGGATGAAGAGCTGGATTCATTAGAATCAACGCTTAAAGCGAAATTTTTGCATATTGCTGAAATGCTAGAAAACTTTGGCCCAGAAAATGTAAGAGAGCCTTACTGCAAATCTATTGGAAACAAGTTATGGGAAATTAGAATGAAAGGTAAATCAGGGATTGCAAGGGCAATATATATTACAGCTAAAGGTAAAAAAATTATCGTATTGCACGCTTTTGTTAAGAAAATACAAAAGACCCCAAAAGCGGCTATTGATTTAGCTTTGAAACGTTTAAAGGAGGCTAATTTATGAGTAAACTATCAACGTTAAAAAAGAAATGGCTAAAAGATCCTGCTGTAAAAAGTGCATATAAAAAACTGACGCTTGAATTTGCCATTGCACACCAATTAGTATCAGAGAGATTAAAAGCAAATCTTACACAAAAGGATATGGCTCGAAAAATGGGAACCACACAATCTGTCATTGCGCGTTTAGAGAGCGGTGCTCAACTACCAACAATAAAAACAATTGAACGTTATGCGCATGCTTTGGGAAAGTTTCCCGAAATTAAATTTAGAAATACTCACATCTAAAAATTTTCTGAATAATAAAATCTTATCAATCTACAAAATAAATTAAATAGCTATGTGTTTACAATGAGTGATGAACTTCTAAAAGATGTTAAAAATCTTTATGCTTCAAATTTAAACGGTTCCATGTTTATTGAAAAAGTATTCTGTTTAAGGCAAAAAATAAATAATATTTATGGAGGTGCTGATTATAGGGCACTTGGCCAAAGTAAATCGAAAAATCATGATAATGAACTACTTAAAAAATTTAAAGATGAAGCTGTTCCGATTGCATTTCTTATTAAATTAGAAAATTCCGCAAGAACAATCAAGAAGATTAAGTTAGATACGAATGGTGAACCAGCAGATGCCATGCTTACTATGAATGAGGGTTCTCGGCGTTTTCTTCAAATTACTTCTGCTGAGCCATTTTATATTAAAGATGTAGACGGCAAACCAATTAAAAATGGCCACAACCATCGTAAGAAAATAGATCTTGAGATATTAAGTAAAAAAACTATGCCACTAGCCTTTGTGCGACAATATGACGGTAAGGGAGGATATCAAGGTGACTTTTCTCCTGATTTATGTAGAGAAGCAGAGCATTTTTCAGAAACCATGTTCAGAGCATTAGAAAATAAATTAAAAAAAGGGACAGATGGCAGATATTCAGGTCATGAGCTTTTAATTGTAGGCAATGGAATTTTATTTCCAGATCAGTTCGAAATAGCTCAAAAAAATATTTTGGAATAAACTGACAAACTTAGAAATGATATAAGAAGTTGTAAAATAAAAAAGGTTATTTTTATCACTTGTTATGAACAAGAAGCGTTTTATTTGTCTATTTCTACTGAACCAGAAGAATAAAAAACTATTAAAAAAGTAACCTATGAGCTTGTTTCAGAATTAAATTAATTTTGGTGAATTTTTTTCAACACACTGCCAGCCGCATTTTCTTCAAACCGCTGGGCAGCTTCAATATACTCCATCACAGTATTCACATTCTTCCAACGGCCTTGGCGCATAATCGATGGAAGTGAAGCACCATCACGGCTTGCAGCGGTAGCAAGCCCTCGACGTAAACTGTGGCTACTGAAATTTTCTGCACCTTTAAGTTTTGCATTCTGTGCACGCTTTTTCAAAATATTACTCATTGATAAGGGCGCAAGCGGTGTATTACTTAGTTGGCCTTGAGGATGCACCCGACGAAAAATAGGGCCTGTGGTTATTCCTGATTGGCCAAGCCATAATTTTAATGCGCGTACCGGACACAATTGCACATTGCCATAGGGAACAGCACAATACTGGCCTTCATTTATTTGATCAGTTTTTGAATGAGGAATTAAAATATCGATTCCTTGTTCTTTCCATTCGATGTGTTCATAGCAAATGGCAACAATTTCACTTCGCCTAAAGGCACCGAAGAAGGCCAGTTGTAATAAAGCGCTGTCTCGATAAGCATGTAATGTTTGCTCTTCTGTAAGATAATTTACAATTTTGAGTAAGTCTTCTGGTAATAACGGTGGTGCTTTGTCTTTAGGTTTGCCATGCGTGCGCAAGATGCCAGCTAATGTCTTACTAACAGAAGGGTGTTGAGTCGGATCCGGAAACCCTTGGTAAGTATGCCAGTTTTTTAAGGCCGTTAATCGGCGTGACAAGGTACGAGGATTTAGAAGGGTTGCAAACGTTTGCAGGTACTGAAGTATTGCTTCTGTCGTCGCAGGCAAAGCCCCACCCGATTTTTCAAAATGACGAATATCGGCTTGATAAGCACGGCGGGTATTTGGGCTGGTCGCGACAGCCAAATAAGGATTGTTAAGGGGCAGGGTGATCAATTGTTCATTACGTAATACTGAGTCCTTAGCGAGAATAGTCAGATGTTTATCCAATTTAACCCCCTTATAAAAATCACAGATAAACCAAGGCTTTCATCGTATTTTACAGAACTATTTTTCAAATGCCAGCGTCTTTATTAAGATAACTAACAATATTTCTAATAATAACTTCATCAAACAAAAGTGCTAGAATTGATGCAATTAAGGCATGGGGCAAGTTATGCTAATCACGGATCTGTTTTAAAAAAATGGCGCATTAATAAGCTTAGGAAATTCGATGATATTATTTATTTTACGTACAAGTAATAGCAAATCCCAAACAAATGTTATCAGCCTTTGAGACATTTTTTCTAAACTAACGTGGCATTATAGAAACTATTTTTGATCAACTAAAAAATATATACCACCTTGATCATACTAGGCATCGGAGTCCAGTTGATTTTTTGGTAAACGCGGTTGCTGCATTAGTTGCATATGCTTGGCGAGAAAATAAGCCAGGCATTAAATTAAATAAATTGCCGAATAATTTTATCCAGTTATATTAAATTGAGGTTATTAAGAGTTAGGAAACGATGCCATTTTCAGTTGCGATTGCAGTTATCTATAACTATTCACTTTACAGAATGAGAGGATATACGGATAATAGAGATCTTGTAATTGATTACGATGAGATAATATTATGAGATTCGACTGCCAATTTGACTATAACAAAAGCATGATTCTATGCTTTCTTTATGAACAAAAAAATAATACTTGTTCTGCAGAAGCAACTATAATAATGATTGATGAAATTGCTTCATATAAAACCTGTCTACAACTCAAGCAATTATGCAATTCAAAAAGTGAAGCATTAGAAAAAATTATGACTTTATCCAAAAATTTTGTAGATAATCTCAATAAGGTAGGCACTGGCTTAGAAAATGTAAAAGAATATTCATCCGAAGATCAACTATAATTTGCAGTTCTTGATGGAATAACCTTCGATTCAGAAGAAAACCTTTGGGGAACCTTAGATTTATACAGATAAATTTTTTTTATTACTAAAACACAAATATATCATATAGTTTGTCAAAAAATAGATGAATCTATAAAACACTATCTTATTCGTTTGTTTTATGCTAACAAATGCGATAAAAAGAAGTTTTCAAAATATGTTTCTTCAACAATACTTTTTGTTTCAAGCATTATATTTAGGGGTAATGGTTTAAAAAATGCATATGTAGGCTCTGTGAAGAGTAAAAAACAACTTTTTTTAAAATCAACTATTTTAGAACTATGATTTGACTATTAATATAATAATATTAACAAAACGAGGCTGTTTATGATAAAGCTCAATGGACTCGGCCATATAAATATTGTTGTCGATGATATTAATTTCGCCAGTGATTTTTATCAACGTATTTTTAATGCTATACCAGAACAAGAATTTACTCGTTTTAAAAATATTGGTTTTGCAAAAGCTGCTGGGTTTTTAGATAATCCTGAGCGAGTTGAAGTGAGTATAAGGTTTCTAAAAATTCCTGGAGCTAATATTTTTTTAGAATTAATGCAGTATCATAATCCTACTAAATTAACACCTATTATTGAAAGAAAAACCTATGAATTAGGTGGGCCAAGACATATATGTTTAAAAGTAACTAATATTATAGAAGCTTTTAATTTTTTAAAAGAACAAGACGGTATAAAAATGATAAACTCGTCAAATGAATATAAACCTCATAAAATTGATCCTATTCAACCTAATGAATTTGTGTTTTTTGATGTTAACAAAGAAGCAAATCTGAATGCTAAAAAACGTGCATGTGAAATTGCAAAAGATATCAGTTATTTTTATTTTATCGACCAATATGGTGTTCAATGGGAATTAGAACAAGGCCATGCTGAAATTGGAGATTAAAACAAAACTTTTTGGCTTCTTTATTAAATTATTACTATTTAACCATTTATTAAATAACTTTTCGTTTCAATTAATAATATGAACTAGCTAATCATCTTCCTATAATTTATTAGAAGTGATTAGGAAAAATTTTAAAGATTTAATATTGATTCGTTTGCAGCTAAACACTACTCCGTAAATTATTAGTCTTCCATAGACTTTTGAAACAAATCTACAATTCTTTATTTGGAGATGAAATTTCTTTAAAACTAAATTAATGAGAAAAATTACAAACAAAAGGGAGATATAAATTGGAAAAGAATTTTATAACAAATGATAGTGTTAAGATTAATTATATTAAAAATGGTGTTGGTAAACCAATTATATTAATTGGTGGTTGGACAATTTCAGTTGCATGGTGGCAAAAACAGATAGAGTCACTTTCTAGCAAATATCAAGTTATCGCGATAGACCCAAGAAGCTATGGTAATTCTGAAAAAGTAAATTATGGCCATAGAATAGCGCGTCACGCGACTGATATTCATAATTTGTTACAGGCGTTAGATCTTAATGATGTTACATTAGTTGGTTGGTCGTTGGGAGCTAATGTTTTATTAGCATATTGGGAAATTTTTAGAAATAATCGGATAGGTAGATTAGTGCATATTGATCAATCTCCTTTTTGTCTTAATATCGGAGATTGGCAGCTTGGAGCATGTGGATTTGGTGATGAAGATGCTGCTATAGAATTTTGTCGAGTATTTGGAAAAAATAGAGAAAATGTTACTAATCAACTTCTTGATAACTGGTATGCAAATCCTCCCAGTTTTAATGAAAAAAAATGGATGATACAAGAGATTTTTAAAACGCCACTAAATGCTGCGAAAAATCTAATATTTGAACATTTGATTACAGACTGGCGAGATA
>JBGSLN010000312.1:0-5891 GCA_041740675.1 Gammaproteobacteria bacterium | reverse complement strand
GGTGGAACCGCGGGACGTACTACATTAGCTGGTGAAGGGTTACAGCATCAAGATGGACACAGCCATATTTTTGCTTCAACCATTCCAAATTGTCGTGCTTATGATCCAGTATTTTCTTACGAATTAGCGGTAATAGTGCAGCATGGACTGAAACAAATGTATCAAGATCAAGAAAGAGTTTTTTATTACTTGACTGTGATGAATGAAAATTATGAACACCCAGAAAAGCCAAAGGATGTTGAAGAAGGCATTATTAAAGGAATGTATTTATTTAAGAATGCAAAGGCTAAAGCAAAATTAACTGTGCAATTACTCGGAAGCGGTGCAATTTTTAATGAGGTTTTGGCCGCAGCAGAAATATTAGAAAAAGAGTATGATATCTCTGCTAATGTTTGGAGCGTTACAAGTTTTAATGAGTTACGCAGAAATGCTTTGGCAATCACTCGTGAAAATATGTTTAATCCAGAAACAAAGCCAACTCTTACGTATGTTGAAGAATGCTTGGGTAAATTTGATGGACCAATAATTGCGGCAACAGATTATATCCGTGCTTATGCTGATCAAATCCGTGAATTTGTACCGCATCGTTATAGTGTATTAGGTACAGATGGTTATGGCCGCAGTGATACCCGCAAAGCGTTAAGACATTTTTTCGAAGTTGATGCAAAGCATATTGTTTATGCAGCTTTGAAAACTTTATTTGATGAAGGCAAATTTACCAAAGAAAAATTATTAAAAGCCCGAACATCGTTAGAGATTAACCCGAAAAAGAAGAATCCTGTTAGTGTGTGATGAATAAATAGCGTTTGTGATTAGAAAACGCAGCTCGTAGGATCGCAGCAAGTGACGGAACAATTTAAACTTGCTGCGCTTCTATAGGGCTATACTCAAAAAAACCGGAGAAAACCGTGGCAATGCAAGAAGTAAAAGTACCTGACTTAGGTGGTGCATCAACCGTTGATGTGATTGAAATTTTGGTGAAAGTAGGTGATACAATCGCTAAAGATCAATCTATAATTACTTTAGAAAGTGAAAAAGCAAGTATGGAAGTGCCTGCCCCTTTTGCAGGAGTTGTGAAAGAAATCAAAGTTAAGGTTGGTGATAAAGTTTCTGAAAATAGCTTATTACTCATGGCGGAAACCAGTACAAATGAAAAAACAGCGGAAAAACCAGTAGAGAAAAACAAAGAAACTAAAGTTGTGACTGAGTCAGTCGCTCCAAAAATAAGTATTCCGAAATCAGCAGAGCTACAAGTTATTAAAGTACCGGATTTAGGTGGTTCAAAGAATGTTGATGTGATTGAATTGCTGGTCAAACCTGGTGATGTTGTGCAAAAAGACACATCATTAATTACATTAGAAGGTGAAAAAGCTAGCATGGAAGTTCCATCGCCAATAGCAGGAACAATTAAAGAGTTAAAAGTGGCTATTGGGAATAAAGTAAATGAAGGCGATGTTATTTTATTGATGCAGGTAGAAAACATAATAGCTGCAACTACCATCGAAAAACCAGCGACAATAGAAAATGTGGACACTGCAAAAGCAGCAACAAAAACAACTCCAATCATCAATGTTGAAAAATCACTCAGCGCAGGCGAAGCAGTTCATGCGGGACCTGCAGTACGGCGTTTAGCCCGTGAGTTTGGTGTTGAATTAAAGCAGGTAAAAGGCACAGGTGAAAAAGGCCGAATTTTGAAAGAAAATGTCCAGCAGTATGTAAAAAACATTTTGACAAAACCCTCTTCGCTATCAACCGGAGTGGGTTTAAATATTGTTGCTGCACCCAAAGTTGATTTCAGCAAATTTGGAATAACTGAGAGTAAACCATTATCAAAAATAAAACGCTTAACTGGCATCAATACGCATCGCAGCTGGGTTACTATTCCTCATGTTACTCAGTTTGATGAAGCGGATATTACTGAATTGGAAGAGTTTCGTAATGCTAAAAAAGTAGAAGCAGAAAAAAAAGGATACAAACTAACCCCATTAGTATTTTTAATGAAAGCGATTGTGAAATGTCTACAATCATTTCCAAATTTCAATGCGTCATTAGATGAAACAGGTGAAAACTTAATATTGAAAAAATACTTTCATATCGGTGTGGCTGTTGATACCCCGAATGGCTTAGTAGTGCCAGTAATACATGATGTTGATCAAAAGAGTTTGTACGAATTATCGAAAGAATTAGCAGAGATAAGCAAAAAAGCTCGTGAAAAAGGCTTAACTCTGAATGAGATGTCAGGTAGTTGTTTTACCATTTCTAGTTTAGGTGGCATCGGTGGTACAGCATTCACACCTATTGTAAATGCACCTGATGTGGCAATCTTAGGTGTATCAAAATCACAAATGAAGCCGAGCTGGAATGGTAAAGAGTTTTTGCCCCGATTAATGTTGCCGTTATCATTATCATATGATCACCGTGTAATTGATGGGGCAGAAGCGGCGCGATTTATTACTTTACTCAGTAAGGTTTTGGGTGATATTAGAGAATTATTATTATAAAATTCATTAAAAACGAGGTAAACAATGACTAACATAGTTAAAACAGACGTAGTGGTATTAGGAAGTGGCCCGGGAGGATACACAGCGGCATTCCGTGCAGCTGATTTAGGCAAGAAAGTTGTTTTGATCGAGCGTGATGCAAGTATTGGTGGCGTTTGTTTGAATGTAGGTTGTATACCTTCAAAAGCATTATTACATGCAGCAAAAATTGTACGTGAAACTGAAGAAATATCAGCGCATGGAATTGAGTTCAGCAAACCAAAAATCGATCTAAAAAAATTAAAATCATGGAAAGACAGTGTTGTCAGTAAATTAACTGGCGGTTTAAAAATGTTGGCAAAACAACGTAAAGTTGAAATTATTGAGGGCTATGGAAAGTTTTCTTCAAAGAATGAAATCACGGTTGAAGGTGTTAAAGGCAAAACCATCATTCAATTTGATAGTGCGATCATTGCTGTTGGTTCAGAACCTGTAAAATTACCCTTTGTTCCAGAAGATCCTCGTATATTTGATTCAACCGGCGCACTGGAATTAGCAGATGCTCAAGGTGAAATGTTAGTGTTAGGTGGCGGGATTATCGGTTTAGAAATGGCGACTGTTTATGGCGCATTAGGATCAAAAATTACTGTAGTTGAAATGATGAATCAAATTATTCCGGGCGCGGATGCAGATTTAGTAAAGCCATTGCAAAAGCAAATGAGTAGCTATACTGAGTTCTTATTAGAAACAAAAGTTACAAAAGTTGAAGCGAAAAAAGATGGCATTTATGTAACATTTGAAGGTAAACAAGCACCTGCACAACCAAAGAAATTTGATCGCATTCTTGTTGCAGTGGGTCGTAAACCAAATGGTAAATTAATTGATGCTGAAAAAGCTGGGGTAAAAGTTGATGATCGCGGATTTATCGCCGTTGATAAACAAATGCGTACGAATGTTTCTCACATTTTTGCTATTGGTGATGTAGTAGGCAATCCTATGTTAGCGCACAAAGCTAGCAATGAAGGACGTGTTGCTGCCGAAGTGATTGCAGGTAAAAAACATTATTTTGATCCGATTACTATTCCTTCTGTTGCATACACCGATCCTGAAATCGCTTGGGCGGGTGTTACTGAAAGAGAAGCAAAAGAGAAAGGTATTAAATATGAAAAAGGCGTGTTTCCTTGGGCAGCTAGTGGTCGAGCTTTATCAATGAATCGTAGTGAAGGTTTCACCAAAGTTATTTTTGATAAAGACACTCACACCATTATTGGCGCTGGTATTGTAGGCGTACATGCAGGTGATTTAATTGCTGAAGCAACCTTAGCCATCGAAATGGGATGTGATGCAGAAGATATTGCTTTGACTATACATCCCCATCCAACTCTTTCTGAAACTATCGCAATGGCAACAGAGGTATTTGAAGGAACCATAACTGATTTATATATTCCCAAAAAGAAAGAAGATTAAAAATATATAATTATCACAGCTTGAATGCATGAGATTTACATGTATACGAATAGCAAGCTTATCGTACAGTAAAAATGAAACTTTATAGGGTTGTGATAATTAGCTCCGGAAAAAATTATGATGCAAAAAGAGAGTGATAACTTATTTGATCTTATTAGTGGATTTTGGATAAGCAGGGCAATAGGTACTGCCGCTGAATTAGGGATAGCTGATTTAATAAATAATGGCATTACGACTTCAAAAGAGATTGCAAAAGCAACAAATAGCCACCCTCAAGCTATTTATAGATTATTAAGGGCCTTAGCGAGTGTTGGTCTTTTTCATGAGGGAGAACAACAAAGCTTTAGTCTTACCCCCCAAGCAGAGTTATTAAGAAGTGACATTGAAAACTCAATGCGTCATAGTGCAATTTTTTGGGGAAAGTACATCTACAAACAATGGAATGATCTAACCTACAGTATTCAAACAGGTAAAAGTAGTTTTGAAGAAGAAAATAAAATGCCGTATTTTAGTTACTTAGAAAAAAATCCAGATGAGGCCGTAATATTTAACAAAGCCATTTCAGAAAAAGCTGCTAATAACATCCCAGCCATTCTTGATGCCTATGATTTTAGTAGCGTTCGAACTTTAATAGATGTTGGTGGGGGATATGGAAAAGTATTGGTTGCACTTTTGCGCCGTTATCCGCAAATGCAAGGTATTCTTTTTGATAACTCACAAGTAATTCATGAAGTACAGACAAGGAAGGAGAGTTTGTCATCCGAAAAACGCTGTCAATTAGTAGCAGGAGATTTTTTTGTTAATGTACCTGCTGACGGAGATGTTTATTTTTTAAAACATATTATTCATGATTGGGATGACGAAAAAGCAATTAAAATACTAAAAAATTGTCGGAAAGCTATTAAGCCCAGTGGGAAATTATTACTTGCTGAAAACATTATCTTCTCTGGTAACGATCGTTCCTATGCGAAATGGCTAGATTTACATATGCTGGTATTATTAAATAGCTATGAGCGTACTGAGGAAGATTATGCTAAGTTATTTAAAAAATCAGGGTTTAAGCTAGTGAGAATAATTAGAACAGAAACACAGATATGCATTATTGAAGCGGTACCTATCGAATAACATGCTCTTCGCATTTTTACCTCTGATAACCTTTAATTTGAGGTAATTCAGGTTATAAATTATTCAATAAGTTGATTGACTTAATTTTATACTTGAGTATACTCCAAATTTCGAAAATAAACCTCGTGGTTTGACATAAACAAATTTTTTTAATTTGCTTACCTATTGAAACATTTAAATACAGTAGAAATGTAAAGCTAAGACAGGCTTATGCAAAGAGGCAAGATATGAAACAAGCTGATACTAAAAAGTTTGAAGAGGAAAGTATATTTGAGGATATAGCAAAATCTCCAGAACGTATCGAAGCCAATGTATTTGAAGATCCAAATATGTCGGAGTCTGTAAGAAAGCTAATCGAGTTTATTAATGATAAATTTGATGGAGTAATAAATTCAGAGTCCCCTTCAACAATACAAAGAGCTAGATCAAGGTGTTATCAATTTTTTTATTCTCCCAAAGAGCAGATACTACATCAACCTTTGTTGGTAGAAGAAAAAAATATTTCTAAAAAACAAATAGCAAAATTGTATGTAGGCGGAATGATTTTAGCTACATTGGCAGCTGGATATGCTTCATGGATGTATCATGATAGCAGTGCAGAAGCAGCAGAAGAAGCTAATGCTGAAATCAATCAAACTATTGCTTATGCACAAGCGCATTCAAGTAAGTCGCTTGATTGGCTTTACGATATTACAAATGGATTTAGCTGGTTAATCAAAGAATGCGCTGTACCTACTTTTGCATTGTTTAGTATGAAAATCATGAAAGGTACAATAGAAGCCATAAATTATTTATTTTCTAGTAAAGAAAATCCAGAAA
>JBGSLN010000311.1:0-20585 GCA_041740675.1 Gammaproteobacteria bacterium | reverse complement strand
GATGGAAAAAAATAGTTTGAACATTAAAAAAGATTACTTCTAAAAATCACTCGTAAGAGAAAAATTCAAAACAATCAATTGCCAGAAAAAACAGTGGGTAGCGTTTCTATTGATGCCTATGTATACGTGGGTATATTATTGCTGACCTTATTTCGCTACGTTTTCTTGGCTTATTATAATACTCTCGATTTGTTTACTCATTGTCCGTTACTTTCCATTAAAAAGCAGCTGTTACAATGTTGTTCCTAATAAAATTAACAAAACCATCGACAAATTAACAGAATTAGTCTATGTTCAAGAGTAGGACTCTAACGATGTTGTGTTAGTACAAAGCTGCAAATTATTGCCTAACAATACTTAGCTAACCCAACTTAATAATTTAGCAGGTATTATTTGTCATGAAGTATAAAACGAACGTTAGCAATAAATTTACTCTTGGTACTATAGGCGGCATGGGTCCGCTAGCAAGTTCGATGTTCGTTAACTCTCTTTATAAGTATCAAAGCAATATTGTTAAAGAAGAACAAGATTATCTCAGGATAATAAGCTTTTCTGATCCAACTGTGCCCGATCGTACTAAATGTCTACTTAACGGACAAGAAACCGTATTAATAGATTATCTTATGCAACATATAAATTATCTTCTTGAGATGGGATGTGATGAAATAGTTATTTTATGTATTACTCTGCATGCCTTATTAGACAAATTACCGCATCATTATCAAAATAAATTACGTAACTTAGTTACCACGGCATTAACCAAGCTTATTGATTTACAGCAGCCAATATTATTATTGGCTACGTCCGCAACTTATCAATTTTCTATATTTGAAAAAAATGATTTATGGCAAAAATCTGTTAATCTGCTAATTAAGCCCACAGCAAAGGATCAAGCGCAAATACATGAAATGGTATACCAGCTTAAATTTTTAAGAAACATTGATCAAATTTGTGAACAGATCTATCAACTTGTTTGCAAATATAACGCCGCGGGTTGGATGGCTGGTTGCACTGAATTTAGCTTGTTAGGCGAGCAATTCAATAAAAAATATACTAATAATATTGAAATTGTAGACCCTTTATCATTAGTGATTCAACATTATGCTAATAAGTACAACAGTTAAATGCAGTTAAATATATTCTGTAAATCAACACATTAGTAAAAGGTTGTTCATGAAAGCAGTAACTCACTTTTTTGCAGAACAGGTAATAATAGCCGAAAATAAAATTGCAATTACCGATGCTAAAAGCTCTATCACTTTCAAAGAGTTAGATAAAAAATCAAATGCCGTTACGCAATATATTTTAGAGTCCTTAACAAGCCACTCACAAAAGTCTACTATTATTGGCTTGTGTTTAAAACGTAATATCAACTTAGTTATTGGTCTATTTGGAATCTTAAAAGCAGGCGCTGCATTTTTACCACTTGATCCCAAAGAGCCCCAATCTCGCTTAAGTTTTATGATACAGGATGCTAATTGCCCCTTAGTACTTACAGATCAGGAAACAATCTCAGAGCATCCTTGGTTAACTGAATTTCCAAATATTATTCTTGATGATTTAGAAACAACCGATATTTTACTGCCATTGCCAAATGTTACACCGGAAGACCTAATATATTTGATTTATACCTCTGGTTCAACGGGTAAACCTAAAGGCGTTTTATGTCAGCATCAAGCAGTTATTAACCGATTTCAATGGTTATGGAAAAATTATCCGTATTCATCAGATGATATTTGCTGCCAAAAAGCGCCTATTGGTTATGTAGATTCTATTTGGGAACTGATATGTCCTCTCTTGAAAGGAATACCCTATCATATAATTTCAGATGAAATATTATTTAATCCTATTAAATTATTGAATTATTTGGCATATCACAAAATAACACGCATTGAATTAGTGCCTTCGTTGTTAGAAATTATTTTGCAGGAAATAACTGAAAGAAATCATCAATTACCAGATTTAAAATTATGGGTCGTAAGCGGTGATATTATCAGGCCTAATTTAGTTAATACATTCAAAACAATATTACCAGAAGCAGTTTTACTTAATCGTTTTGGATCTACCGAAGCAACTTCCTATCTTTGGTATCCTGCACATTTATGGAATAATGATAGCCAACATATACCTATCGGCAAACCTGTTGATAACGTTGCGATTTATATTTTAGATGATAACTTGCAACCAGTACCTAAAGGACAAATTGCTGAATTATATGTGAGTGGATTATCTCTTTCATATGGTTATTTAAATGATGCTCAACTCACAAAAAAGAAATTCATTGATAATCCTTTCACAAAAGCAAGTCACCAATCAAATTCAAATTATGCACGCATGTATAAAACGGGGGATTTAGTTCGCGAACTCCCTTCTGGCAATATAGAGTACGTAGAACGTGTAGATCACCAAATTAAAATACATGGATATCGTATAGAACCCGTAGAAATAGAACAAGCATTACAACAATATCCTTCTATTAGAGAAGCAAGAATTATTTTACAAAGTTTAAATGAAGAAAGATATTTAACAGCGTATTATATTCTAAAAGAAGATTATGATAAATTAAATGTTCAGGAAATAAAAAAACACTTGGCCAATACCTTACCGCCATACGTAATACCTAATTTCTATGTTTGCTTAGATAAATTTCCTTTAAATAAAAATGGCAAACTCGATCGATCAGCGCTGCCTAAACCGAATTTCCACGAGCATGTGGAACATGATGAAACTACTATGGCCAATTGCTTGGAAAAATCATTAATAACTATATGGGAGAATATTTTACAAATAAAAAATATAGAGATTCAAGATAATTTTTTTAGCTTAGGCGGTCATTCGTTATTAGCAATGAAAATGATTGCCAAAATTTACTGCGTTTTAGATGTCACATTAAATATAACTGACATATGGCACTATCCTACAATACAAACACTTGCGAAATACATACAAAATTTGAAAAATCAAACGCAAGAAGAACTAGAATATCATATTCACAGCCAACATTTACCGCTTTCGGCGATAGAACAAGAACTTTGGTTTCTCAATAAATTCGAACAAGCAAAAGAATCAAGTTATCACATGCATTTTGTTGTTGAATTAAAGGGGGCTTTAAATTGCGATGCAGTAAAAGCCAGTATAAATTATCTAGTAAAACATCATAGTATTCTTAGAACAGTGTATCTATCTGGGCCTGATGGGTTATATAGAAAAATACTTGATTATGCGGAATTTGATGTTCCTGTTGTTGAAATTAAAGCAGAGCAAACTGAACAAAATCTTCAAAAATACATCGCAATCCCTTTTAATATAGAAACTGATATTTTATTTCGTGGAATAATTTTCAAGTTATCTACTAATAAACATATCTTACTCATAGTACAACACCATATTATCGGTGATGATGGATCTGTGGAAATTTTGCTTTCGCAACTTTCTATACTTTATGAACAATATATAAATAATCAATCCCTACATCTTCCAATCAGCAAGCCTTATTATGAATTTGCCCTTTGGCAGCAACAACAGATTAGCAATAATGCCTATAGCAAGCAGCTTAATTATTGGAAAAGTAAATTATCAGATACAGAACATTTAAATTTAATCACAGATTTTCAGCGACCTGATCTCAGAACAACTGATGGTGATATTTATTGTTTTTCCATTGATAAGTTAAATGCCGTTAAATTACAGGATATTTCAAAAAGTAAACATTTGAGCTTATTTATTAGTTTATTAAGCATTGTTAGCGTATTGCTTAGTCGATATGCGAAACAGGATGATATTATCATCGGCGTACCCATATCATTACGAGATAATCCATTATTTTATGATACGATAGGAATATTATTAAATTGCATTACAGTACGATTAAAATTAAACGCTTCATTATCATTTTTTGATTTATTAAGCTATGTTAAACATGTTGTAACTGAATCGCTTGAAAATAAAGATCTGCCATTTCATCTTTTGGTAAACGAGCTTAATCTTGAAATAACGCCTGGGATTAGCCCTCTGTTTAATACATTGTTTGTTTATCAAGATGTTGACTATATAAAAAAACTTGAATTAGCTCATGTTGAATCTAAATTTTTAGATGTTCACGATAAAAAATCCAAGTTTGATCTTTCTTTTTATTTTGAAAAAACTCGAGATCAAATAATTTGTAAGATTGAATATAATATTAATCTATTTGTACAAGACTCCATTGTTAGAATGGCAAAAAGCTTTAACAACTTAATAACTAATATACTGCGCGCGCCAGATAAACCCATTGTTGATCATTTATTATTAGATGATATTGATTATAAGACGATCGTGTCTCAATGGAACCAAACCCAAGTTCCTATTCCAAAAAATGACGGTATCCATACATTATTTGAAAAGCGAGTGGTTATTTCACCTCATGCGATCGCGATTCAATATCAAGACAAAAGCATTTCTTATGAAGAATTAAATAATTTATCAAATCAAATTGCAGGTGTGCTACTTGCTAAGCTTAATCAGCACGATAACAGTACAAAGAAAGAATCTTTAATAGCTGTTTGTTTGGAACGAAGCCCAATGATGGTTGCTACTTTATTAGCTATTTTTAAAGCAGGCTGCGGTTATGTTCCCATGGATACTTCATACCCTTTTGAACGTATCAAGAATATTATCCACCAATCACAACCAGTGTTATTTATATGTTCGAATCAGGTACTCTCTAATTATCCAGAAATAAATAATCTTATCACGGACGTGCTTTCACATGATGAAATGTATGAACAAATGATCAAACAATCGATTACTAATCCGGATCTGTTTGTAGAACCGCATCAATTAGCACAAATTATTTTTACTTCTGGATCCACTGGCAAACCAAAAGGGGTTATGTTAGAGCACAAAAGTATTGTTAATCGTTTGTTATGGATGCAGTCACAATATCCGTTATCATCTAAAGATAAGTTTTTACATAAAACTCCTTATATTTTTGATGTTTCAGTCGGTGAAATATTTTGGCCTCTTATGGCAGGAGCACAACTAATTATTGCCGAACCAGAAAAACATCGAGATTTTTTTTACTTAGCAGAATTGATTTATCATCATGCCGTGACCCATATACATTTCATCCCTACAACTCTACCTGTTTTTTTAGATATTATAAAAAACGGTGCTGAAATGACTTCTCTAAAATGTATTTTTTGCAGTGGAGAAGCATTATCATCTCTAATTGAGTATGAAGTATTATCTACATTGTCCGTCGATCTTCATAATATCTATGGACCCACTGAGGCGGGCGAAGTCAGTTATTATCATTGTTTGCAAGATATATATCCTGACCTTTCTGTCAGACCTATTGGCAAGCCAATTAATAATACTAAATTATATATATTAGATTCGGCCCTTAATCCTGTACCTGTAAGTGTTCCCGGCGATCTTTATATTGCTGGCGAATGTTTAGCTAGAGGATATTACAATCAACCTGAATTAACTGAACAACGATTTAGTTATAATCTTCAATTTAAAGAGCGATTATATAAAACGGGTGATATAGCTTATTGGTTGCCTGATGGAAATATTGCTTATTTGGGAAGAGATGATTTTCAAGTAAAAATCCGTGGTAATCGAATTGAGCTAGAAGAAATTGAAAATATAATTAGTAATTATCCCAACGTAAAACAATGCGTGGTAACAGTTAAAACTTTTAATCAAGAAAAATATCTAGTTGCATACTATAAAACAGCAGTAAATGATCATGATATTTTACAATCTAACAAGATTGAAAATATGTTAAAAGAACAAGTGCCAGAATATATGGTTCCTGCTTATATTATTCCCGTCGATATATTTCCATTAACTGATAGTGGTAAAATTGATCGTAAAGCTTTGCCCGCCCCTGATTTTTCTCCTAAGCAATCAGTATTCTTACCGCCTTCTAATATAATTGAGTATGATTTGTTATTAATATGGCAGCATGTTTTATCAACGAAATCGATAAGCACACAAAATAACTTTTTTACTATCGGCGGACATTCATTATTAGCTATTAATTTGCTTACAAAAATAAATTTACATTTTAACAGGAGATATCCACTTTCATGGATATTTAATTTAAATACAATCAAGAAACAAGCAGAAGCAATCAGTGATTCTTTGTTACAAAATGAATTTTATCATCCGATTGTCTGTTTTAATGATAAAGGAAGCCGGCCCCCACTTATTTTTATTCACCCAGGCAGAACAGGTGCAGAAGCATATATTAGTATGGCAATGCAATTGTCAGAAGATATACCATTTTATGCATTAGAATCTTATAACATTTATTGCGATACTCCAATTTTAACTGTTGAAGAATTAGGTACTCTTTATTTATCGTTTATTAAAAAACTAATTCCACAGGGACCATTTTATTTAGGTGGTTGGTCACTTGGGGGTTTAATTGCTTATGAAATAGCGCAACAAATTAAGCAAGATAATGGACAGTTACAGCATTTATTTTTGATTGACTGCAGTACTTATTTATCTGAGGCCCGTTCGACTATCGAAGGAATGCCTAGTAAATATCTAGATTTTCTAAATACATTGCCGGAAGAAACAAAATTACGCTATTATGTTATTCCAATAGAAAATACAATGATAAAGGAGTATCAACCACTTCCTTATTTAGGCAAAGTTACTCTATTTCAAGCTACTCAGGAAGAATATTTAAGCAGTGTTCAATGGCGGCCATTAGTGAAACAACTCCATGTATGTGATATCGATGCCGATCATTTTTCGATAATGGAAACTCCCAAACTACAAGAATTAATAAGCTATATTGATAAGGAATTACTATAGTTATATCAAATTCATTATTAATGAGATAAAAATTTATGAAAAAAAATGAAGCTATGTATCCTGTTGGATATTCAGAACATGTAATTAGTTTATTCAGTAAACGTTCTATTTATATTCAGGCACCATTTGTTATACCTTATTTGCATGAAGGAATGTCGCTATTAGACTGTGGTTGCGGGCCTGGAAGTATAACAGTAGGTTTTGCTGAAAAAGTATTTCCAGGAAAGGTAATTGGTGTCGATATTCAAGCTGAACAACTTGATTATGCAAATAAAATTGCAGCAGAGAAGAAAATAACTAATATCAATTTCCAACAAGCAAATGCACTCGAACTTCCATTTGCTGATCATACTTTTGATGTTGTCTATGCAAATGCATTGCTTTGTCATATAAAAGATCCAATGATAGCAATTAATGAGTTTAAACGAGTATTAAAGCCAAATGGGCTAGTAGCATCACGAGAAATGGATTGGGGAGCTTTATTGATCTATCCTGAAGATCCATTATTACTTGAAGCGCTAGAACTCAGAGAAAAAGCCCTAAATATTCTTGGCTGTGATTATCGAATAGGAAGAAAGTTACGGAAATTATTTTTGGATGCTGGATTTAAAAAAGTAAATGGTTCTGCTTCTTGTGAATACATTCCAGATGATGATATTTATAAACAAGTACCTGAATATATGGCGCAACAATGGGATACTGCCCCTTTTGCTCAAATTGTCTTAGAACAGAAATGGGCAACGAAAGAACGTATCAAAGAATATCAAAAAGCATTAAGAGATTTTCCTAATATACCAGGAGCTTTTCGTAGTTGGATGTGGTGTCAGGTATTAGCGTTTGTTTAAATATTTCGCGCTTTTTCAATTTTTAATCGTTGTAAAAAGCGCAAACTTAAGATCACGCCCACACTAAAAATACCTATGGTTAATCCATACCAAATACCTAATGCTCCAATTTTCAAATAAAAAGCTAAGTAATATACGCTTCCTAATCCTATAAAACAATAACAGACGATAAATATTAACATTGGAATAAACGTATCATTAAATCCCTTTAAAATACCCGTTGCTACAGCTTGAATTGCATCAAAACATAGGAATAATGCAGCTACTGTTAAAAATGATTTAGCTAGTTGATTTATTTCTGCAAAACTACTATCTTGCACATTTACAAATAATCGGACTAGTGTTTCTGGAGTAATAATAAATAGTAACACAATTAATAAAGAGGTCACTAAGGCCATACCAAAGCCAAGGTAGGAATAGCGAGTTATCTGGGATAAATCCTTAGCGCTAACTGATTGGCCTACTAGCAACCCTGTTACTACTGAGATAGCCAAAGGAATATTATATGCTATCGAAGCACATTGCATAGCAATCTGATAAGATGCCAATGAATTCACTCCGAAGTAACCCATCATAATAGCAGAGATTAAAAAAATTCCTGAGTCTAATACGAAAATAATTCCACTGGGTGTTCCTACTTTAAATAATGTGATTATTTTATTTGCTTCATATTTAATAAATTTAAAAGTGACAAATTGTTTTAATTGGTAGTGTTGTTTAGTATATAAAAACAATAATAAAAACATGACCCACATTATTATTGATCCTGCATAGCCAATGCCAGCAATGCCCAATTTTGGTAATCCAAATTTCCCATATATTAATACATAATTGGCGCAAAAAGTTAAAGGGATTGAAAGCAGTGACACGAACATGATGATACGGGGTAATGCAAAAGCGGAGATAATCTCTCGAAATAAAAAAAATAACAATATGCCAGGAAATCCCCATAACAGTCCATTGAGTAATAATTTTGTCTTTACAATAACAGCTGGATTTTCACCAGCTAAAAGCAAAAAATGTGGAAATAACCAAATTAACAACATGCAAGGTAAGCATAAAAAGAGAGTTAAATATAGTCCATGTTGTATTAATGAATGAATATCTTCTTTCTCTCCGATACTTCTCGTTTGAGCAATGGCAATGCCAACAGCACTAAGCTCACCTCTACAAAAAACTAAAACAGTCATATATGTGGATACTCCAAGAGCACCTGCTGCAAGAGCTTCCGGACCAATCCATCCCATCATCAAAGTATCAATGAGCTGCATGCCTTTTTGCGCTAGAAAAGCAGCAATTAATGGCAAGGAGAGAGCAATCATTAATTTTATTTCAGAAATTTTAAATATTGACATAACCTTATTTTCATAACTTCTTTATAATTAATAATACGTGGTATTTACTTTGAATATTCTGCTTATCAATGTTATTTTATACCTAGTTACTAAGCTGAGTTACTACTCGGAACGCGTGCAACTGAAGAAATTCTATCGAGCTCTTTAGGATTAAGATAATTAACTATCTTGAGTTTCAGTTCAGTTGAAAGTGCAGACCACATCTTTTATCATCTCATAGCAGGTTCGTAGAAAAAATTGAAGCTAGATCAAAGACCATCAGATCTAGCCATTCTATATTAATAAGCGCTGGTTGCTTTTTTTGCCGCTTTAGATAACGCATAGTACATTTGTGTTAATAACTTGTTTTGTCCTTTAACACCATACGCTTTACCTAATTTAATTGGGTTAATAAAACTTAACCATACCTCACCATTTTTATCCTGCCATGCCATTGCACGCAGCGGTAAATCCAGAGCTATGGCATTTTGAGCAGCAAGAAGCCCAGTGCCTTTACTTGGATTTCCAAAAACTAATACTTGCATTGGATCCAATGTTTCTCCAGCTTTAGCAGCATTTGCGCTGTGATCAATTCGAGCGAAAATTTTGCCTCCTTGTTGCTGAATTGCTGCTTCCATTCGATCTATAGTTACGGGTACTGAATAAGGGCTTTGCCGTATTACAGTCCAAGGAGCACTTGTTGGAACAGCCAATTTAGTATCATAGGCAGCTGCAATTTGACGGCCTAAAATTTCCATATTCAGTACATCGCCTTTATTTGCTAATAAAGTAACACAGACTAATTCGGATGGAACAGTAAATCGCCCCAAGAATGAAGTAAAACCAGGTACGTTGCCTTTAATATACATATAGCCTTTGTGGCCGGGGAATAGCCATCCAGCATTAGCAGGAACTACAATACCATTTTTTAAAGTAATTGCATGATAAAGAAAATCACGATCCTGGATATTTTTGATTAGAATATTACTTGCCAAAGCAATATCCCAGGTACTAATATCGCGCGCTGTAGAAACGAGATCAGCATTTCCCAAAGTTGCCGCCTCAGTTAGGGGCTTGGCTTCCATTAATTTTCCTTCAATTTCACTGTACCCAGTAGCGGGTTCAGTTGGATTAATATAAACAGCATTTTGCTTAAACTGATTATGATTAAAAGGAACTACAGTATCATTGACTTCATTTTTTATTAATTTCATTGTAGAAATAAAATAAGTCTGGTTTAGATGTAACCGTTCAAATTGGTTTTTAGTGATATATTCTTCATACGACATCCCGCTTGCTTTGGCAATCACCATTGCCAACAAATAATAATCGGTCGCACTATCAGCGACTTGTGTGCCTGGTTTAAAAAGTAATGGTTTATCTTTTATAAGATTAATAATCTCATTTGGTGTATAAGTTTGAGTGTAATCAAATCCGATTAGTTTGTCTGCATAATTTGGAATGCCTGAGCTATGAGAAATTAATTCACGGATAGTTATGGACTGCCAATTTTGAGGTAGATTTGGAATAAAACGACTGACAGGATCATTTAAATGAAGTTTTCCCGCTTCAACAAGCTGCATGATAGCCACTGCGGTAAATGCAGTCGTTATCTGTCCTACATTAAATACCGTGTTAGTAGCCACCAAACGCTTCGAATCTGTGTTAGCAAGTCCATATCCCACTACTCGCGTAATATAGGGACTTTGGACAATTGCTAAAGATAGCCCAGGAATATGATTGGCTTCCATAAAATTGATAACTAGATTATCAATGGTTTGGCCCTGGTAAAATTCTTTGTAATCTCCTCTTGCAGCATTAGCAGATGTAATGACTGTCAATAATATGGTTGCAAAAATTAATGTTTTGATTATCTTTCGCATAAGCTTCCCTTACAAAAAATACTAACAGCGTTTTAAATGGAACATCCCACCTTGCAATTTAATTTTTCCTAATGACTTCAAAACTTCATCAACTACAGTTGCATCTAAATCAATAGTTGTGTAATCATCGTATATGCTAATTTCACCAATTAGCTTGCTGCTGATATCAGCTTTATTAGCAATCAAACCAACAATTTGTCTCGGCTTAATTTGCTGCTTATGACCTAGATTGATCTTGCAACGTACCATCCCTTTTTCTAATGGGGTGGTTTCTTTTTCGGTTGTGCTGCGTTCTCGTTTATCGTCTGCCGGTAAATTAGCTGAGCTTGGCTTATTTAACATATATGCTAAAGCGGCAGCAATCGTTAATGGTGTATGTTCTTGATCATGACATAGCTTACTAATAGTTTCTTCATAATAACTCAAATCAACTTTTGAATTTGATAAAGTTGCCTTGACGCTATCAGCAAATTGCTGTTGTCGTTTTTTAGTAATTTGTTGATTCGAAGGGATCGATAATTCTTGAGTTCTATGTTTCGTAACTTTTTCAATAGCACTCAATATACGACGTTCATTTGGAGAAATAAATAAAATTGCTTTGCCAGAACGCCCTGCTCGACCAGTACGGCCAATGCGGTGAATATACGATTCAACATCATGGGGTGGATCATAATTAATCACATGGCTAACTCGCTCAATATCAATACCACGTGCAGCAACATCCGTTGCAACAATAATGTCTATCGTTTGATTTTTCATTTGCTTAATCACTTTTTCACGGTGTGATTGATTCATATCTCCGTTGAGTGCTGCAACTGCAAAACCACGCGCAGTTAATTTTTCCGTTAACTCACTAGAAGCAATTTTGGTACGAGTGAAAATAATCGCGCCATCAATTGTTTCAATTTCCAGAAATCGTGTTAATGCATCTAACTTATTATTTTTTGCAACAATTACATGACATTGTTCAATGTTAACTTCTTTCGTCGTCTTAGATTTAATTTCTATGGTTTTTGGATCAGTTAAATAACGTTGTGCAATTTTTTTTATGGGTGCTGGCAAAGTTGCAGAAAATAAAGCCATTTGAGTTACTGATTTAAATTGTCCTAAAATCCAATCAACATCATCGATAAAACCCATTTTTAACATTTCATCAGCTTCATCTAATACAATAATTTTCAGATGACTAGTATCGATAGTGCCGCGTTCTAAATGATCAATAATTCTTCCAGGTGTGCCTACGATTACATGCACTCCCCTCTTTAAAGTCCGCAATTGTTGCTGGAAATTCTGTCCGCCATAAATTGGCAATACATGAAAATCTTTTAAGTGTTTCGCATAACTTTGAAAAGCTTCTGCCACTTGCAATGATAACTCTCGTGTTGGTGTTAAAATTAAGGCTTGCGGCACAAACTCTTTTATCTTAATTTTTGATAAAATCGGTAACGCAAAAGCTGCTGTTTTTCCCGTGCCCGTTTGTGCTTGCACTAATAAATTATGATCATTCATAAAAATAGGAATAGCTTGTTGCTGTACCGGCGTCGGTGTTTCATAACCTAATTCGACCAATGCGGTTAAAATAGATTTACCTAAATTAAAATCAGTAAATGATTGCAAAATGTAATCTCCAAAGGAAAAGTTTCAGGTTAGCGGACGTTTGACGCAAACTAAAGAAATGAGTTCAGACTAAGGACTAAATGTTAGCATAAGCATGAAACTTAATCAATGTTTGTATTATTATAACCTTGGAAAAAGGTATAAAACAAATCTAAAAATTGTGTGGAATTTGCTACAATGAGTATAGCTTGGTTTAATTGAGCCAGCAATTTTGGATTATCCTTATTAACCATAATTCCCATGGACAAATTTAAATTAAAGGGGGTTCCAACCACATATAAATTGCCAACTGCTTGATTTACCCAATAGCGTGTTGCTGGGGTATCCATCACAATAAAATCAACTTCATTATTTATCAAGGCTGCCACTAATTCCTCAGAATTGGTATAACTTTTGAGTTTTACGGGTGGAAAAATTGCTAAAATAAATAAAGGGTGTATAGATCGCGTTTGGACCCCAACCGTTTTTCCTTGCAAGATTTCATTAGTGATTTGATTTAATTGTGGCACATCAGGTTTTTTTATTGCAATGAAACTTGCAGTGTTGATTAAGTAAGGAAAAGTAAAAGCGAAATCTGTTTTTCGTTCAGTTGTAATTGTAATTGCCGCAACTGCTGCATCGACTTGATGATCTTTTACTGCACCAAACAAATCTTCAAACTTCATGGGTTTAAACTTACAAACAGCATTCATTTGCACGCACAATAACTGCACAAATGAAACATCAAAACCATGTGCATAACCTAATGAATCAACATAATTGTAAGGCATATAATTTGGAGTTATAGCAAAAACGATGGTTTGTTGTTCTGCAGCAATACTATTCCCAGATAACCCACAAAGGAACGTCAGCCAAATAGTGAATATTAGTATTTTTTTCATAGAATAATCAGCTTCTTCATGTTATAAATTTCAATCTACTCTTCGCATTTCAAGTTGCTGCGTTGTTGCAAAAAGTGAAAATAAACTATGAAACATGATCTTAAAATTATTGCAACTCGTTTGCAAGCTATTGCGCAGACTGGAGAAACTTATTGTACCGATGAGTTTTGTATGGAACGATACGCTGAATTACAAGAAATTGCGATTACATTATTAGAAAATTGTACCACTCTTTCTAAAACTGCATTAACACAATTTTTTTTACAAGAGTGTGATTATCCAACACCTAAATTAGATGTACGCGGAGCTGTTTTTAAAAATAACAAAATTCTATTAGTTAAAGAGGCTGCAGATCATGCTTGGTCTTTGCCAGGTGGTTGGACTGATATCAATAATTCTCCAGCAGAAGCTGTAAAAAAAGAGATTTATGAAGAATCTGGTTATATTACTGAAGTAGTAAAGCTCGCGGCATTGCTTGATAAACAAAAACAAGAATACCCCTGTTGCTTGCCTCATACCTATAAATGTTTTTTTATTTGTGAAATCTTGGATTATCAGCCAGTGCACAGCATAGAAATTTTGGAACAGGGCTTTTTTAATTTAGATAATTTGCCAATTCTTTCTGCAGGACGCATTAATCGTGCGAATATTGAATTAATTTTTGAGCATTATAAAAATCCAAATTTGGCAACTACGTTTGATTAAATTTAAGGTAACTAGATTATGTCTCCCCCGCATGAAGCAGGATTAATCAGCCTCGATATCACTACGATGGTTTCACTTCCTCTATTAAAAAAATGCGTGCGTATTTTTGAAAAACCAATCAAGTCCTTCACAAAAATTTCCGTGTTCGAAATGTATCTCAATTATGTTGATAATGATAAAACCTCTGCATCATTTTGGGAAAAGTGGCTGAAACATCTGCAAATTTATTGTAAAATTATTAATAGTGATCAACCGCACCTGGCAAAAACAGGTGCGACCATTTTTATTGCAAATCAGCCCTTAGGGTTATTAAATCAAATTGTATTAGCCGCTATCATTTCCAAATTTCGCTCAGATGTAAAAATTCTTGCAAACTTTGCATTGCAACCTTTTTTTGGCTTAACAGATGATTTAATCGGAATGGAATTTGTAGATGCTAATTTCAACCTCGGTGAAAATGTAGCAGCAATTACTGCAATAGTAAACTGGATTAAAAATGATGGTGCATTGATTATTTTTCCCAGCGATGATTTTGGTAAATCGATTATTGATAAACTGCTTTCAATCACACCAATTGAAGTGATTCCAATTTATTTTCATGAAGAATTCAAAAAAAAAGCAATCATGCCTTCAGCGAGTGATCCCAATGATAAAGTCAAAACTTTCCTAAATTTATATTGTAGAAATAATAAACAGAACCAAATAGAAAATTCTCTTTTTAAGTCACTAAAGGCCATCAGAACTTGCCTTAAGAAGCGTGGCGACACAATATATTATTCTTTCTTGGATTAAATTATTTTCGTCGCCATAAACTCAATTGTGCAATGCTATGTTGATATTTTCGCCGTGTTTCTCGAATCACAAATTCTATATCTTGTGGCGATTGTATCAATTCAAAATGATGTTGCAATTCAGCATGTAAGGCACTAAATGTTTCTTGTGGTTCTCCGTCATGTCTTATGCCACCCAGCCATTGAGATTTAGGTGTATGCTCAGATAACCAGGTATAGGGTGATGCAATAGCAAGCACACCTCCGGTGGCTACAAAATTAATGATACTTTGTAAAAATTCTCGCGGATTGTATAAACGATCAATTAAATTACTCGCAATAACTAAATCAAATTGACCTATGCTCGATTTTAAATTACAAGCATCCCCTTGCATAAATTCAATTTTTGCTGCATCTTTTTGACTGATTCCAAGTTCAGCTAAACTGCATTCACGGTTTGTCGTCAATTCACCTTCTTCACAAATCACATATTGCAAACTACTATTTTCTTGCAAACGAATAGCCGAACGAATAAAGAGTGTAGAAAAATCGATTGCTTTCACCTCAGTAAAATATTTTGCGCATTCAAAACTTGCTCGCCCTACTGCACAACCTAAATCTAATGCTCGTCGTCGTTGGGAGATAGGCAAATGTTCTAAGCATTCAGCGACAATTCGTTTTAAATAATTTGGGCAATTAAAATATTCCGATCCGAAATGAAATTCTAAATATTCTGATAATATTTTGTCAGTTTGATAATAACTAAATTTCGTTTCAGGAACTGCTGTTCCAACAACATAACGAAAGCCAGCATGTTGATAAAAATGACGGCGAAATGCATAGCGAGCACTTGCTAAAGCTTCATTGCCTGTTGAAATCCATGACCCACCTTTAATTAAATTATGCAGTCCCTCAAAGGTTGGTACAGAAAAATCATCATAGGCTGGGTGCGGTTGGAAACCAGGAAAAGCATCAATCGGTGTTTCTGTCCACTGCCAAACATTACCGATTACATCATAAAAGTTTCCTTGTTTAAATTGATCCACCGGTGTTGATGAAGCGAAATAAGCTAAATCAATATTGCCAGGTGCATTTTGCCAATAGGGATAAGATACGCGTACTGATTGCTGATAAATATAATACCATTCTGCTTCTGTCGGTAAACGTACAGCTGCTTCAGTTTTTGCACTTAACCAATTGCAAAATGCTTTCGCCTCATGATAATTTACCTCGGCTGGCCAAGACCACGGCATTGGAATTTCTGCTGTCAGGGTTCTTAAAAAATATTTATTATTTTTTAAGCGCCAAAATCGTGGCATGTTTACTTGTAATCCTTGACACCATTGCCAACCTTCAGGTTGCCAAAATTTTTCCAGCGCATAACCTCCAGCTTGCATAAATGCAAAAAACTCTTGATTTGATACTAAATATTGACTCGCAGAAAATGCTTCAATTTTACATTGTTGTTGACCATACTCATTATCCCAACCATAGGTGTTCGCCGACAGAGCTTTTCCCAGAGTTATTGATCCTGCTGACAAGTCGCGCAGCAGATTGCTGGGTGGCAAATGATCTTCAGTGCAATAAGACCAACTGGGATGAGATTTCACGTTATTTAGTGGTAATTGTCGAATCAATACTGATGATGTTTCTAAATGAATACGCTCATGTTCTACACCCATTAAAATAATCCAGAGCGGGGAATCCCAAGTAATTGGCACAGTAAAAGAACAGGTATCTATCAATTGTAAAACTGCTGCTTTTACTTGATCGCGATATTGCTTCGCTAAAATTATACTTGGCCAATCATAATGTGCTTGATTATAGTCATCCCAAGTCATTTCATCCACACCAACTGCAAATAAAGATTCAAATGTTGGATTTATGCGTTTATCCATTAATTTCGTCGCTATACATTTATTAATAAAAAATACAGCTGTATGGCAATAATAAAATATGAGTGGGTGTCGCAATGGATCTGCTTTAATATAAAAAGATTGTTCTGAATTTAATAATTCAAATAAAGATTCATATAAGTTATATGTTTGCAAAAAGTAATTTCTCAGCTCAGCGCGCTTACTAACCACATCGCCTTGATCTAATAAAGGTGTTCGCAAACGCTCCTGATAATTTGTAGCATTATTATTAAGCCACATCTTCATTGAATTTCCCGATGGCTAGATGAGTTTTTTTAATTATAGCAAGTTAATGTTTATATTGATCAGAAATTTTCATATAACCCTCAGTACCAATAACTTTCTCTCTATCAGCAAAGCTCGCTAATTCATTACAAATACTTTCACTGTGCCCTGTTTGCTTAATAACTTTCAATGTACGTTGAATTGCTGAAATTGCAGCACGTTGTAAATCACTCGGATCAATCACTAATTGATACCCCCAAGATTTTAATTTAGTTAATTCAACGATGGGTGTTTTGCCACTGTGAAACATGTTTAATAATTTTGGATATGGTAATTCTTTGCCAATTTTTTCAATTTGCTCAACTGTTGTTGGAGCTTCGATAAAAAGCATGTCTGCACCCGCTTCCGCATAACGATGACCACGTTCAATTGCTGCATCAATGCCATCAATTGCAATTGCATCAGTTCGTGCAATTAAATAAAAATTAGGATCTAATACATCTTTTACAGCTTTAATTTTTTGCACAAACTCTTCAGTGCTTACAATATCTTTGCCGGCTAAATGTCCACAGCGTTTTGGTAAACTCTGATCTTCCATATGCACTGCTGCTATTCCAGTGCGTTCAAAATGTTTAATAGCATAACGCGCATTTAATGCATTGCCATAGCCATTATCAAAATCTGCAATCACTGGAACTGTGACAGCATCAACTATTGTTTGTAACCGTTCTACAACTTGTGTCCAACTAATTAAGCCCATATCTGGCACACCCATACTCCGCGCAATTGCTCCGCCTGAAGCATAAATTAATGGGAAACTAGCCTGATCTGCTAATTTGGCTGATAATCCATCATATACTCCAGGCGCTAAATATATTTCATCTTTTTGTAATAGTTGTCTTAATTGTTGAGACGCTTTATGCATAATAACTCCTACAATTTATATTAGTAATCAAGTATATCAGTCTGGAATTTATTTGAAAGTCTGCTAAGCTAATATAGAGCTTAACATTTATTATAATAATAGGGAAAAAACATGACTAAGCCTACTGAATTATTTTTTGTTGACGGTATTGAAAACCTCTCCTACACTGCTGGGGCGTTTAGATTTGATCTTGCTTCAATTAAACCATGGTCTCAAAAACAACAATCAAAAGAAAATAAAAAACAAGACGCTAATCAAGTCAGATCTGAATCTGAAACCCAAGCTCATATTGTGATGACTCCACAAGGTTTCATTCAAGCATTGCGTGCTATGGAAAATTTTCTAAAATTAGTAGAACAAAAAGGCATTATTCGAATTAATGAACCAACTGACACACATATTAGTGCTGAGCCAACGATTGAGAAACCAAATTGAGTTGTAGATACTCTACATACTTGAGTTGATCATCTGAAATGATTTTTGATGCATAGCACTCATAAAATAGTGAAAACTATGGATGGCTTTCATCAAAAAATCACTGCCTGACACCGATTAGATGTGACCGCTTGGCATCAACAATGTCATGTGCATCATATTTACATGATCCAGTTGGTTGTTGTCGTTTTTCATTCCCCTTCTGCCAACTTTGATGATTTATTTTCTGCTGGTCCTGATGAGCAATAACTTTTTGTCCATAACGAGAGGCTGCTTCCTTCTTTTCCTCAGCTTCAGCAGTTTTATGCAATCCATAAAATAATATTATAATCGCGCCTATAAGCGTACAAGATGCAGCTATCATTGGAATTAATTCTTTTGTTTGATGTGTTTTAACCCAATTAACTAAAGTAGGATCCACCTCAAATTGTGCCTGTTCATGCGTAAGATCTTTTGAACGTTTTTGGACATACTCTTTAGCTTGAGGAATATCAAACTCTAACTTGGTGCGTGCATCAAGATAATAACTCGCTTCTGCCGGGGTTTGCACTGGCAATAATTGGGTATGTTCGAGGCTATCTTGAACTAGCTTCTCCACATAAGTAGGATGAACCGCTTTATGTGTATAATATACTTCATAGGCTTTCTGTTTTCTCTCATCCTTGGCATCTTTTGTATGTGTGGACAACAATTCTGTTTGATATTTCTGCATCATATCCTTATCTGTAGTAGATTCTACAACTTTTTCAAGCTGCTTACCTAAATCTGCTGTTAGAGCAGAAAGTAGTAAACTTTCACCATTCATTTCAAAAGCCTTTCTTGCAAGAAATTCTTTATTTTCGTTTATTAAATCACATACCACATCCAAATTAACATTCGCTGCATAGTTCTGTTGCACGTGATGTAACATTTTAATTGTGGCAATGTGTAATCTAAAATTGTTATACCAGAGTATATATGATCTTTTGTCCGAACCTGACCGTATTAATTGCTCTTTGTTAAACTCTAGTTTATTTGCCAAATCACTTTTAAAAAAGTTTAAGCCATATAGTGCTTCTTGTATTGACAATCCTAATGTACGATATTGGGCATACATAGGTATATTTTCATCATTTAGAACCTTGCCTGTTGAAAAAAGGGCTTCGGCATAAAACTCATAAAAACGTTGGGTAGCACTTTTTTCGGATGAAGAGTCTGCAATAGTTGAAGAAGGCATCATAGCGATTGTGTTTTCTAAAGCTTTAGTAGCCTCTTGATTTTTAGATATTTCTTTCATTGATATTAAATGCATTAATATTTCATAGGGCGTATCAGGAGACACTAATACTTTATCTAGAAAATACTCTCGATATTTTGCTATAAAAAAATCAATTTTAGCAGCATCGATATTGGTTACTTTATGAGTTGTTAGATAACGCTCTAATTCTTTCTTAATAACCTGTATAACAATGTCATTAGTCTTTTCTTCGTTCTCTTGCCTCATTTTGAAAATTAATTGGCCAAGAATAGCATTGGATAAGCCAGTGTTAATAACTGCAGAAAACAACTCATCAAAATCAAATTCGCAAATTTTAAATAGACTAATGTTTAGTGCTAATACTTTTGGTATTAGGTTATGATGCTTTTTTTCCTGTATTAAACTTATAAAAGTCTTTTTAATTTCTGCATGCAAATTTTTATGTGTAAGCAGTTGTTCGAAAAGATCCCTTTCGTCTTGTTCTACTGCCAAAAGAAATAAATCTTTGGCTAACTCTGTAGGGAAAAATGTTAATTGTGGTATTTCTGTTGCTAACAGTTTCGTGATGAGCCTTTTGCTCCAATTTTGATGGATTAAAAATAGACAGCAAGTTTTGGCAAGGTCAACATCTAATTTATTATATTCTGGATCTAACAAAATATTAATTATCTGTTGATCTTCATCGAATGGCTCTACACCTTTACCTATAAACTCCTTTCTTGTAGTACCATATCCTACTTTCGTTAACACTTTTAACATGTTAATGTCGAATGGGCTAAAAACGTACGGTTGTTTTAATATTGAACTGTTTGCTAATAGGTTATTTGATTTATAAACGACCGCCAAGACACGTTGCGCTAATTCTACATTAGTGCTACCTTCCATTAATGAACCAATAGCCCCTAGAGTTAGCTTTACTCGTTCAATCTTCCGTAATGTCTCAAAAATTCTAAAATAATCTAAAGTGAGGTTTTCATCTTTAGCAACTATTAAGGC
>JBGSLN010000310.1:0-5274 GCA_041740675.1 Gammaproteobacteria bacterium | reverse complement strand
TTAGTTAAAATTTAGTATTCTTATTTTCAATATTTGAATTAATAGTGCGAAATGTTGGTTCTAAAATAAAAAATATTGAAATTTGTAAGAGCTATGAAGAGCGGAATGTACCCAATGCCTAACATGATAATTTGAGATTTTAATGAAATAAATAGTTCATGATTATTTGGAATCATTGTTATATACTTGACTGCAAGATTATATTAAAAATATCGAAATATATTTATGTATGAAGCTTCAAAAAAAAATACTGCATTAGAAACTAATCCATTTTTACCTGCCTCTAGAAACAATATTGGTACCCCTGATCCACTTGCCCCAAACGCAAAACCTATACCTTCAGTTTATTATAGTATGCCAAAAAGATTTAATTTTAATCAATGGAAAGAAAGATTAGTCGACTCATCGACAGTATCAATTGAAAAAGATAAAGAGTTATCGGATGCAGCAGAGAAATTATTAAAACCTCTATTAGCCCCTCTTTATAATCAATTGCATGCTATTGCAGAAGAAACTGGATTACAACTCAGCCAAGAAAAAGTTAGTACGGGTGACTGGGTCTATAAAATAGCTAAAACCGAAAAATTATTACGAGAATTATTTTCTCAAGAACTTGAGTTAGTCAATAAACATATTATTGTAATTTTAGAAGCTTTTGATAAAAATACTGGGGGTTTTAAAGAAAAATTTATGGAGGCCATTAATGAAAATAATGTAGAGAAATCTCGTGAAATTCTAATTATGCGCTTGAAACAAGAACAAGAAAAAATAAATAATCAAAATGCGTTAGAAAATGAAATTGTTGGTGCTATTAATGAATGGCGCCTGTTTGGCGCTAATATGAAATATATTGGTGAAATTCAAAGAATAACTAAAGGTGAAGATATCGTCATTAAATCTCTAAATAACACCGAGATCTTGAACAACATTAGTTTTATTCCAGGAAAAGGCAAAAAATTTAATTTGCTTGATGCCTTTTTTAAAGGCACGTGGAACGGCATGGTTTATAGTGTCAAAGATGGAAGGCATTTTTTTAATCCAAAAGATCCTGATTGCTGTAAAACCTTTATTAAATATGCCCGCGCACAAAATGATGGTGAAACTACTAAAGTGACTCTTCAACTTGGTGGAGGTACAAAAGCTGACTATGCAATGTATGGTACATTAACTCCTGATACCAGCCGAGTATTGCATCACAAAGCCATGTATTTCATGGCTACATTAAAATACGGTTTAGAAGACATCCCATCTAAAGAACTGACTAAAGAATCAGTTCTAGCGTATTATGAAAAAAATGGTACTGTGCCTGAAGAACTGAAAACCGTTGATCTTGAAATGCCGCCTATTCCCATCGTAGAATTTAAAAATACAAAAGGTGATGATATATTTGCACCCTCACCAGCAGATGAAGCAGAATTTGCGCGATGGAAAGGTATTCGTAATGCATTGCTTGAATGTCGATTAAAAGAAATCGAAAAATTTATTGAAAAAACAAACAATACACCATCAGAAGAATTAACTGAAGCAGATCGCGAAAAACTTTCAACAATTTCAACTTTACAGTCTGACTTTAATAGCCAACTTAGAAAACTAGAAAAACTTGCAACTCCAACTGCTGTTGAAGAAGAGCGTCCAAATCCAAGGTTTTAAAATTATTGATGATTAATTTAGGTGTAGTAGTTCCGACTTGATCTGACAGAGCACTTGCAAAAGTGGAGGTTACCGGTTTAGATAGAAGTGCAAACTTTAAATCTTAACCAAAAAGAGGTAACCTCCATGTTACATACTAACGATAAAATTATAAAACATAAAGTTGGATTATTAAATCTTGCAGAAGAATTAGGCAACGTCTCGAAGGCTTGTAAAGTCATGGGGCTTTCTCGAGATACATTCTACCGTTATAAAACAGCCGTTGATGAAGGTGGAATTGATGCACTGATTGATAAAAACCGTCGCAAGCCTAATACAAAAAATCGTGTTGATGAAATGGTTGAAGCGGAAGTTATTAATTATGCATTAGAATTTCCAGCCCATGGCCAGCATAGAACAAGCAATGAATTACGAAAGAAAGGCGTATTCGTGTCCGGCAGTGGAGTGAGAAGTATTTGGCTGCGTCATCAACTGGCCAATTTTCGTGACCGTTTGAAAAATTTGGAAGCAACGGTTGCCAAAGATGGAAGAGTATTGACTGAAGCACAAGTCATTGCCTTGGAGCGAAAAAAAGAAGATGATGTGGCCTGCGGAGAAATTGAAACTGCTCATCCTGGTTATCTAGGTTCACAAGATACATTTTACGTAGGCACATTTAAAGGTGTTGGGCGCGTTTATCAGCAGACATTTGTTGATACGTATAGTAAGGTGGCGTTTGCAAAATTGTATACCACGAAAACGCCCATTACGTCAGCGGATGTATTAAATGATCGAGTGCTGCCATTTTTTGAAGCGCACCAATTACCGATGCTGCGGATACTAACCGATCGTGGCACCGAATATTATGGTAAGGCTGAACAGCATGATTATCAGCTGTATTTAGCGCTAAATGATATTGAGCATACGAAAACAAGAGTGCGTTCTCCACAAACGAATGGTATATGTGAACGATTTCATAAAACTATTTTACAAGAGTTTTATCAAGTTACATTACGCAAGAAAATTTATGCAACAATCGATGAATTGCAAAAAGATCTGGACGAATGGCTTGATTACTATAATAATAAACGCACACATCAAGGGAAAATGTGTTGCGGGCGAACTCCCATCGATACATTAAATGATGGAAAACGGATCTGGCAGGAAAAGTGTTTCGCTTAAACTTGACCTGACAGTCACTTCAATTTAAATCGGTAATTGTCAGATCAGATTTGAACTACTACAAATAACCCGTTAGAAATTCCACAATCAAGCGTTTAGCTTGATTGCACGGCGGATTAATTACCACCGATTTGCCCCTGTTTGATCTTTATCGTAAGATCTGGTTCGGACTAATCTCGCCATATCGATACAAAAATCGACGACGTTTATTTTTGAGTGTTTCATTCCTCCTATTAAAAATATAAAAAATTAGTATTAACAACTTACCCATAATTTAAGTTTTTACTTAAATCACATCATTTTCCAGTCGGCGGCTGATGAAACCAAAAACACCTGATTTGATGACCGTGTCGGTGAAGCACGAAATGCTTGGGTGCATTACTCCATAGTTAATTTAATTATGCGCTAGTATCGATCTGTTTGACAAGACGTTTTGCGCGTTGTCTTGCAGCATTTAGGTCACGGCGTAATTTCTCATTTACTTGCTGTATTTGCTGTAATTTTAGTTCAACAGCTTCTCTAATTTTCTCTGCATTAACTAATTTTTCTGCTGCTTTCTGTTCAGCAATATCTACCTCATTTTGTTCTTTTGCTATTGCTTCCCAAGCCGCTTTGATATCTATATTTACCTGCTGTATTTTCTGAGTAGTGTTCTCTTGGTGTATTTTCAATGCCACACTTTTTTGATTGAGTGCTTCCCATTGCTGCTGCAGTTCCAATTCTATGCTATTTTTTGCGGTGTTTTTAAGAAGATGATAAATGCCTTTAATGAAAATTAGCACAGCAAAGCTAAGCAGTAACCAGAAAAGACAAGTTTCAATAAAATTAATCATCGTAAATATACCTCAGTAATAGTGGGTCGAAAATGACCGAGTGATTGACTCACAATTTCTAATGCGGACTGATAAAGAAAACCTTGTTGTTGTAATTCATCCATGCGATGTTGGGCATAGGTGTGGCGCAAACCATGTGCGCCGTGTGACCAACCTAAACTTCGATTACTTGCAGCAGAAAAACTGTTTGACCAGTTTTTCCCGCCGCTTATATCATAATATTGGTTGTATTTGATGCCTCTGTCTTCAACAATCATTGGCGTGGTTAAACGTTTACTTTCTAACTGTGCTGCCAGTATGGTTGGAATTAATACTTCTCGAATTAAACCTCCTTTGCCAACGACTGTATATATTTCACCTTCACGCCCAACAAAACGATTGTTAGCCCATATACGGTGTGCACTGGCTGGACGTTCTGTTTTTGAACGCAGTGTTAATAATTCATGCGCTCGTAAACCCGCTGCATGGGCAATTTGGGTCGCTAAACTATTTTTCGCTGTTTGCGATGCTGCAATTAAATGGACTTGTTCTGCTGTATATGCACGGCTTTTTAAAGCTTGAGTAAGTTCTGATTTAATCACAGGCAATTTAATTTGTAACAGTAATTGTATGGCCTGCCGTTCTTGGTCGAGTGTCTTCTGTCCAACGCTTTGACCGCGCATTTCCAAAAAGGCCAATGCAGTTTCAGAATTTAAATTTTTCAAATCGCCCAGGCGGTTTTTTTGTATCCACTCTGTCAGCCTTATGAGGGCTTGTTCATAATTTCGTTTAGTACCCAAACTATGGATTTTTTTATCATCATGATGATTGTGGCGTGCTTGACCTATACTTAACTTTTGTTTTACCGCATGTTGGGCTTGTGCCTTTGCATTCCGAAAACTAGGCATGGTTGGTCTCCTTTAATTCAGGCAAGTTTTTTGTGAATCGCATTACTGTTGTATGGCTCACCTTAATGTGCTTTTTAACTTTCAACCACTCCGCAATAATACGGAAGCTTGCGCCATTTTTTAATAGCTCGATAATCTCCACTCGATATTTTTGCAACTTGGAACGGCAATAGAGTTTTCGCCGTCGTATTTTGCGCTTTTGCTGCATTTGTTCTAATTCAATTGTTGCATTAAACTGTTGCGTGTTCATTGGTGCTAAACCTCCGTTAATCCTAAGTCCCGCTGTGTCAAAACGCGGCTTTTGCCGAATTGGACACAGCGGGACTTAATTAAGGTTAAAAATGGATTTGTCGTGTTACAATTCTTTAAAAATTTTTTTATCATTTCGTTGACCTATTACTCATACTGTTTTATAAATTAACTCTATTTACCATTACCCCATCTGTTTAAAATCAATTTTATCCGCTACAGCGCTACATCCCTTATCTGACAAGGACTTGGCTCATTTTCTAGCCGTAACATACACATTTTGTTATCCGCTACATAAGTAACAGCGCTACATTTTTTATTTTGTGTAGCGTGTAGCAGCAATAGGTAGCGAATGAATTTCAGATGTAGCGGGTAATAGAGTGCTGAAACCCTTGTCATTATTGGTTTGTAGCGCTGTAGCGGATAAAACGTCATTTTCAGGGTTAAGCGAAGGTATATAACGGGTAAAAGCATCATTCATTTGTTCTAAGTGA
>JBGSLN010000309.1:0-5994 GCA_041740675.1 Gammaproteobacteria bacterium | reverse complement strand
TTTGGAGTAATAATATTTTACATACTTTTGGCGATCTCATTTTTTTAGGTAATATTAACTTAGGATACCTTGCGATTCCCGTAACTGCTTTTGCCACAGTTGGCTCGATTAATGCAGTGAACATGTTAGATGGGGTTGATGGTTTATTAGGTTCTACCGCATTGATTCAATTTACATTTTTAGCTTATCTTGCAAGGCAATCGAACTTTATTGCTTCTTATACAATGATTTCTTTATTGATAGCAATTTTACTGGCCTATTTAATTTTTAATTTTACACTAAGAAAAAATGCAGCAAGAATATTTATGGGTGATGCTGGAAGTATGTTTATTGGATTTTGTTTAACCTGGTTTTTTATTAATTTAACACAGCAAGATAAAACGACGGTTGATCCTGTCACCATGTTATGGATTTTTGCAATTCCATTATTTGATACTACTTGGTTGTTAATTAAGCGTACTCTACAACGCACTAATCCATTAACTCCTGGTCGAGATCACTTACATCACTTATTAAAATTAGCAGGTGCTTCTGATATCACCATCACTATCGTAGTCAGTATATTAACATTATTGCTTGGTATGATTGGAATTATCGCGTTAAATTCAAAAATTGATCAAAGCATTCAATTTTTGTCATTTATTCTTTTATTTATTATTTATTGTTTTGTAATTAATTTTAGTTGGCAGCGATTTGCTGAGGGATTGCCATCAAATTTAGATAAGATAATTTGATGGCAATCATTAAATATATAATTGTAGGAATTTAGGGGGTATATATGCAATTCATCGATTTAAAAACACAATATCAACGCATTAAAGATTCTATTCAAGCTAATATTAATCAAGTGCTTGAACACGGACAATTTATCTTAGGACCAGAAGTCAAACAATTGGAACATCAATTAGCCGACTATGCTAATGTTAAACATGCCTTGGCAATAGCCAATGGTACTATTGCCATCCAAGTTGCCTTAATGGCACTTGAGTTAAAACCTGGTGATGAAGTTATCACCACCCCATTCACATTTATTGCAACTGTAAGTATGTTGCTGCTGATGGGGTTAAAACCTGTTTTTGTTGATATCGATGAAAAAACTTTTAATATTGATGCAAGTAAAATAGAAGAAAAAATTACCGCAAAAACTAGAGCAATTATGCCAGTTGATTTATATGGACAATGTGCTGATTATGATGTTATCAACCAAATTGCAAAGAAGCACAATTTATTTGTACTTGCCGATGCAGCACAAAGTTATGGTGCAAAACAAAATGATGTTTTGGTAGGGAATTTAGCTACAATCACTTCTACCAGTTTTTATCCTGCAAAACCTTTAGGTGCTTATGGGGAAGGTGGTGCATGTTTCACTAATGATCCTGAATTAGCGATTAAAATGCGGAAAATTCATAATCATGGACAAGAAGGGACTTATAATCATTTATGTCTAGGAGTTAATGCAAGGCTTGATAGTTTGCAAGCTGCAATTCTATTGGCAAAATTAACAATATATTCTGAAGAGTTAGCTATGCGACAAGTCATCGCAAAAAAATATGATACTTTGTTAGCTGGAGTTGTAAGAACGCCATATATTTTACCGAAGAACTATTCAGTGTACGCTATCTATACCATTCAAGTTAAAAACCGGGATATGGTGCGAAAATACTTAGCTGAGAAAAATATTCCAACAGCAATACATTATCCAAAACCAGTTTATTTACAGACAGGATTTTTAGATTTGGGCTATAAACAAGGAGATTTTCCTGTTTGTGAAAAAGTGTCTAGTCAAGTGTTGAGCTTACCTATGCATCCTTATTTGACTGACCCACAGATTGAGCTTATTACTGACGAAATTAAAAAAACTCTACAAATTGAAAAGTGTTGTGGATGATTCTTGATAATGAATACTGAATTAAAAAATGCAGTTTGGAACAGTGAGTCGTGTTCTGGAAAAACGCTAAAGAAAGCTGTATTTCCAGTGGCGGGGATGGGGACACGCTTTTTACCGGCAACTAAAGCAAATCCAAAAGAAATGTTACCGATAGTCGATAAACCACTGATTCAATATGCAGTTGAAGAAGCTATTGAGGCGGGTTTTACAGAAATGATTTTTGTCACTAGCAGTAGCAAGCGAGCGATTGAAGATCATTTTGACGCTAATTATGAATTAGAATCACGGCTTGAAAAAATCAAGAAATATGAATTATTAAATATCATCAAAAATATCTTACCACGACATATTAATTGTCTTTATGTTCGTCAACCTGAACCACTGGGTTTGGGTGATGCGGTGTTGCGGGCAAAGTCGATAGTAGGTAATGAGCCATTTGCAGTGTTATTAGCGGATGATTTAATTTTGTCAAACGGCAAAAATTGTTTGTCGCAAATGGTAGATATTTTCAATATGAAGCATACGAGTGTGATCGGCGTAGAAAAAGTTTTAACAGAAGATGTGAGTAAATACGGTATTATTAAATCTGAATCGATAACAAAAAAACTGAGTGCAATAAATGCGATTATTGAAAAACCATTACCACACTTAGCCCCTTCAAATTTAGCGGTTGCGGGGCGATATATTCTCACACCTGAAATTTTCCCATTGCTGAACTCGGTGCAAGAGGATATAGGAGGAGAAATTCAGTTGACGGATGCAATTGCTGCTTTACTAAAGCAACAGCCAATTTATGCTTATGAATTTGCTGGAAAACGTTTTGATTGCGGCAGTAAATTAGGTTATTTAAAAGCAACCATTGCCTGCGCGTTAAAACATCCAGAACTGAAAGAAAACTTTACTGAATATCTTCAACAATTTACCACGGCAAAGGTTTATGAAGATTGATTATATTGCAAGAGAGCCCAAAGGCGAATTAGCTATTTGTACTTTAGCAATGCCTAGTGATACTAATCCTAATGGAGATATATTTGGAGGTTGGGTTGTATCTACTATGGATTTGGCAGGCTTAGTGATTATTAAACGCTATATACAGCATCGGATCACTACAGTTGCAATTAATTCAATGGAATTTTTTTCACCAGTGCATGTTGGCGATACAGTTTCTTGTTACGGTGAAATTATCAAAATGGGGCGTACTTCTATACATTTACGAATGGAAACTTGGGCACAAGGTTATGCTAGGGGTGCAAAAAGAAATGAAATCGTTACTGAAGGCACTTTTGTTTATGTTGCAATTGATGATGATGGCAAGCCGACACCACTTACCTAAATTATAAGTCTTCAACTGAAAAACTTTCGCCGCAACCGCAACTTGCAGTTTCATTAGGATTTTTGAAATGAAAACGTTGATTGACCCCTTCTTGAATAAAATCAATTTCTGTACCTTGCAAAAAAGGCATATGTTGAGTCGAAACGGCAATAATCAAATGATCAGAAACTTGAAATATTTTATCGTCAACAGCGGATTCATCGATTAAATCGACTTGATAAGCAAAACCTGAACATCCCGATTTTTTAACGCCAAAACGCATACCAATACCATGTCCTTGTTTTTTAATTTGTTTTTCTAGATGTTTTATGGCTGCAGCGGTTAATGTAATTTTTGCTGCTTCAGGTTGCCAAATAGAAACAATGTTTGTCATATTAATACCTTAAATACTTAAGTAAGTGTTAGGCTGAATAGCCACACTCTAATTATACCACATATGCTTTATGATCAAGCTATCATCTTATCAAAATTTGTCATTGTCCTGTCATATTTTTAAGAGAAAATTCAGCTACGAAAATTATGGAGCATTAAAATGGCTAAAAATTTTATTTTAATATTAATACTTTCAATTGCATTACTCTTATCTTCAACTTCAATAGCTGATGCAGATCATCCAATGAAATTTAATGTTATCTTAAAATCGCTTAATCCCAATCTTGATGAATTAAATAATCTAGATTATGGTTATCAATTTGAGTTTCAATATGGGTTCAATAAAAATATTTATGCTAAAGCTATTTCAACCATCTATAACCATGGACAAGTAGGTTATGGAGGTCGGTTAGGTTACAAATTTAATTATAATAAATTTTCACCTTATGCAGAAGTTGGGTTTGATACTAAGCCTGCTAAAGATAATCGAACAACTTATTTTGCTTATGATATTGGTTCTTATTATCATTTGACTTCATGTGTAAGTCCATTCATAGAATTAGACAATGCTGACTTACCACAACGCACCGCTGCAAAAATTGGCAGCGTGTTTAAAATTAGTAAAAAATTTGATCTCAAAGCTGATTATATTCAAGATATTAGCCATAGTGGTAATGGTGCTGAATTGGAGCTAAGTTATAATTTCTAATTGGCGTCCGTGCTTAATAAGCTGAATGAATCGTAGCCGCACATTTTAGCAGTTTTTATTTGTTTGGGCTGTTGAATTGCTTCTCATTTCATTTGCACAAAAAATCGCATATAATACCTGATAGTTTTTGCTAAAATATTATCAAATTATATATGGAGTCTTACATGGCGATTGAATACACTTTATCGATTATTAAACCTGATGCCGTTGCGAAAAATGTGATTGGTCAAATAAATGCGCGTTTTGAAAAAGCAGGCTTACAAATTGTAGCTGCAAAAATGAAACATTTAACTAAGAAAGATGCAGAAGGTTTTTATGCAGTTCATAAAGAGCGGCCTTTCTTTAAAGACTTAGTTAATTTTATGATTTCTGGCCCAGTGATGATTCAAGTGTTACGTGGTGAAAATGCAGTGCTTAAAAATCGTGAATTGATGGGTGCAACTAATCCTAAAGATGCAGCTCCTGGCACAATCCGTGCTGATTTTGCTGATAGCATTGATGCTAATGCAGTGCATGGTTCTGATGCGGTTGATACTGCTAAACAAGAAATTGCATTTTTCTTTTCTGCACAAGAAATTTGTGAACGTTCGTAATTCATGAAGCAAAACCTATTAAATTACAGTTGCCAACATCTTGAAAATCTTTTTACTGAGATGGGTGAAAAGGCTTTTCATGGTCGCCAAGTTTTTAAATGGATCCATCAACATGGCATCACTGATTTTGTCCAAATGACAAATTTAAGCAAAGCTTTACGTGAAAAATTAATGGAACAAGCTGAAGTAAAACCATTAGAAATTGCCTATGAACAACTGTCAGAAGATGGCACAGCAAAATGGTTATTACGCTTAGAAGATGGTAATTGCATAGAAACGGTTTATATTCCAGAAGCTGATCGTGGTACATTATGTGTATCTTCACAAGTTGGCTGTGCGTTAAATTGTGATTTTTGCTCTACGGCAAAACAAGGCTTTAATCGAAATTTATCCATTGGCGAAATTATCGGACAAGTTTGGGTTGCAGCTCGACAGTTATCAAAGTTAAATGGAAAACATGATCGTCATGTGACGAATGTTGTCATGATGGGTATGGGCGAACCATTACTAAATTTTGATAATGTATTAGCAGCTATGGACATCATGATGGATGATCTTGCATATGGCTTGTCAAAATATCGGGTGACTTTAAGTACATCGGGTGTTGTGCCCGCTATGTATGAATTATCGAAAAAAAGTAATGTTTCTTTAGCAGTCTCGTTGCATGCACCGAATGATGAATTGCGAACTAAGTTAGTGCCCATTAATAAAAAATATCCGATCGCAGAATTGATACAAGCATGTAAAGATTTTTTTAAGAATGATTCAAAGCGGCAAGTAACGATAGAATATGTAATGTTGGCTGGTATTAATGATAGTGATGATCTCGCAAAACAATTAATTAAAATTTTGCGTGGTGTACCTGCAAAAGTGAACTTAATTCCATTTAATCCATTTCCAGGCACTAATTATCAACGTTCCAGTTTAACCAGAATTAATAGTTTCAGAGATATTTTAGTCAAAGCAGGGATTAATACGATCACTCGTAAAACACGTGGTGACGATATTGACGCTGCTTGTGGGCAATTAGTAGGAAAAGTTAAGGATCGTACCAGGCGAAGTAAACGATTAGCGATCAAGGTGATCACTGAGAATGCCG
>JBGSLN010000308.1:0-5711 GCA_041740675.1 Gammaproteobacteria bacterium | reverse complement strand
CGATCTGTATGTCAGGGGTGGTGGATTTTTTAAAAAATAAAGTTATTTATGTTCAACTATCATTTGATATACAATTTGCTACCCTTCTAAATAATAGTTTACATGAATTGATTGCAGAAAGTAGTGTTAAAATTGATTTATCTCAGTTTGAAAAAATCAAAATAAAAAGTTTCATTTTAACAAATCATGATGATGCCAAACAATTGATAGCGCTTTATTATGATGCTTATAAATTAACCAATTATCAGCAAAATTCAATTCGTTATGAATTAAAATCTATAGTTTTGGATTCTCTTAATATAGGAGAAGAGGCTACATCCCTTCCACTTATGAGGGGGGGTAGAATATGAAGCAAGTTTCTTTTATTACTCTAGAGCGGTGCTAGGTATAAATTGATTTATATTACCAAATTTGCTACTATGAACATTAATTCCTGAATAATACACATGGCATCATCAGTTCTTCTATCAATTCTCAATATTTGTAACAATCAATTAAATAAAACATGAGCAATCTACAGACACACATTAACAAACGCCGCACTTTTGCGATTATTTCGCATCCTGACGCAGGTAAAACCACTATTACAGAAAAATTATTATTATTTGGCGGCGCGATTCAGCTAGCAGGAACAGTAAAAGGCCGTAAAGCTGCACGTCACGCAACTTCGGATTGGATGGAATTAGAAAAACAACGAGGAATTTCGGTGACAACTTCAGTCATGCAATTTCCTTATAAAGATTGTATTTTTAATTTATTAGATACACCAGGCCATGCCGATTTCTCTGAAGACACTTATCGGACGTTAACTGCAGTAGATTCAGCGTTGATGGTCATTGATGCGGCTAAAGGTGTGGAAGCACGCACGATTAAGTTATTAGAAGTCTGCCGTTTACGTAATTCTCCTATTCTAACTTTCATTAATAAAATGGATCGTGAATGCAGAGAACCCGTCGATTTATTAGATGAAATTGAAACGATTTTAAAAATTAAATGTGCTCCAATTACCTGGCCAATAGGCCGTGGTAAATTATTCAAAGGCACTTATTATTTCCAACGTGATGCCATTATTCTTTATGAACCAGGCAAAGGCGATCGAATTCAAGAAGGGGAAGTGATCCAAGGACTGAATAATCCCGAATTAGATCAACGGATTGGGATGTTAGCCCAAGAGTTACGTGATGAAGTAGAGTTGGTGAGAGGTGCAAGTCATGAATTTGATTTAGATCAGTATTTGCAAGGTAAATTAACCCCTGTTTTTTTTGGTTCTGCGATTAATAATTTTGGGGTTAGAGAATTATTGGATGCTTTTGTGTCTTATGCACCCACTCCACAACCATGTCACACCTCAACACGTATCGTGAAACCTGAAGAACCAACTTTTACGGGTTTTGTTTTTAAGATTCAAGCGAACATGGATCCAGCTCACCGTGATCGAATCGCATTTATGCGAGTATGTTCTGGCGAATATCAAAAAGGGATGAAATTCAGACAAGTCAGATTAGAGCGTGATGTGCAAATTAATCATACTTTAACTTTTATGGCTGGCGAAAGAGAACATATTGATGAAGCTTATCCAGGTGATATCATCGGTCTTTATAATCATGGAACCATTCAAATTGGTGATACTTTTACTCAAGGTGAAAATCTAAAATTTACCGGTATTCCTAATTTTGCTCCAGAATTATTTCGGATGGTGCGCCTGAAAGATCCACTGAAATCAAAAGCGCTAGTAAAAGGATTAATTCAATTATCAGAAGAAGGAGCAACACAATTATTTCGACCATTGAATAGCAATAATCTAATTTTGGGCGCTGTTGGAGTGTTACAATTTGATGTTGTTGCATATCGTTTAAAAGATGAATATAAAGTGGATTGTGGTTATGATAATTCTCCAGTCGTTGCTGCGCGTTGGGTCCATTGTGATGACAAAAAAATGTTAGAAGATTTTAAGAAAAAAGCTTTCGATAATTTAGCGTTAGATGGAGCAGAAAATTTAACGTATTTAGCACCCACCCATGTGAACTTAGAACTAACAATTGAACGTTGGCCTAAGATCCGATTTTTCGCAACACGTGAACACTAAAATAAAACTTGCGTTTTTTGATTTTATATTACGTTGAAATTTTTACTCGTATCTTCATTTACTAATTTGTAAATTGAGGTACTTGCTTGACATTACTGCAATAATTCCTACTATGTAACGTTTCCAAGCTTAAATGCGATGGGCATTAGTATTATTAATCAAACTCAACTATGATAGAATATTCAAAAATTTAATCCGCAAGGCTACTCATGACCAACATCCACGCTAATAAAATTTTAATTCTTGATTTTGGTTCACAATACACACAATTAATTGCTCGACGGATAAGAGAAATAGGTGTGTATTCCGAAATTCATTCATTTGATATGTCAGATAAAGAAATTAAAGAATTTTCACCTAAAGGAATCATTTTATCGGGCGGTCCCGAAACGGTTACTGCTGAAACAACACCACGGGCATCGCAACTAATATTCAATTTAGGTGTACCGGTGCTAGGCATTTGTTATGGCATGCAAACCATGGCGCAGCAATTAGGAGGACGTGTTGAAAGTTCAGCACATTGTGAATTTGGTTATGCGGAAGTGAGAGTTCATGGCCACAGCCAATTGTTTGACAATATTGAAGATAAAACAGATGCGGCTGGGCGAGCAAGCTTAGATGTGTGGATGAGTCATGGTGATAAAGTAATCCAGTTACCAGAAGGATTTAATGTAATTGCTGAAACTAATAATGCACCGATTGCTGGGATGGCTAATGAATCAAAAAGGTTCTATGGGGTACAATTTCATCCTGAAGTAACACACACTAAACAAGGGTTACGTATATTAAAATGTTTTGTGGAAAATATTTGTAACTGTCAATGTCAATGGACTACGGCAAATATTATTGAAGATGCAATTAAACAATGTAAAGACAGCGTTGGCAAAGATCAAGTTATCTTAGGTTTATCTGGTGGTGTTGATTCTTCGGTTGTTGCAGCATTATTGCATCGAGCGATCGGAGAGCAACTTACATGTGTGTTTGTCGATAATGGATTATTGCGGCTTAATGAAGCGGAACAAGTGATGACGACGTTTGCAAAACACCTAGGAATTCGAGTGATCCATTACAAAGGGGAGCAGCGATTTTTAACGAAATTAACCAATATTCAAGATCCAGAGCAAAAGCGTAAAATCATTGGCAATGAATTCGTTGCAGTATTTGAAGAAGAAGCGACAAAGTTAACGGACGCAAAATGGTTAGCACAGGGTACGATTTATCCAGATGTCATTGAATCAGCAGCAAGTAAAACCGGCAAAGCGCATTTAATTAAAACCCATCACAATGTTGGCGGCTTGCCAAAAGACATGCAATTAAAATTATTAGAACCTTTACGAGAATTATTCAAAGATGAAGTGCGAAAAATTGGTTTAGAATTAGGCTTACCTTATGACATGGTATATCGTCATCCATTTCCAGGACCAGGCTTAGGTGTACGGATTTTAGGTGAAGTTAATAAAACAGCAGCTGATAAATTGCGTAAAGCAGATGCCATCTTTATTGAAGAATTATTAAAACATGATTTGTATCACAAAGTCAGTCAAGCATTTGCAGTATTATTGCCAGTAAATTCTGTTGGAGTAGTCGGTGATGCACGGCAATATGCGCCGGTAATTGCATTACGTGCTGTTGAAACCATTGATTTTATGACGGCACAGTGGGCGCATTTACCGTATGATTTTTTAGCGCATGTGAGTAATCGCATTATTAATGAAGTCGCAGGAATTTCTCGCGTTGTTTATGATATTTCCGGAAAACCACCGGCAACCATTGAGTGGGAATAATAAAATCGATGTGCGATCGACATATTTATTTCATGCAACAAGCCTATGAATTAGCAAAACAAGCCGAAAAACACGGTGAAGTACCCATCGCTGCCGTAGTAGTACTCGATAATAAAATTATTGGACAAGGTTATAATCGACCCATTAATAGCTGCGATCCAACTGCACATGCAGAAATGATTGCGCTGCGTGAGGCAGGATTATTAGTGCAAAATTATCGATTAACTAATGCGACAGTATATGTCACCTTAGAACCTTGTGTGATGTGCGCAGGTGCTATGGTACATGCGCGAATTAAAGAATTAATTTTTGGAGCTTACGATCCAAAAACAGGCGCAGTTACTAATGCATTTGAATTATTCAATCATCCGGCAATGAATCATCAAATTGCTTGGAAAGGGGGAATATTTGAGCAGCCATGCAGTGATTTATTGAAAGGTTTTTTCCAACAGCGTCGGTAACAATACTAAATAATTTCTCCAGTCCATAATTTTGCTAAAAAGTTTTCCCAATAACTCACTATCTACTAAATTAATGATGGGAATAGTATGACTTAATTGGAAATAAATAAATGTTCACTTACCGTTGGCGGAAAGTCCAAATAAGCAAAATCTTTTTTTTTCAATAAGTTGGCTAAATTGAACGTTCTCTCAAACATAAGTTTTCCGGATAATTAACAATAAAGCCGCTATTTATCCGGATACTTTACAATAGAGTTACCAATTTGCCAATTCGTTTGTGAGAGGTATAAATTAGCGGAAATTAAAAACTCGGCTATTATTAATGTATATAATAAAAAGAGAGAATGTTATGAACGAAATCACTCATTTATCAATTGCACGCTATAAAAAACACTGGGTTTGGTATAGTTTGCTAGGAATCTTACTTGTTATTTTAGGTACAATCGGCGCGAGTTACTCGGTTGCTATAACAGCAGTAGCAATGCTTTGGGTTGGTGTAATCGTAATTATCGCCGCGATTATAGAATTCATTTATGCGTTTTCAGCTCGGGGCTGGTCTGGACTTGTGCTCCAATTGCTTTTAAGCTTAATCACTTTGTTGATAGGAATTTTTATCATAGCTTATCCATTAAAAGCATCAGTAGTATTTACCTTGTTTATTGCTATCTATCTTATTGTCGCAGGTATCTTACGAATTATTTTTGCCTTCAATATCCGCGAGTTTAATATTTGGTGGATTATTCTCATTGGTGGTTTAATTTCATTGATTCTTGGGATTTTAATATTAGTGCATTGGCCAGTATCAGGATTGTGGGTCTTTGGATTATTTGTCTGTGTGGAGATAGTTGTAACGGGTATCTCAATGATATTTATGTCTTTGCTAGCACGTGCTGAGGGATAAATTCAGTTAAATTGTATTCAAGTCCGAAGGGCTAAAACATTCAGCCCTTCGGATTGAGAAATCGCCACTTTAGTCAATCATCTTGCTTCGATATTAACCTTTTTTTTAAATAGATAAAATAAAGTAACGATCATAAAGTTGCGACAATTTCATTTTCCAACTTTAATGAGCTTTTCTTAAAAATGAACTTATTTTATATGATATTACAAAAGCCTTTACAAAGTTTATTACTGTTAGTATCAGTATCAGATTTTTTCAATAAAGACTCAGATTCATCCTTAGAGAGTTCTGTAGTTGAAGACCTACTAAAAAGAGCACTCCGATTTGTGATTTTTGTATCTTTTGTAATCTTTTCTCCAATCTCAGTTGGTTTCAACTGTTGCTCTGTTGCTTTTGGTAGCATTGGTGGTTTTGGGGCTACCTCAGCTGTCATACTATGCAAATCATTTCTAGAAGTTGTTAATACAGCAACAGTGTTA
>JBGSLN010000307.1:0-6608 GCA_041740675.1 Gammaproteobacteria bacterium | reverse complement strand
TACTTTAGCTTCTCCTGCTACAGCTTTAGCAAGTAACGTTTTACCTGTACCAGGCGCACCTACTAACAAAACACCACGTGGGATTTTTCCACCAACCTTTTGGAACTTGGCAGGATCTTTAAGAAAATCGACTAATTCTTTGACTTCTTCTTTTGCTTCATCAACACCAGCGACATCATCAAAAGTAATTTTTACTTGATCTTCACCTAAAAGTCGCGCACGACTACGACCAAATGACATAGCTCCACCACGACCACCAACACCACCTTGCATTTGTCGCATTAAGAAAATTAAAATACCGAATATTAAAAGAATCGGAAACCAATTAATAAAAATATGCATTAATAAACTTGGTTGTTCAGGCGGTTTACCTACAACACTGACATTATTTTTTAGTAGATCAGGCAAAAGATACTGATCTAGCATAGGCATATAAGTCGTAAAAACTTTATTATTTTGCGTCTTACCAGAAATATTTTGATTTTCAATTGTTACACTACTGATGCTACCAGCTTGTACATCTTTTAAAAATTGGGAATAGCTTATGCTTTCTACACCCGCTTTTTGGGGTGCAAAATTACTTAATACAGAAATTAACACCACCGCAATCAATAGCCATAACAGCAAATTTTTCATCATGTCGTTCAATTTTATCGCCTCTTTACTATTACTAATTAGTATAGCTCTATTCGAACCATATATTTTACCCAACTTTCAGGAAATTTCAGCTATTATTTATTTTGGACAGGTCCTTAGATTTTGTGCTAAAAGATAAACTTCTTGTGAACGCGCTCTAGATGCCTCAGGTTTCCTGATTTTTACCGTTTTGAAATATGTTTTAACGGTTTTTAAATAAGCATCAAATCCCTCACCCTGAAAAATTTTTACTAAAAAGCCACCTTGAAGATTCAATACCTGTAATGCAGTTTCCAATGCCAACTCAGCTAAGTACATCGTCTTAACTTGATCAACACCTTTAATTCCACTCATATTGGGTGCCATATCAGAAACTACCCAATCAGCTTTATCATCGCCAATTGCCTGTAATAACTCATTAAGTAATGTTTTTTCGGTAAAATCACCTTTGATAAAGTGTACGTCAGGAAGAGCATCCATCTCTAAAATATCAAGAGCTATGATTTTACCCTGACTGCCTATAATTTCTGTGATTACTTGTGACCATCCGCCTGGAGCCGCACCCAAATCTATAATGATCATACCTGGCTTGAATAGTTTATCTTTTTGATTTATTTCTAGTAACTTATATGCTGCACGGGATCGATAACCATCTTCTTTTGATCGTTTGACAAAAACATCTTGAAAATGTTCATTTAGCCAACGTCTTGAGCTTTTTGATTGGGACATATTTTTGTATTAAATAAAATAATAAATGTTTGCAATTTCTGCTCTCTTAAAACAGAAAATTTGCTGCGTTTATACTAATGCAGATAAAATTTCATCTGCGCTAAGTATAATTTGCTTTTGCGAATTTATCCAGGTTTGTTAAGATATGATTTATTTTATTTAAAAAACCAGGTATTCAATGACTAAATCTCTCTCTCATAAACAAATCCTTGCCTTTCGCGCACAAGCACACCACCTTCATCCAGTCGTGCTTTTAGGAGAGAAAGGCTTAACTGACAATGTCGTACAAGAAGCTGATCTCGCGCTATTAGCACATGAATTAATTAAAGTAAAAATCAATGGCGCAGATCGCGACCAACGCAATCAAATTGCCAAAGAATTGACTGAACGCTGCAATGCTTCTATCATTCAAACCATCGGTCGAATGGTAGTACTTTATCGAAAAAACGAAAATAAAGAAAAATAAATTAAATCATGCTCTTCCAATTATTTTCGATCGCCCATTAATCGCAACAAACTTAAGAACAAATTAATGAAATCTAAATAAAGCATCAGTGCGCCAAATACTGCTTGTTTATTTTCATTGGTTTGTGAATGATGCGCTAAATAAATAGCTTTAATTTTTTGAGTATCATATGCAGTTAAACCAGAGAAAATAATCACACCAATTGCACCCATAAATAGCTGCATGGTATTACCGCGTAATCCTGGAATGAACATTGCAGCGATAGAAAGGATAATTAATCCCCACAATCCCATAATACAAAAAGTGCCAACAGGCCCTAAATCTCTTTTAGTGACGTAACCAAAAAAGCTTAATCCTGCAAAAGTTGCTGCGGTCACTACAAAAGTATTTACAACACTTTGTGCAGTAAAACTAATGAGTATAACGCTAAAAGTAACACCTGTTAGTAATGTATAAAGCAAATATAAGCCCCGTGCCACGGTAACTGACATAGTAGCTTGTTTGAAACTAAGCCATAGCACCACGCCTACTTGCGCAATTAACAATCCAAAGAACAATACTTTATTTTGCAACAACCCCATCACTAATGTTTGATCAGAAGCAATGTAATAAGCACTTGCAGCTGATAACACCAAACCTATCGCCATCCAAGTGTAGACACGATTCATAAAGGCACTCACATTGACCTGTGCAGCCTGATTTGAACGAGTTATAATATCCACTAATTTCTCCTCACCTATCTCAACTATAATTAACTTCTAAAATTTCATATTCTATATCACCTGATGGAGCTTTCACCGTAACCGGACTTCCTTCTTCTTTTCCTATCAGCGCTCGTGCGATTGGAGATTTATAAGAAATTTTATGCTGTTTTAAGTCTGCTTCATCAATACCGACGATTTGATATTTAATTTGTTTTTCATCATCTAGATTTAATAATGTCACGGTAGAACCAAAAATGACTTTTCCATTGTGAGGAACTTTAGTGACATCAATTATGTTAGAATGCGACAATTTAGATTCAATTTCCCTGATTCTACCTTCAACAAAACTTTGTCGCTCTTTTGCAGCATGATATTCAGCATTTTCTTTCAAATCCCCATGCGCTCGAGCTTCAGCAATAGCAGCTATAATTTCACGACGATCAACTGTCTTTAACTTTTGTAATTCGTTCCGTAATCTTTCAGCGCCATCAATGGTCATTGGCTCTTTATCCATCATTACCTCAAAAGTGAAACTGGTTATATTTAATTAAGTCCATTATACGTGATTTAGCTAAAAAATGAAATTACCTTTTTGATTTACGAATTCGCAGATGACTGGCAGAATATATAGTCTCCCATGTATGTTATAATTCCTAAAACTCGTCTGGGAGAGGTATACATATTTTCAACAATAACTAGTTATGAAAAAAACCAATAAAACTTTACTCAAAATTACGAGTCTCTTAAATGACCAGGAATTTCATGATGGTACATCAATTGGGGATAAATTAAATATCACTCGATCAGCTGTTTGGAAAGCTATAAAAAAACTAGAAACTTATCACATCCCAATTGCATCGATTAAAAGCAAAGGCTACGCACTATTAGAACCATTAATATTATTGGACTCTCAGCAAATCAAAAATAGCCTTAAAACAAAAAACACACCCATTGAAGTATTAGAAAAAATTGATTCAACTAATGCTTATTTAAAAGAACGGCCATTTCGGGATAAAAAGTCTTATGTCTGCATCGCAGAATCACAAACAGCGGGTAAAGGGCGGATGCAACGTAGTTGGAATTCACCATTTGGAAAAAATATTTATCTATCATTACGGCATCCTTTTTATAAAGATATCAGTGAAATTTCTGGTTTAAGCTTAATCATTGGACTTGCAGCATGTCAGGCTATTGAAGCAGTGTGCCCTTTGCCAGCTCCACTATCAATAAAATGGCCGAATGACATTATTTATCAAGGAAAAAAGCTGGCTGGCATTTTAGTTGAACTTGAAGCAGAAACCCATGGGTTTTGCAATGTGATTATTGGTGTTGGTGTAAATATAAATATACAAAAAGCTTCGCTTAAAGAAACTTCACAATATTGGACATCACTAAAAATAATCACTGATGAACATCAAAATCGAAATCTCATCTGCGCTGAATTAATCAATAAATTGTTAGAATATCTTTCTACATTTGAAGAACATGGTTTAAAGTATTTTCTGAAAGAATGGAGAATGCGTGATTATCTATTCAATCGTTCGATAAAATTAAAATCCAACCTACTTGAATTCAAAGGCAACGGTTTAGGCATTAATGAACAAGGCCATTTATTATTGTCTCTTGCAGATGGCTCTCAAAAAGCTTTTTCCTCTGGTGATACAACTATCATAAAATAAATTTATATCCTAGCCTGGAGGAACCGCAATGAATCCAGAATAACCTTATCTACCTTGTAAACCTAGAAATATTGACTAAACTTAAATTGAAATCCTTCTAATTTAATCTTTGATTTTATTAAATTTTTATTGCGTGTTGTTAAATAGAGTACTATTTATGATTACTAATCTAAGTGTATATTTAAAATATTTTTTTATTTCAATAATAATTTTGCTAACATCAACAACAGCATTCGCTCTGGAAAATATATTTTATACTTTAAGAGATGTCTCTTTTGATAAAGGAAAAAGTGATCAAACAGTCAAGAGCTTAACCCAGCACCCAAAGTTAATTAATATATTAATTTCCCAATCTTATGATGCAGAAAGCGATGGATCTCTAACAGGAAAGATTAATCCTCAATTGTTACAATATGCTAAAAAAAATAATATTAATTTTTTTGCCTTAGTCACCAATGCAGCTTTCGACCAAGAAAAAGTCCATCAATTATTAACAACACCTGCAGCCCAACAAAAATTAATTGCTGCTTTAGTAACAGATTGTAAAAAATATCAGCTTAAAGGCTTTCAATTTGACTTTGAACATATTCATGTTAATGATAAAAATCTTTTTACCAGTTTTATTCAATCAGCTGCAAGTGCTCTGCAAAAACAAGGTTGTGCTGTAAGTGTCGCTATTGTACCTCGAACCAGTGATGGGCCAGGTGATAGTGATTTTCTCAAACAAAAATTTGAAAATTGGACTGGCGTTTATGATTATAAAGAATTAGGCAAAGCAGTGAATTTTGTTAGCTTGATGGCTTATGATCAACATACTGGCAGTACACCCCCAGGACCAGTAGCCGGCTATGATTGGGTGGAATCTAATATTAAATACGCGCTAAAATATATCCCTGCAAATAAAATATCTTTAGGTATTCCTACATATTCTGATCATTGGTATACAAGCAAGTTTGAGGATAGAGTCCAAGCGATAGTAGAACAAATTAGCTATCTAGACGTGCAACATTTAGTTAATCAGTATAAAGCTAAATTCATTTGGGATGATAAACAAAGAGTACATTATACTTTTTATCCAAATAATGAATTAAATGAATATATTTTTATTGAAGATGCCACTTCGTTTAGAGATAAAGTAAATTTAGCAAAAAAATATAAGCTACGTGGAATTTCAGTATGGCGAATAGGCACTGAAGATCCAGTTATCTGGAAAATCATATAGACCGTATCTCATAAATCTCCTCATTGTAAAAAAACTAATCTTTATGAAATTTAGCCTATTTTGAATATCATCGTCATCGCAATCGTACTAAGGCATTGTAAGCAATATCCTTTACCTCTAATGAATTTTCTGCCGTACTTCCAAAGGATATAATACCCAAGCAGGGCGCTGCAATCCAACTTTTTAAAGTTGAGATGTTCTCCTCGCATGCCAACAATTCAGGCTGCATACAGTTTGCCACCCAACCTAGCAATGGTATTTGCATTTTTTGCATCGCTGCAACGGTTAATAACGCATGATTAAGACAACCTAATTTAATCGATATTATTAAAATCGTTGGAATGTTTAATGCGTGCACAACATCCGCCATAGTTTCAATATCATTTAATGGCGTAAACCAACCACCAACACCTTCAATAATCTTAATATCTGCTGCTACTGCAAGACTTGGAGTAATTTTTTTTAAAATTACTTCCTTAGTTAACAACACATTAGTTAATTTTGCTGCAATATTTGGGGAAATCGGTAACTCAAATGCAATTGGATTTACTAAATCGTAAGCTTGTTTTATTGAAGCTGTCTTTTGTAACGCTAGAGCATCTTCGTTAATGAGTATGCCATCCTTGATTAAACAACCAGATGCTATCGGTTCTATGCCAAATGTAGCCAAGCCAAATGAATTAAAAAATTCTTAATAATGCACAAGAAATATAGGTCTAATATAATCACTGCAATAATGATAGTTAATCGAAGTTTAAAATAACTCTAATAAATTATAGAATTTCATGGTACCTTTCTCTAAGAGTACTTTTGTATTTTCAAAGGTATAATTATGTAAAAATTAGATTAAGAGGGTGTATATATGTTTACCGGATTAAAGCGGCATTTTTTAGGACAACTCAATAATTGGCGTTCCTTTATTGAATCTGGAAAGGTTGTAGAGCCAGATGATACGCGATTGAATTTTTTAGAACAAGAATTGCTATTTCTTGAAAAATTAGACACTGATGCTAGCAATGATCCCAATAATTTCAAAAGAATTTCTGACTTACTGGCAGTTGCTCTTGAAAAATATTTTTCACTCCAAAACAAATTTCCAGATCTTAAATTACTTCCACAAGAACAGCAACTTAATTTACTTATAAGAATTGCTACAGAACACTTGAAGTTAT
>JBGSLN010000306.1:0-3552 GCA_041740675.1 Gammaproteobacteria bacterium | reverse complement strand
TGCTATTTTAATTGTATATAGAAATTGAACATATTTTTATTTTGGAGTAAAGTCTAAAAGTTTAGATTATTGTTTTAGCTCGAAGCAGATATAGCTAGTAATTTTGGTTGGTTTAGCCTAGTGAGAAATGATGTATGCTTAAAAGGTTGTTTGAAAAAGCTTTTGGTAAAAATAATGTTGGATTTGAAAATAATGCGCAAAACCTGGAAGAGAAAAAAGAAAACCGTAACGATATTACAACAGTTAATTATTATCATCCCGAATATTACCCTGCAACAATAACTGTTGTGAACCAACGCATTGTCATACCAGCAGAAATAACTGAGCCAAATATTGCAAAAAAACCAATTGAAAGACAAACTAATAGTTACACTTTCATTATAGTTCACGGCAATTCTAAACCGGCTGTGTATCCTGAAAGGAATAATACTAACGTTGTTTGTAAAGAAAAAGATACAAATTCAAGTACTGAGAACAAAAATTCAAAACTACCTACATCTGTAATATTCTCCACATCGAATACTTCGATTGAGGTTCATGACCCTCGAATTCCAATATTCCCTAGTTTGAAAAATTGATAATATTAAAATCTAGATCGAATGCCAAAATAGTAAATTTTACAATCCCTCAAATAGGACCAATTCAACAGAATCTTATATCTATGTCTTTTTTACAAATTCTGATTTCAATTGCATTGCGCCTATACCATCAATTTTACAATCAATATTGTGGTCACCTTCAACAATGCGGATATTTTTTACTTTGGTTCCAACTTTAACGACCAACGAAGACCCCTTTAATTTGAGATCTTTTATTACTGAGACAGTGTCACCATCACTTAGCACATTCCCAAAAGCATCACGAACAACAGGTATTTGCTCGGTGCTTTCCACAATTGAATTTTTTGTCCATTCATGCGCACATTCAGGACAAATATACATCTCTCCATCTTCGTAACTATATGGCGAACTACATTTTGGACATTGATTCATACCCATCCTATTTGTGATTGAGTTACAGAAATAACCTACCACACACTGTGCATTAAATTCCATTGATTGAAACTTATGGATCTATTGTGCAATTAGACCAAGGTATTGAAAAGTATATCATAATTCTCTATTGCCACTCTACCCTATTGCTTATCTTAATCAATAACGTTATGGAATAGTGATCTTGCAACATTTTTTTAGACATTAAGAACAGAGCTGTTGTTGATAACGCCTTTCAAATTCGGCGGGAGACAAGTAGCCTAAGGTTTAATGACGTCGCTTATTTTTGTAAAAAACCTCCACGTATTCAAATATATTTTGTTTAGCTTGTTCACGATTTTCATATCGTTCACGATAAACGCATTCGGTTTTCAAGGTATGAAAAAAGCTTTCTGCTACAGCATTTTCATAACAGTACCCCGTAGCACTCATGCTGCAAATAATATTATTTTCTTGCAATGATTGCTGAAAAGCCTGGCTCGTATACTGGCAACCACGATCGGAATGATGCTGCAGATTATGGGTGGGCTGCCGACGTTGTAAAGCTTGATTTAATGCATCTAATACCAATTTCCTGCTGCCGAACACTGGGCTTTCTACGGCAATATTGATTGCCCAATCCCTAAATCATGGCTCACCTGGGTAACTAATAACCTTTGTTCTTTAACTAATTTTACTGCATTAATTTTAAATTCTTTATCAAATTTTTTCTTTGCCATAGTGCACTCCTAACAGATAGTTTACAATGTTCAGTGTGTCTATTAAACTGTAGCAGGATCACTTCTTTGCTGTATCAAAGTTAATAGAGCGATTAATCTGTTCAAATCTTTTCGCTAGTCAATTTTTCTATTTGACGAAACGCATCAACATGATCACTCGGTAGTGTATAAAATGATTTTGAATGTATTGTGTTGTCATCAGTACGAATAAAGATTGGTAAATTGAGCACGTTCGCCTCATGTTGTAAATCCCTCTGTAACTTTGGATTCAACTCGCCTTTTAAAACAATAGCCACAGCATTTGTGGTATCTGCTACTGGTTTTAATTGATTCAAGGGCAAATTCGCACCTAGAATAATCGGTTGCCATCCTCTACTGAGGCAATACAAGGCGAATAACAATAATCCAAATTCGTGATATTCATTGGGTAAGCAAGCAAAGATGATTCGTTTTCCCCGAACATGCATCATTTCATGATGCAACCTAGAACCAATTTTGTTTCGAAGATATACTGAAAAAAAATGTTCTTCGGCAATACCTATTTCGCTTTTTCGCCTTTCGCTTTTTCGCCAGTTTTTACCTAACATTTGAAGTAAGGGAATAATCACTTGTTTAGTGACAATATTAATTGGATACAAGGATAAAAGTTCATTGTAGAGCATATCCAATTTATGAATATCAAATTGTTTAATAGCCAGCACTATATTATTGATATAGTGCTGCCATTGATAGTTTTGATTAGCTTCTGTGTTTGTGTTGAAATAGGCTTTTTCTTTTAAAATATGTTTAACTTGGCTAATTGATATGCCTTCTGCTATCAAAGCTAAGATAGCTTCTATAAATTCAACGTCTTTTTCACAATATAATCGATGCCCTTTTTCAGTTCGTTTAGGTTTTAAGAGTGCATATCGTCGTTCCCATGCCCTTAGGGTAATAGCATTAACGCCAGTTCTAGTTGAAACTTCACCAATTAAAATATAATGAGTATCTTTTTTCATACAATAAACTTATACAATGATTATACTAATATTTGATTTTTGTATAAGTGTAGTATATATTTATACTCTGTTCAATAAATTGGAGCCATTGCGATGAAATTAAATGCAATTGATTGGATTGCGCTTATCCTATTGATAGTTGGAGGATTAAACTGGGGACTAGTGGGTTTATTTAACTTTGACCTTGTAGCTTTTATTTTTGGGAATATGTCAGTTGTATCGCGTATTGTTTACACCATTGTAGGATTATGCGGTCTTTATACAATTTATATCTTAATTAAACTCATACCATAATTATGAATGGGCGATAATTCTTTGTCGCCCTTTTTAACCCCACTTTTCATGCGAATATAGGAAATTTTAGCTTTAAAATCTTTATTGAGAGAATTTAAAAAATAATCTTTTTAAGACTTAATTCTTTAATATTTTAAATTAATAATCCCTGAAATCATATTAAATCACAAATGATGATTTCTATTAAACTTACCATAAGCTTCAGCATTGGTCTTAAATACTTTAAGGAGTTCATTGTATTCTAAATTTAGTTTGACACTTAATAAATTTACTAGAGCAGTATTACTGCAAAATAGGTGAAACAAACCCATCCGGTTTTATCGCGATAATTGAACATTGGACCTGGTTTAAAATAGTTTCTGCTGTATTACCGATAATAAATCCTTGAATTCCAGTTCGTGCGATCGTTCCCATGATGATAATATCGATCTTATTATTTTGAATAAAGTTTGAGATAGCTGTTCCTGGTTCGCCTTCGATAAGATGAGTTTTAGTGCAGACAAGATATTCTTTATTCTGGTTTTGTAATTTCTCAAAAGCATGAGCATA
>JBGSLN010000305.1:0-3423 GCA_041740675.1 Gammaproteobacteria bacterium | reverse complement strand
AGTCAATCACTTCGCTAACAATCAGATTGAGTGATTTCATATAATGCAAAAAGAAGTTACGTAATACGAGGATATCAATGCAAAAAACAATTATTCTAGATTTTGACAGCACTTTCATCAACTGTGAGACATTAGATACTCTAGCCCATATTATTTACCAACATTCAGCCGAATTGACTCGAATTGTAACCGCGGTTGAAGCTGCAACCAATGCGACTATGGCAGGCGAGATGGGAATTCATGAATCGCTGGTGTCGCGCATTAAAATGTTAAATATCCAAAAAAAGCATGTATTGGCCGGGATAGATTATTTAAGGCAAAAAGTTTCAGATTCATTTATTCGTAATAAAATATTTATTCAAGATCACGCTGATGATATTTTTATATTCTCTGGTGGTTTTTCTGAAATTATTATTCCCATTGTTGCAGATTTTAATATCGCTAGTACTCATGTATTTGCTAACAATTTTATTTACTCAGGTGATTTAGTTACAAACATAGATGAAAACTGCTTACTTGCTCATAACTTCGGTAAAGCAAAACAACTCGAAATGTTAAACCGAAGCGGCAAGGTATTTGTTATCGGCGATGGTGCAACTGATGCTGAAATTAAAGCAATGCATCCGCAGGTACGTTTCTATTTATACACTGAAAATGTATTTCGAAAAAATTTAGCAAATTCAGCTGATAAAATCATTTCGTCCTTAGCTGAATTTGTTGAAGAGTTTGATGGAGTAATGCCTCAAAAGTGAAATTCCTCGCAATAACATAAAACCCGAGAATCCCGGGTTTTGATTTTTGCATATTATTGTGTGACAGGTATAACTGGAATTGGTGCTACATTTGAGTGCGGGTTTTGTTTTGTGGGTGTAGTTAATGTTGGCACAGAAGGTTTTGTTGTAACTGACGTGGGGGATGAAGTTGTTGGCGTAGGCGTCGTTACAGTCGTTGTATTTGTTTGTTGCTGCTGTTGTTGTAATAATTGCTGAATTAGAGGTTGAATAGGCTTATTATTCATTAAGGCTGCTTGGCTGGTAATATTCCAAGTTGAAAGATAATAATTACCCACTTGTGTTAGATAACCTTGTTGTACTAATTGAGGAAACATTTGCTGGAAAATATTATATACATTGTTTGCCAGGGCTTGATCTTCAGGATCTTGCATTTTGCTGATGATTATTGGACCAAATGCTTTAAGCAAATCAGTTGCATAAGTTGGAATTTTCCAATTTGCATCTAATTGCACATGTGAATATAAAGCAGACAGAGTAGGATTTTGTGGCAATTGTTTGAAATATGCGATTGCATCTAATAATTGAAATCCTGATTTTGAGCTCTCAGGCAATACAACATTTAAATGAATTTGCGAAGTGGGAGCAAATAATTGTGAAAACAATTGTCTCAAAGTAACTTGCAATTGTTGTATCTCAGCAGAGTCTGCTGAACTACCTGAATCAACTTTTTCACCAATAGCTACAATAGTATGAAATATTTTGCCAAGCGCTGATTTATTTAAATCTAAGAAATTTAAATCAACACCCGCGATTTCATTATTTTGCTGGATAGCTTTTGCAGATAAATTAATTTTACTCAGCGGCATAGTGTTATCATAGCCGGCATTGATTATAATATTGCCGAGCTTATCAAGATTCAAAGTTGAACTAAATTGTGAAATTGATTTTCCGGTAAATAGGTCAACTGCAGAATCAGAAAGTTGTGCTGCATACATTTGCTTTTGTTGTTCAGTAGCTTGGTCAACATTAAAGTTTTTAGCTAACGTATACATTTGCTTTAAAACACGAGCATTTAAATTCTTTAAAGATAATGTTGCTTGATAATTTCCAGTTTGACTATTAATAGTGAAAGTAGGAATTGAAAGAATGAAAGTGCCATTAAAAAAGTCTTGATCAACTGATACATTTGATTTAAAGCTCGTATTATCAAATTTACCATTAAAATCATCTGATTTAATAGTAATACTAGGTAATTCAAGATCTTTAGTTCCATTCCAAAAATCATTTTTAGTTATACGATTTAAATTAAATTGTTGAGTAAATGGTTGAATGGTTAAAGTGAAATCTGTTGATTTTTGCATGCTTACTTGTAAATGACCATAATTAACTATGCCGCTTATCTGAGTGACATTTTTATTTAAAACAGCTGTCGCCTTGAGACCATCAAATTGAAAATTAGGTAGTGTGAGTGCATTCAAACCTAAAAAACTTACATTAGCATTACCAGTAAAATCGATCAGCGTAGTACCTTGGATTAATGGAGTTTTAAAATATTTGGCTAATTGTTCATTATTATTGACAGTGTATTCGATATAGGTTTGGCCAAACTTCAAACCATCATGGGTAAATAATAAAGGGCCGTAATAATTAGTAAGTTGTAAAATAAGATTTCCAGTAATAGGTGATTTTTTGGTAAGTTCAGAATCAACCGCAATTTTATAATCAAATTCAACAGTTGAATCAGCGCTAAACCATCCATTTGCTGCTTTTACTATTTTACCCGTGATTTGGCCATTAGAACCTAGTTGCACACCGTTTATAAAATTTTGCACGAATGCTTGATTTTGCGAACTGAAATATTTAGGTAGTGCGAGCAAGATAACAACAATAACACAAATAATTACAACAATAGTCCAAATGGCTTTTTTCATAGATATTTCCCTAAAATGGTAGCTTGGCTAATTTTAGCAGAAAATAAAAAATATGTAATAAAGATATCTGCAGTCTTTTCTTTATTGTAACTAAAAATAAAATTTCAAAAAATCTACTTGAAAGTTCTCAAAAAGTCCTCTAATATGGTTAAAGTACGTAATGAGAACACTTAATAATGGAGAACAAGCAATGAAACTACTTACTGAAACCAGTTCATTAATGAATATAAATAATACTAATGCTGTCATGATGGCTGCAATTTTACAACTTCAACCTATGCAATGTATGGCCCATAAAAGAAATTTGTTTACGCAATGGTTTTTACGACTAAGGCAACACATCACGAAAATTTAAACGCTAGCAAAATGACTAGAGTGCATTTGATTTATTACATGGAGCAACGACAAAACTTTTAAATTTTGTTGATCGTCTCCGTGAGTTAATTCTGATTTTTACGGAGGAAATCAGCATGAATTTTGATACAACTAATATACCAAGCGGTTCAATAAAACCCTGCCCTGTTTGCACGAAACCAATGACAATAAGAAAAACATCAGCAATGGTAGAGGGCGGACACAGAAAATGGTTTTTCTTTTTGTATTGCAGCCAGTGTGGTTATGGACCCCATAATGCTTTTGATAGTATTTTTCAGGCAATTAATCATTGGAATGAAACTGCATTAAATGCTTTACCGCCCATAGAGTTGTTTGCACAAAAGCCTGCGAATTTTTTTACGCCACGGATGTTTAATTAAATC
>JBGSLN010000304.1:0-8436 GCA_041740675.1 Gammaproteobacteria bacterium | reverse complement strand
TGTTGTTGATGAACAAAAAAATGGAATCATGCATATTACTGCTAAAAATAAAAATTGGCCGATGTTTGAAAAGTTATTAATGATTCCAAAGCTTGATACTCTTCAAAAAAATTCTGCGGGTAAAACAGCCTTAGCTATTGCAAGAGAAAACAATCAACCTCAGCAATCACAGAATTATTCTCTATCTATTTTCCGTGCTCGTATATTAAAACTAATTGATAATCAATTTTTGCGAATTCTATTAGATAAGAATCTGCTGTTTTCAACTGAAAATATTGATAAAGAGTGGATTACTAGTATTAATGCTTGCATTGCAAAAAATGAAATGAAAGAAGAAGAATTAATTAGCCTACTTCAACAAGTCAATGTGACACTGTCAAATGAACAAGTAAAAGAATTTGTTAAAAAAGTTAAAGATGTTAAAGTTGATGTAGGAATGCAACTTTTTCAACAATTTTCTCAGCTGGATTTTTCATCTTTTCCACTAATCTTAGAACAAGCTAGAATATTTTTAAATCAATTTGATACCAAAACTATTTTAGGAAAAGACATTAGTGTTAGTTTATTTGATGCAGTCATCATTGCCTTTCCAAGTCTGACTGATGAATTAGGTTTGCCTGTATCTTCCAATCGTGATCAAAAAATTATTGATGCTGTTTGTGAGTTTATATTACAAAACAAAGGAACAACGACTGAGCCTGTACAATCTATCCGTATACTCGCTAATATTATCTCCGCTATTCAGAATATTTACTTAGATTTTAGTCGAACTGTAGATAGATGCGGTACATCAACGGAACTCAATAATGTGAAAGAGACTCTAGTTGATAGATTAGTATTGATCGAAGATGATTATGCAGCAAATAAATTAAATCATGAGCTAATAGGATTAATTCAGCTTCTCAAGAAAATCCCATTGGAATTACCAGAAGCTACAATTCCAAAATTGCAACAAGCAAGTTATCAACTCAATGTCATCACTCACCAATGTATTGAGCTCCGCCAAAGTAAACCCCCTAAACGTGCAGTCATTACTAACGATAGCAACTCAGAGAACCACTATCAAACCCTATTTTCTTCGCTAAATAATGCTGACCATTATAGTTTATACGCAAATATACTTAATCGAGTTGTTGCCGCAGATAGAGATCTTGAAATTGTTAAAAAATTGAAAAATAAATTAAATGAGTTAAAAAATAATCGAATAAATTTATTTCCGTTGCCTGATGAAGTTTTTGCAGACATGTCTTTATTTACTACTGATAATAAAGAACACAATATTGCCAAACTTTATCTTGAATCATTACAAAAATCATCAATCGATAAATTTTATGCTTTATTTGAACAAAGAGCGATTCTGTTAGAAGAAACCATTAAATTAATCGAAGAGAATAACACAGTAAAAATTAATATAGCTCAAAAAAGGAAGGATAGTAACGTATCTACTCATAACCGCAGTATTAATCATTTATTTAATAGAACAGTCAACATTAAAAGTGATGGACCAAAAATCGTACCAAAATCAATTCATATTCTAGCTAATTTAAAAACTGAACTTGAAGCTATTAAAAAATTTCAAAGTCTTTCAAAAGAAGAATTGATTCAGCAAATCCTATCTGATATCCGTACCAACTTTGCATCTATTCAAGAACAACGTTCACCCAGTAGAGAAAATTCAGCTAATCGCTTTTCGCAAAAATCACTAGCTGCATTGTTTGAAGAAGCTAAGGTACTTTCCATTTATCTGCAACAAAGCACTACCGATAAAAAATTAGATATTAAGTATTATCAAGAATTATTTACCGAGTTAAATGATCGATTTTCAAAATTACAACATCATGCTGCTAATATTGCTGCGCTGTTAAATTTATTAAAAGAGTTTAAAAATCAAGGCGTTGCTGAATTACACTATTATGAAACCATGATCTTATCACTAGAAAGCTCATATCAGTTACTACGTGATAAAGATTTACAAGGAAAGAAAGCAGGGGGGTATGTTGAATCTGCTTTACGTGGATTGACTGGAATCAATGAAAACGACTTACCTCTAGAATTAAAAACTCTATTTTCAGAGTTAATTAAAGTAATCAATATTGACACAGCAAAGGAACAAGTTAATTTAACCATAAAAAGTCAAGTAGCTGATTATCTCAAAACTTGCATTGAGGTATTTCAACAAAGTTTATCATTAACAGCAAACAATGCATTAAGAAATAACTCTGTATTAACTCTTGCCTATAATAAAGCTAAACAGCTAAAAAATGAGTGGGCAACTTTTGTAAAAGATCCTACTGATCCTCAATTTATTACTCTAACCAACCTATTAACTGTATATGATGATTATTTTAGATTCTTACAACTAGAAAAAAATCTTTCATCTGAACAAAACCTCGAAAAACTTAATACTATTCAACGACAAGTTTTTGAACTTGGTCAAAACCTAGAACAGCTCATTATTATCAATGATAATGATCCAATCTCTGCAGCAAAAAAAATCATTTTTAATCGTATCACTGAAGTTTCTGCAAAAGCTCAAGAAAATACTGAAGAAATTATACTTCAAAGTTTGGATGTATTTGATGAAGTAAATGCAAGCATTGTAAAGCTTAATTCAGCTGCGGATGACAATCCTGTCAATAATGCTAATAACTATTTAAAAACACACTTAAAGCAATTTGAATTTTATTTGAAAAACTTCCAACAAGGAATGGAAATAACTCAAAAAATAATTGATCAAAAACCATCTTTGTTTGCTTCATTTTTTACATCTCATACTGATAAACAACTAGCGTTATTAAATGGAACTTTAGCTGCAAAACTGAAAACAACTAGTAAAAATATAGATAAACAGTTGGAAGAATTAATCAATTTTGAAACTCAATTGATAGAAATGCAACAACGACTTCATTTGGAATTGTCTGATGAAACATTAGCGTCCCATGTACAAACAACTAGTTTGTTGTCGCAAAGACACCTGTTCAATGAACAAATTAAAATAACACTTAGAAATATTGTAGCTGAAAAAAATAAATTTTCTGAAGCTAAAAAAGTTGTGGAACATCAATTTCAATGGTTATATGACCAATACACGTCAAGAACACAACTAAATGAAGTGGAAAATTTCATTAAAACTTGTATCAATCGAACAGCTGACTTCAAAAAATTAACACAGAATTCTTCAACAGCCAATAAATCTTTGGGTGATATCCGGCAAGCTATTGTGGATATAGAAAAGTTTGTGGAACAAATTGAGTATTGGAAGTTAAATTTACCAACCAGTGCTGATAAGGTTTCCACTGCTAATAGAAAAGAATATGAAAAAAATATAAATTTTATTAACTATCTATTCCAACAATTAACTGAACTTGCTGCAGCATTGGGTTTATTAAAGAAGCAATTAGAAGAAAAAGCTATTCAAGCGGCGGAAGCGTTACTCAAAAAAGGATCCGCTCCAAAAGTAGAATCAGGTTCTATAGCATCAAAACAACCGATACCTCATTTCACAGAAACGCTGATTATTACTCCTGTCTCTTCTAGGCCTATAAAAGGAGAGGGCGCAGCTAGTTCTGTTTCTCCGCTCATTTTCAAAAAAGATCATGAAACTGTTTCTCTGTTACCTAAGACTAAACAAAAATCACTTGGTAGGCCGGTTATAGCAATGCAGGAGCTATCACCAGCAAGACTATTTTATTCTAAAGCACATAAACCACAAGATGAATCTACAACGACCAAGCCATCATCTTTAGCAAAGTTTGAACTTATCAGTAATCATGGACACAATGCTCCTGTGCCTACGACTGTCTTGCAAAAAATAGATGAATCTTCATTCGAAGTTAATCTTCCTAAAAAAGATTATAGTCGTCAAAAAACATTGATTGAATATGCTGTACGTGAGATCACCATGGAAAAACATGAGAACTATGATGTTAACCATGCCAATGAAAAAGTGCGACGTAAAGCAGCTCTTTGGCTGAGAACTGAAGGAGCTAAAAATATTACTTTAACTGATCCAAATACTAACAAGCAAACAATCTTTGAACCCACTAAGGACGAACAAAAAGAAATACTTGAAAAACGTATTAAACTTGGTACTGCTACCCCTGAGGACATAGAACAACTTAATAGAAGTAAATCTATACTTACAGCATTTAAAGATTTTGTACGTTAGGTAGGAGTCCTGAATATTAAGGCAAATTTATCACATTGAAACAATCAATTCTGGTAAATTCGATTCAATATGTTTTTGAAGCTCGCTAATATCATGGTTAATTTTGGCATATAAATCATCGTATTGTTTAACTGAAAAATTAGTTAATGCCTCTTCAAAATCAGCAGCTGTTTTTTGCAATCTTGTCATTGCACAAAAATGAGATGAACCATGAATTTTATGAATTATATCTTTTAGTTCTGACCAATTTTTTCCTAAATAATGCGCATGCATTTTTTCTGTTAATACAGGGATTTCTTTCATAAACATTTGTATTATTTCCAATGCCAACACTCTACTACCTGCGGCGAGGTGTATAGTCCGTTCTAAATCAAGAAGTGGACTATTATTTAAATTCTTTTTATCTGGCTCTATAGAAAATCTTTTTTCTATAGGTTTTTCTTTTTCAATAACTTTATCGTTCCATTTTTTGATTACATATTCTAGGGTATTCACATCAATAGGTTTTATCAGTAGTTCATTAAAGCCAAGATTATATAATCTCTCTTTGTCATTATCAGAGATATAGGCACTGATAGCAATGATTGGGGTCGTTTGGTTATATCGACTATTTTTTCGAATATTTTCTACAGCTTGAAAACCACTCATAATAGGCATTTGCAAGTCGAGGAAAATTAGGGAATATTTTGTTTTATCACAAGCATTACATGCTAGTTTACCATCAATTGCTGTGTCAATTATAATGCCAATACCCTCTAATAAACTGCTGATTAATTTTAAATTAGCAGGATTATCTTCAGCGACTAATAATTTGCAGTTAGTGTAATTTATCTCTATTTCTTTGACTAATAATTGCAGTTCTGAGCCAGTAATATTATATTCTGCTGCTTCGTCAATCGCCGCTAATAGCTTCTTTAATGAAATAGGTTTTATTACACAATTTTTTGCACCATTATTCATTAACTCATTAATTGTAGTTTCATTAGCAGTATTTATTAGTACTGTGACTGGTATTGCATATTCGCTTTTTAAAAAATGTAAAATCTCTATGACTTGAAATTTATGCGATTCAACTATTGTTAAATTTAAGATAATTTGATCAGGAAGTAGTTTTTCTTTTTTTAACTCATTTAGTTTTAGTTTTAATTGATCAAATGTATCCACAACTGTTAGTTGCTTCACTCGTAAAAATAAACACTGTTTAATTGATTTTCTAGAAAGTAAATGAGCATCGTAAACTAAAATAGATTTGTTGATTTTTTTTGGATATTTTGTAAATAACTCAGACTCATCTAATGCTATAAAATCCAAACTAAACTGAATAGTTGTTCCAATTCCAACTTTGCTGTAAATTTCAATATTACCACCCATTTGCTCGATAAACTGTTTCGAAATTACTAAACCAAGACCTGTTCCACCAAACTTACGAGCAATTGAAATATCTGCTTGGTTAAATGCTTTAAATAAGTTTTTCTTATCTTTGTCGCTTAAACCAATTCCTGTATCCATCACACTAATCTGCAAACACACAGTAGTATCATGTTGTTTTAATAATTCAACTTTTAAACAAACACTACCTTCTTCAGTAAATTTAATTGCATTAAATACTAGATTTGTGAGAATTTGTTTTAAACGTAAAGGATCTCCTATAACTTTTGTAGGAATATTAGATGCCAATAATGGAATAAGTTCTAAGTTTTTTCGTTGAGATTCTGGTGCTAAACTTTGTAGTACTTCATCAACTGTGTCATTTAAATCAAAAGGAACATTGTCAAGTTTAAATTTTCCTGCTTCAAGTTTTGAAAAATCTAAAATATCATTAATAATTGCAAGCAATGTATTAGCCGACTTCTGAATTGTAATTAAGTATTCCTGCTGATACTTTGTTAAATCACTCTCAAGCAATAAATTTGTAAATCCAATGATACTCCCCATTGGGGTTCTAATTTCATGGCTCAAGCTTGCAATAAATTCTGATTTTTTTCGATTATCTCGTTGTGCATTTTTCAGTGCGATGTTAAGTTCGATATTTTGAATTTCAATTTCTTCTAAAGTATGTTTTAAATCATTTGTTTCTTGCAAGACACTGTCGTGTTGATTTTTCTCTAACTTTTGCATCATCACGTTTATATTATTTAAGCCGTTAGCAATAAGTGAAAATTCTCTTCCCTGTAAGGGATAGAGTTTATAATTATAATTTCTTACTTTTAAGTTTTGAATAGCCTTGTTAATTTTTGCCAATGGACCCAAAATTAACTTAGAAATAATTGCTATTGATACCATAGCGATAAAAATTCCTATAAAAACTATAATCAAATTAATTAAAATGGCTTGAGTTTTTATATAATTTGCTGTAGTTGTAGAAATTGTTAACGCTATCCAACCCATTTCATTTTTATTGTCATTATTAATCTTAGCTTGTTGCACTACTAAAGGATGTAAAAATTCAAGCTTACCAGATTTTGAACTTTTTATTTGTTGTTGAAAAGTTTCAAGATTTGTTGACATAAGATGATCAGGCCCACTAAAGGCGAGGAGTTTTCCATTTCGGCCAAAAATTGAAGTTGCCAATACGTTAGGATTTTGAATTGAAGTGTCTGTTAAAGCTTGCAACAGTTGATTATTCTTTGTTATCAATGCATATTTTACAGCAGGCTCCATTTGTTCGGTTATTAAATTTCCAAGTTGATTAAGATTTGAATTTTCATCAATGAATTTTTGAATGATAAAATAACCGCATAGTAAGATGGAAATAATTAGAGTAGGTAAAAGCGCTAGCAAAAAGATCTTGCAACTTATATTCCAATTTCTCATATAAGAAATCCAGCAATTTAAATAATTATTACCATTATACTCTGAAAAATACTTTTGTGAAATTTGGAATTTTTAAGGTATTATTATCATTTCTGTTCAATAAAATAAAGGTTTACATGAACGTTAGAACACGCTTTGCTCCAAGTCCTACTGGCTTTTTACACATAGGTGGTGCCAGAACCGCTTTATTTTCTTGGCTTTATGCACGAAGAATGCAGGGAAAATTTTTACTTCGAGTAGAAGATACTGATAGAGAACGATCAACTATGGAAGCAATCGATGCTATTTTTGCTGGGATGTCTTGGCTAGGGATGGAGTCTGATGAAGAAGTAATCTTTCAAACAAACCGGTTGGAACGCTATCAAGCAATAGCTCAAGTTTTGTTGGCACAAGGCACAGCTTACCGTTGTAATTGTTCTAAAGAAAGGCTAGAAAAATTACGACACGATCAAATGCAGCAAAAGTTAAAACCTCGTTATGATGGATTTTGTCGAGATAAAGACTTATCCGCGAATAATCAGCCTTTTGTGATTCGATTTAAAACTCCTCAAGATGGGACAGTGAGTGTGCATGATAAAGTGTATGGTGAAGTGGAATTCCACAATCATGAATTAGATGATCTGGTTCTTATTCGTTCTGACGGAGTACCCACTTATAATTTTTCTGTCGTTGTTGATGATTGGGATACCCGCATTACCCATGTCATCCGCGGTGATGATCACTTAAATAATACTCCTAGACAAATTAATATCTTAAAAGCATTGAATGCTCCCATTCCTATTTATGCCCATGTGCCAATGATTTTAGGCGAGGATGGGAAAAAACTTTCAAAACGCCATGGAGCAGTCAGTGTTATGCATTATAGAGATATTGGTATTTTACCAATTGCAATGCGAAATTATTTAGTAAGATTAGGCTGGTCCCATGGTAATCAAGAAATATTTTCAGAAACAGATCTTTTCAATCTTTTTGATATTAAAGACATTAATAGATCCGCGTCTGCATTAAACTTTGAAAAATTGCTGTGGCTAAATCAGCATTATTTGAAAGATATGTCACAAGAAAAATTAAAACAGGAATTGCTATGGCATTTTGAAGATCAACAAATTGATGTCACTCAAGGACCTGCAGTAAAAGATATCATTGAACTTCAGCGTGAAAGAGTGAAGACGCTTAAAGAGCTAGTTGAAAAGAGCGTTTATTTTTATAAAGAGCCCGCTAATTATGACGAAGAAGCCTGTAAAAAGTTTTTGACTCAAGAAACAAAGCCCGTGTTAGAAAAAACTTTAGTTGCATTAGAAAATTTACTTTCATGGGAGAAACAACAACTTCACGATGCAATTCAAAGGCTGGTACAAGAATTGCATCTGAAAATGCCAAATATTGCCCAACCATTACGAGTAGCTTTAACGGGTAACACCTTATCGCCTTCAATCGATGTTACTTTATTCTAT
>JBGSLN010000303.1:0-11269 GCA_041740675.1 Gammaproteobacteria bacterium | reverse complement strand
TATATTCAATTATTAGCTCTTTCTGTTTTGAGGTAAATCGATCATGACATAATTCAGGATCAAGATGTTGTGTCCAGCGTTCACTGCATTGTTTTCCAGAACGGTGCTTATTTACATCAACTATATTTGAATTAAAAATATCAGCAATTTGAGACCATTTAGGCTTAGGGGATACTAATCCAGGATATTCATCTAATATCTTTAGTAGTTTATCATCCTGCTCTTCTGTCCAACTTCTTTTTTTAGACTTATAATTATCTTTTCTTGGCATAATACAACTCTCCAATTAAGTACAACAAATCATTGTATATAAATTATCTACAAAAGACTAGTCAAAAGATAATAGCAAAATAATCAAACCAATTTGATGATATGATGCGTAAATTCTATCGTAGATACTGCTGATTGATTGCCTCGGACTAAATCTTTAGTAAATATTCCAGCTTGCAAGGTTTGTTTCACTGCATCTTGAATGGCTTGTGCTTCAGCGACCATTCCAAACGAATGATGTAATAACAATGCCGCAGAAAGAATTTGTGCCACTGGATTCGCAATATTTTTTCCAGCAATGTCTGGTGCAGAACCACCTGAAGGTTCATAAAGACCAAAACCTTGCGCATTGAGGCTGGCAGAAGCTGTCAAGCCAACCGAGCCAGTTAATGCAGCCGCCAAGTCTGAAAGAATATCCCCAAATAAATTTGCTGTTAATATGACGTCAAACTGCATTGGATTCAGTACTAATTGCATCGCACAATTATCCACTAACATATGTGATAATTCTATTTCAGGATATTGTTTAGCGATCTCCACAACAATTTCACGCCATAATTTAGAGGTGGCAAGCACATTAGCTTTGTCGACTGAGACAACTTTTTTACCTCGAAGTTTCGCGGCCTCAAATGCGGCTATTGCAATACAGTGAATTTGCTCTTCATTATAAACAGCCTCATCTTTAGCGGTTCTTAATTTATTTTCCTCAATCATTTCATGTTTGCCAAAATAAATATCACCACATAACTCTCGAAAAATTAGAATATCAACACCCTTGTCAATTAGTTCATTTTTTAATGGACTTATGCTAGTTAAACTTGGAAAAATATGAATAGGACGAATATTAATATTAAATGCAAATTGCTTACGTAATTGTAAAATGCTGGCTGCTTCACAATTTTTCCATTTTGGCAAATGCTGTTCGTTTGCAGGCCCACCCACTGAACCAAATAAAATAGCATCCGCTTTTTTGCAAACTTGTAATGTTTCTTCTGGACAATGACTATTAAATTTTTCATACGCACTACCGCCAACTACTGCGGATAAATATTCGAATTGATGATTAAATCGTGCAGCCACAGCATCTAATACTCTTAATGCTTGTTGCATTACTTCAGGGCCAATACCATCACCGGCTAATGTGGCGATTTTCTTTTTCATTCTTTATTTTCTCTGGTTAATGTTAATGAATTATCGATACTATTACCACACTTTGGCCTCTATTTATTGACACTGTTTAAACTCCCTAATTTCGGATATTGCACATAACAAATAATCCATATCATCATAACCATTTAATAAACAAGTCTTACGAAAAGGATCATAGGTAAAATGATAGTCTTGCCCGGTTTTTGTTTTAACTACTTGCTGAGCTAAATCAACTATTAAATGTATATCATGTTTTTCTGTCTCAGCAAAAATGGCATCAATCTCCGACTTTGCCAAAGTTACCAATAACAGACCGTTTTTTGCAGCATTATTATAAAAAATATCTGAAAATGATTCGGCAATAATAGTTTTGATGCCTGCTTGCATCAAAGCCCACACTGCATGTTCCCGTGAAGAACCACAACCAAAGTTTGATTGAGTAACCAAGATACTCGCATTACTATAACGTCGATCATTAAAAATAAATTGCGGATTAGTTGCTTTTAATCGAGAAAATAAATGATTCCCATAACCTTCACGATTAATTTGTGTTAGAAATTGTGCTGGAATAATCATGTCCGTATCAACATCTTTGATAGCCAAAGGAATAACTTGACCTGTAAACTTTGTAAATTTTTCCATTAGATATTTTCCTCTGTGGTTATGAAGCCTGACACCGCGCTTGCTGCAACAGTTGCTGGCGAAGCTAAATGCGTAATACTACCAGACCCTTGTCGCCCCATAAAATTTCGATTGGATGAACTAATGCAACGCGCTCCAGTAGGCACTTTGTCTTCATTCATTCCTAAACACATTGAGCAACCTGGCATTCGAAATTCTGCACCTGCAGCAATAAAAATTTTATCTAACCCTTCTTGCTTAGCTTGTGCTAATACTTTTTCTGAGCCAGGGACAATATACATGGTTACATGTGAGGAAATTTTTCGATTCTTTAAAATCTCTGCTACTACATGCAAGTCTTCAATTCGACCATTAGTGCAACTGCCAATAAAGGCCCAATCAATTTTCTGTCCTTTAATAGGTTGCCCTGGTATTAACTGCGTATAATCATACGCTTGTTGTGCCATACCCTGATGCGTTTTGGGCAATTCATTTAAAGTAGGAATAGTTTCATCAATGCTAATTGCTTGTTCAGGATTAATGCCCCAAGTCACCATCGGCTTTAAATTTGTAATATCAATCGTAATGGTTTTATCAAATACTGCATTCGCATCACTAGGTAATGTCTGCCAAAATTGCTTTGCTTTTTCCCAAGCTGCGCCTTTCGGGGTGTATTTTCGATCTTTTAAATACGCGAATGTTGTTGCATCAGGGGCAATTAATCCCGCACGGGCCCCACATTCAATTGACATATTGCACACTGTCATTCTTGCTTCCATCGATAGATTCTTAATAACTTCCCCGACATATTCAATAACATGCCCAGTCGCACCACTAATACCTATCATTGCAATCAATTTCATAATTAAATCTTTTGCAGTAATTCCTTTTGGCATTGATCCAACAAACTCAACTTTCATGGTCTTAGGTTTATGCTGCAAAATACAGCCTGTTGCCAATACATGTCCTACCTCTGTAGTACCCACACCAAATGCTAACGCGCCAAACGCACCATGAGTTGAAGTGTGCGAATCACCACAAACAAGCGTCATTCCTGGTAAAGTAAAACCTAATTCAGGCCCAATGACATGAACGATGCCTTGAAACTGACTGTCAAAATCAAAAATTTCTATACCAAACTCTTTAACATTTTTTCGCAGTGCTTCAACTTGTTTACGAGCAATTTCATCTTTGATTGATTGACGATTAGCATCAGTTGGAATGCTGTGATCCAATGTAGCAATCATTGCAGTAGCATCAAAAACTGGAAGTTTTCGTTTGCGCAATTCGTCGAATGCTTGGGCCGAGGTTACTTCATGTAATAACATCCGATCTATAGCAACAATAGCAGGATGTCCTAATTGTTGTGAAACTTGGTGAGCATCCCAAATTTTATCAATAATATTTTTAGTCATAAGTATTTTCTCTCAGTTCGTTTCGATTCGAAAACAAGCTGCAACATAAGCTTTATTTACAGCATCAACATAGGCGGTAAGTGCGGAAATTGCAATATCTTCATCAGTAGCTTGACCAATAAATTGTTCACCATTAGTAGTCTGAATAATAATTTTACTGTAACACTTTGCATTTATTGATCGTTCATCCACAGAATTAGAACGATAATCAAAAATGCTAATGCCTGGCAAATAATTTTCAACAGCTTGACCTAATGCGGCTAATGCTGAGTTTGCTCCCTGATAATTTATATTAATCGTTTCTTTATCAAAAAATTTGCCAGTCAAAGTTAATGTTGACTGATTTCGGCTAGTTTTTGAATAAAAAATATCTTTGACTTTAATAGGTGCGCGGTAATTTAAATAAGCATGCATCAACTGAGCATCAGTGATTCCTTTACGTCGATCAGCATAAAAGTTTTTTATTGCTTGGGCAATATCCGTTTTTTCTTCATTAGTACAACTATAACCATGTGCTTCGATAATTTGTTTTGCATGATTACTACCGCTTAATGGACCAAATACCAAAGTAATTTTACTGCCAATTTCTGCCGGATCAAACGGTTGATACGCCAAAGGATTTTTTAGAATTGCATTGGTGTGACCACCAGAAGAATGTCTAGTTGCATTTTCTCCGACAATCGGGCTATGCGGTTGGCGAGGTAACATCCGTTCACTAATAAAATCAGAAGCTTTCTTTAAATATTCACATTTAATTGAAGTAAATAATGGATTTTTGGCATCATAATATTTACCAAAGTTTTTAATATAAATAATACATTGCTCTAATGAAACATTGCCTGCTCTTTCACCGACACCATTAATACAACCTTCTATTTGCCGCGCTGGCCCTTCAAATACAGCATTTAATGAATTATCTAACGCTAAGCCAAAATCATTATGACAATGTGCTGACCATATAACTGTGTTTCTAGGAAATTCTTTTTTAATAATGTCTGCATGCTTAACCATATTGCGAACAAAATAATTTTCACCTTCAATGCGTGCTGCACCGCCAATAGTATCTGGGCAGTTAATAACTTTAGCACCCGCGCTAACAGCAGCACGAATTAAATCAGTGGTAAAATCAAAGTTTTGTTGTAAGCGTGAATAACCCTCTGGACTAAATTCCACTTCAAATCCAGCTTTTACAGCTAGCACCGTCAATCGATGTAAATCCTCAATGATTTTGTTTTTATCATCCGCTAGTTTTCCCAGTGATGCTTGCATTAAATTCGGATCAACCGGAACATAAGTATGCACTCGGGCTTTTTTTATCGCTAAGCTGGGTTGTAAAGCTTCCATCGTTGTTACTAATTGCTCTTCACGCAATTGACAAAGTGCAGCAATGATCATTGTAGAATTTTTCTCTGCCATATTTTTGGCTATAACATTGACTATTTGATAATCTGTTTCGCTCGCTGACGGAAACCCAGCTTCAAGTACATCAATGTTTAATAAATTTGCCAATTCGGCGTAGCGTAAATTATCTTTAAATGACATACCTGCACCAGGAGATTGTTGACCATCACGCAAGGTTGTATCGAAAATATAGACTTGATTGACATTCATCGGTTTGCTCCTTTAGGGGGTATATGTGTTAATGTCTGTTTAAAAGCGGGATCTTCTCCGTGAACGATGGCTTGAAAAATCGTATTGATTTTTTTGGTGATAGGTCCAACTTTTCCTGTACCAATGATCCGGTCGTCTAATGATTTAATCGGGAGAATTTCCACTGCTGTACCCGTTAAAAAGGCTTCATCAGCAGTATAAATTTCATCTCGAATAAATTTAGTTTCTGTTAGAGCAATACCATAATGCTTCGCAATCTCAATAACGGTCGCACGAGTCACACCCTCAAGAATTGTGCCCACAGCTGGGGTAATTAACGCACCATTTTTTACAATAAAAATATTTGACGAACTTGCTTCAGCCACATAACCTTCTGCATCTAATAACAAAGCTTCGTGATATGGAGTATTTTTTATAGCTAATCCAGCTAAAATGCTATTGACATAATGGCCGCTAATTTTTGCATTGGCTACTGTTGATTTCGGATGGATACGAATATAAGAGCTGGTGGCCATATCGATTGCATCTTGAGCGATATATTTTCCCCAAGGCCAACAAGCAATAATAATTTCTACAGGTGTATTGGCATCCGGTACTAATTTCATCCAACCATAGCCATAAAAAGCTAGCGGTCTAATATATCCGGACTCTACTTCATTGGCTGCAACAGTTTCAACAATCGCGTCAAAAATTTGTTTTTTTGAATACGGCATAGGCATTGCCAATTGCTTGGTAGAATAAAAAAATCGGTCAACATGCTCAGTTAGTTTAAAAATGGCCGTGTCATCTTTAGTTTTGTAAAATCTTATACCCTCAAATACCGCAGAACCATAATGTAAGCCATGAGCCAGTACATGTGTTGTGGCATCTTGCCATGGGATAAGTTTGCCTTGTTGCCAAATAAATTTAGTTGCTTGCATCGCTATAAGCTCCTATTGAAGGGTTTTAGAGTAGATATATAAATTGTAGGAGATAAAGTAATTTCTGCCTATCGGCAGAGGAGAAGGAGGCTTAAAGAAGATAAAGATAAACAAACACCTTGGCAAACATCATAACCTGCTTTAGAAATCTTGGTTTGTTTATTACAATTCATAGGAATTGCCATTGAAAATAATCTGATAATAAATACATTACCATACTTTTAAAGTTAATTACAATGATTTTTTAGCAGTTTTCATCCTAAACATGGACATAAATTGGCAAAACACGGTTAAGCAAAATCAGTCATTGGTTTAATCTCATTTTGCGCCCACACTCAGTCTATTTTTCAACTTGAATTGTATTGCGATGGATTGTATTGTAACGTCATGATGTCACAACATAAAAAATCGAGATGATTATGAGTTCACCTACTGCTATGTCACGTTTTATTTTTTCCACTCGCTGGCTACAAGCACCTTTATATATAGGATTAATTATCGTACTACTCGTGTATGTGTATGAATTTGCCGTAGGATTATTACATCTGATTCTAGGTATTAATCTTTTATCTGAAAATGAAATCATGATGAAAGCCTTGGATTTGATTGACGTGGTCATGATTGCCAATTTATTAATTATGGTCATTATTGGCGGCTATCAAACCTTTGTTTCCCGCATGCATTTGCATAGTCATCCTGATCATCCCGAATGGTTAGATGAGGTCAATGCGGGCACTATGAAAGTAAAATTAGCACTGGCTTTAATTGGTATTTCTTCAATTCATTTACTACGAACTTTTATTGATCCGAGTAATAAAATGAATTTTGCTATTATGTGGCAAGTAGTGATTCATTTGACTTTAATCCTTTCAGCAATTTCCATTGCGTTTACCAATCACTTGATGTCTTTTAATAAAACTTCTAAAAATAAGCTTTAATTCATAAATATAGCACTAAATGAGTTTTCGTTCAGATACTAAATAACTCTGCTCCAAAACTTGTTCAGTAAATTGTGTCCGTAAATAAAAGCCTCTTGGAAGTGTTTGAATAATTGTTCCATTAGATCCAATTGCCGTTGTTAACGCTTTGCTGTTGGCTGCTTTCGGTCGGATTTGCAAATAAATTCCTTGGTGAGCGGTAATCGTTTCCACTAGACCAAATGAAATTTTTTCCATGTGTTCTTCCCAATCTCGCCGTAAAATATGTTCCTGTGCGACTGAAGGACTCCAAAGTACCGCTGTGCCGATACGCCTTTTTGGCACTGGAATCGTTGGGTCTGCTTGTACAGGAACCCATAATACTTTTTTTAATTTATGATATACTATAGAATCTTGCCATTGTAATTGGAGCTGATTAATCAACGGTGCAATGCAAACATAAGTTGTTTCTTTGGGTTTTCCTGCTGCATCGATTGGAATTGTTTTTAATTCAATATTTAAATGCTTAAAATCTGGAACAGATTTAGTACCTGCAGTTGTACCTAGGAAATATTCGATTAATTGTCCAGTCCAACCTTTCGCATGCAATAAGTTTTGCGGTGCTTTACTCCCAGCAAGAGTAGCTAATTCAGCCAAAGTTTTTCCAGCAATTGAACGCGAATAATCTAATAGTTCTTGTTCAGATTGAGGTGGTTTGACAGGGAACATATCTGCACAAGCTAATTAGGCCGGTAAATCATTTAACTTCATTTCTAATAATGGACGGCTATCATCGGATGCTGGCAGCGCTGCCAAAGCGGTTTGATAAGATTGCCGTGCCATTTCAGCATTACCTAATGCAGCATATGCATCTCCACGAATGGAATTGATAGCTGTGACATAAGCTTTATCATCAACGGTTTGCAGTAATGTGATCGCATCGTTAGCTTTATTTTCAGCAATTAATAGTCTAGCTAATCGATCCCGTGCAATTTGTTTAATACTATCAGGGCCATCTTTTTGCATCACCCATTGGAATTGCTTCGTAGCATCCGCCATATCGCCATTTGTAATATCTTGCTTCGCTAATAATAATGCCGCTAATTTTGCATAAGGTGTATTGCCATAGTTATTAATAACATCTTCTGCCAAAGCTTTTGTTCCAGGCGTATTATTCATAGAACTAGAAAGCAATTGTTCATAAGTATTTGAGGCAGCAGCGAGTACGTTATCATTATGCTGATTCCAATAACGCCACCCAAAAGTTCCTATTACGACAATTAGAATACTAATGATGATAGTTGGAGCATACTCTTTAATCCACTTTTTAATGCGCTCAACTTGTTCATCTTCTGTAGTATAAATATCCATCATAAAACTCCTATGCTTTTAAGCATGATATTAACTGTGTCTGAAAAATAGTTTGCTGAGGTCTTTCATCTCTCAAGTATTTAATGGTTACTTTTCCAGCCACAACCTCATCTTCTCCGAGAATTAATGCTATTGTTGCGGCACTCTTATCCGCTCTTTTAAATTGATTCTTAAAACTACCGCCTTGAGTATTAGTGATAAGTTTTATATTTGGTAAGTGTTCTCGAATATGTTCAGCCAAAATTATACCTTGTTTTTGTGCTTGGTCTCCAACCAAAATAAAATAAATATCTGGATTATTAGGCTTTATTAAATTTGCAGAAAACTCTTTCACTAACTCAATTATCCGTTCCATGCCCATAGCAAAGCCAAACGCTGCGGTTGCTTGGCCACCTAATTGCTCAATCAAAATATCATAACGTCCACCGGCAGCAACAGTCCCCTGTGCACCCAAAGCTTCTGTCACCCATTCAAACACGGTATGAGAATAATAATCCAAACCTCGCACTAATCGAGTGTTAATTTTATAATTAATTTCAGCAGCATTTAACAACTCTTGTAAACGTTGAAAATGCTGCTTTGCCACATCGTTTAAATAATCTGACATCACTGGAGCAGCCGCAATAATTTCTTGCATTGCTGGATTCTTACTATCTAAAATTCGTAGTGGATTTTTATTTAACCGCACTCGACTATCTTCATCTAGTTTATCACTATGTTTTGTTAAATATTCTATTAACACATAACGATACTTGGTTCGACATTCTGTTGTTCCTAAGCTATTAATCTGCAATTCTAGCCGATTTGCAATGCCCAAAAATTTCCATAATCGGACAAGAAACATAATTTGTTCTGCTTCAACTTCAGGACTTGAAAAGCCAATGGCTTCTAAACCAAATTGATAAAATTGGCGATATCTACCACGTTGTGGCCTTTCATGACGAAAAATAGGTCCTAAGTACCATAAACGTTGTGTCTGATTGTAAAATAATCCTCTTTCAATTCCAGCACGTACTACACCAGCAGTTCCTTCTGGTCGCATAGTTACACTCGTGTTATCACGATCAGTAAAAGTATACATTTCTTTCGAAACGATATCAGTGACTTCACCAATTGATCGTTGAAACAAATCGGTCTTTTCAAGAATTGGAGTACGAATTTCTTCGTAACCATAAACATCTGTCAACTTTCTTAATTCTGCTTCAAGAAAATGCCAATAGTCTATTTCCTCCGGGAGAATATCATTCATTCCTTTCACTGCTTGTATATACTTTGTCATGGCTGATCTTATACTTTATTCAACATTTAAAATGGTATCGATATTTTTTGTTTTTTCTCTTCTAACTTTTTTGATTTATTTTGCGCAGTGTAATTATCACCATTAGTTATTGAAGAACTTGTTAATTGTCTGTTTTTCTTACTATTTTCTGCTGCAATCTTTTGTTTATCTTTTTCAGTTACATTTTTATTGGGAACATTTGTAGTATCAGTTGAAGTAGCAGACATTGTAGTAGGCATATTAGAGTCCATGCTTGCACTGGCATTTGTGTTATTAACAGTTGAATCTGTCGCATCAGAAGTAGCTCCCGAAATAATAGTTGAAGAACTTTGATTATTGGCTAACTCGGTATTTTGCGAATTTCCAGTGACGCTTGCAACAGAATTAGTACCAGTTCCATTGCTTGCCTCAGTATTCATATTTGCAGTACTGCTTGCTTGATTTACAGAATTTGCAGACGATGTTCTATTTGCTGTTACTGCAGAAGTTACTGTTGATGCTATGTTAGAAGCAACATTACTGACCGAAGTATCATTGTTAGAAAATTCGGTATGTGCCCACATGACAACAAACAAAACCACACATACACCAACGACACTCGTAGCCCAAGCAATAACTTTATTCATAACTGAGGATTCACGGTGATAAATTCTCTGTGTCGACATTAATGGGGGCGCATCCATTAAGCCTAGCTCATTAAATTCTGCGATTAATACTGCACCATCTACATCAACTAATCGTGCATAAGAACGCAAATAGCCGCGCATGAACGTCACTGCTTGACTACTATTATAATCATCATTCTCAATTTGTCGCACTACTGCTGACGTTAAAAAAAGCTTTTTCGCAATATCCTCAATAGATAATCCTTTTGCTTCTCTTGCTTTTCGCAAGCGCGCACCTGGACCATGATTGGATGATTTTTCTAGCTTGTTAGCGACTACTATATTTTCAATTTTTTCATTACTCATGATAATTGCATCTTTTGATAAAGTTGATATTGGGGTGAGTTAGCAAAACGTTTCTTCAATAATGCCCCATTTTTAAGGATGGTAGCAACATCTTTTGTTTTATTAGCAATTTGAATACCTAACCACAGTGATGCAGCAGACATCGGTCCTTTGGATCTATAACCCTTAAGATACTCACTAGCAAGGCTATAGTTGCCTTGATTATAATAGATTTTAGCTAGTTCATAATAAGAGGTAGAGCGATTTGGATCTTGCTGTAATGCTTTTTTAAAATAAACTACTGCTTGTTGAACATTAGGAACGCCTAATTCACATAGGCCAGCATTTTCCATTGCTGCTGCAGAATTAATATACGTTAGATCATTTGCAGCGGCTAATAAATATTTTTCTCCTGTGTTGTATCGTTTTATCCGACATAAATAAGCGCCATAATTATTGAGTGCTTGACCCGATTTAGGATTAAGGGCAATGCCTTGCTTATAATATTTATCTGCTAATTTATTATTTCCTGTTACTTCCCAAAAATACGCCATCGCGTCTAACACAGTCGTTGATTTCGGATTTTGTTGAACAGCTAATAGCAATTTTTGTTTAGCACGAGGCACTTGTCCTTGTTGCAAGTAGCCTAAGCCTAATTGCACATTAACCTGAGCAGCTTCTGTCATTTGCTGTTTACCATTTGCTATCGACATTGCATCATCATTTGTGCTACCGTTATTTTGTGAAGCACATGCTGTTAGATCGG